>CALCDT010000057.1 GCA_937900425.1 uncultured Alphaproteobacteria bacterium | reverse complement strand
CGGCGACGGCCTCGATCATGTCGCGCAAGGTGCCGTCGGCGGTGTCGTGGAGGACGCGGGCGAGCGCCTCGCCGAGCGGGCTTTGCGGCGCCGTCGCCGCCTCGACCACGACCGCGTCGATCGCGGCCTCCAGGCGGGCGGCCGCGTTGTGCTCGTCGAGCACCTCGAAGCGCCCGGCGATGCCGGCCTCGACCGGGAAGCGCTGCAGCAGCGCTTCGCAGAAGCCGTGGATGGTCTGGATCTTGAGGCCGCCGGGGGTCTCCAGCGCCTCGGCGAACAGCCGCCGCGCCCGGGCGAGGCGGACGGCGTCCGGGCGGCGGCCTTCGAGGGCGGCGACTTCGGCGGCGAGGCGCTCGTCCGGCAACACCGCCCAGGCGCCGAGCACGTCGAACACCCGGTTGGCCATCTCGGCGGCGGCGGCCTTGGTGAAGGTGAGGCAGAGGATCGAGCCCGGGTCGGCGCCGGCGAGCAGCAGGCGGATCACCCGGCGCGACAGCACGTAGGTCTTGCCGGAGCCGGCATTGGCCGAGACCCAGGCCGAGGCGCGCGGGTCGGTCGCCCACGACTGGGCGAGGCGGGTGTCGTCGGGAATCGCCGGGGCGGGCGAGGAGGCGGGTGACGGGGGCGGTGCGCTCATGGGCCCTCCCCCTCGTCGTCGCCGCCGGCCTGCCATTCCTTGACCCGGGCGAGATGGTCGTAGGGTCCGCCGGTACGGGCCGAGAGCTGCACGCGCGGCCGCGAGACGTAGCTGCGCTCGGGGCGGAAATAGGCGGCGACGAGGGCACCGAGCTGGCGGGCGGCTTCGGCCACCACTTCGTCGAGGCTCTTCGGCACACCCTCGCCCTTGCGCGGCGTGTAGCCGGCGAAGGACTTGACCTCGTCCTTGCCGGCGATGCCCTTGAGCACGACGTGCTCGAGCGACGCCACGGGCAGCGGTCCGAGACCCGCGAAGACGCCGGCCTCGAGCATCGCCGCCTCCAGCGGCAGCTGCGGGGCGAGCAGCGTCGCGATCTGCTTCTCGCTCGGCGCGGCGCCGGTCTTGAAGTCGACGATGGTCGCCCGGCCGTCCGGGCCGACGTCGATGCGGTCGGCGCGGCCGGTGAGGGTGAAGACCTCCGCGCCGCAGGGAACGTCGAGGCGACCGGAGACTTCCGGATGGCGGACGACGCCCGCCCGGCCGGCCTCGAACTCCTCGACCACGAAGCGGGCGATGGCGACGAAACGGGGCCACCAGAGCGCGTGCACCTCCGGGTGGACGGCGACGGCGGCGAAATGGCGCCGGCCGATGGCGACGAGGGCGTCGACCGCGCTCTCGTCGAAGGGGCCGTGCCAGGTCGCGGCGAAGTCGGCGAGGGCGTCGTGGACGACGGTGCCTCGGGTCGCGAAATCCGGCGGGCGGCCGATCGGGTCGAAGGGTTCGAGCGCGAGCACCCGGCGGGCGTAGATCGCGTAGGGGTCGCGGATCCAGGTCTCGATCTCGGTGACCGAGAGCGAGCGCGGCCGGGCCGCCACCGGGGGACGGGCCTCGGCGCGTTTCAGCCTCGGCGCCCGCGGCGCCTCGTCGATGCGGCGGGCGAGGTCGAGCCAGACGTCGCCGCGCGCGCGCATCTGCGCCCAGCGCGCCTCACCGGTCACCGCCTCCAGCCGCTTCAGCCAGCGCGAGGGCACGGTCGGGGCGCCGTCGCGCTTCTCCGGCCAGGCGAGGACGACGTCGGCGGCCCCGCAGCGCATGACGAAGTCGTGGGCGGCGAGGCCGATCCGCCGCTCCGGCGGGGCGAAGGCGAGGGCGCCGCGCATCGGCCGCGACAGCCACGGCCCGGTCTCGGTTCGCGCCGGCCAGACCCCCTCGATCAGGCTGCCGAGGACGACGCGGTCGACCGCCATCAGCCGGGCCTCCAGCGCGCCCCAGATGAAGACGCGGGCCTCCGGCCCGGCCGGCCGGCGGACCTGCCGGCCTTCCATCAGCGCGGCGAGCACCGCCGGATAGACCGGCGCGTCGACCGGAAAGGCGTCGGCGCCGGCGCCGAGATGGTCGGCGAAGAAGGCGGCGAGCCCCTCCCCCGCCGGGCCTTCGTAGAGCCGGGCGTCGGAGCCGGTCTCGTCGGCGGCGACGGCTTTCAGCACCGCGACATGGGCGGCGACCAGCGTCTCCAGCGGCTCGCCGCGGGCGGCGTGGCGCTCCTCCAGCGGGGCCAGCGCGGCGGCGATGCGGTCGGCAAGGTCGATCGCCGGGCGAAGGCCCTCGGCGCCGATGCGGCGTAGCGCCGGATGTGGCCGGCCGGTGCCGTCCTCGAGCTCCGTCCGCCGGCGCTCAAGCGCGGCGAGGAGCGCCGCCGAGCCCGGGGCGAGCTTCGGCCCGCGCAGCACCGCGATTTCGAGCACCCGTGCGGCGGCGCGGGCGGCGGCGCGCGGCAGGCCGAAGGCGGCGAGCGGGTGTTTCAGCAGGGCGAGCAGCGTCGCCGGCTCGCAGCATCCGATCGCGGCCTCGGCGGCGAGGCGGGCCAGCACCGCGGGGGCGGTGCGCTCCAGCGGCTCGCCGGCCGAATCCTCGACCGCGAGGCCGAAGCGGCGCAGTTCGATCGAGACCCGGCGGGCGAGGTCGCGGTCCGGGGTGACGAGGGCGGCGGTGTGGTCGGCCCGCTCGACGCTCTCGCGCAGCAGGGCGGCGATGGCGAGGGCTTCCTCGGCCGGATTGCGGGCGGCGAGCAGGGTGAGGCCGGCGCCGGCGGCGTCGAGGCGCTCCTCGCCGAAGGCGGCGGCGACGTCGGGCCAGCGGTCGGTGGTCTCGGCCGGGCGCATCGCTTCGGAGAGCAGGTCGGCGCGGGCGGCGGCGGGGACGCTCTCCGCGCCGAGCGGGACGACGTCGGCGCGGGAGACGCCGATCCGGCGCAGCAGCCGGCCGAGCGCCGCCTGCGGATGGCTCGGAACCCCCGGGCCGGCGGGCGGAGCGACGAGATCGAAGGTCTCGGCGTCGAGCCGCCGGTCGAGGCCGGGCAGCACCACGGCGCCGTTCGGCAGGCGCGCGATCTCGGCGAGCAGGGCCGCGGTTGTGGGGATCGAGCCGGTGGAGCCGGCCGCGACCACCGGACCGCGCATCTCGCCGAGGCGGATGCGCTCGATCATCCGCAGCGCGAGGCGCCGGCGACGCTCGGGCGGCTCGATCAGACCGCGCTCGGCCAACATCTGCGGCCAGTTCGCGGTGGCGATGGTGAGGAAGGTGAGGGTCAGCTGCCAGTAGGCGGCGTGATCGTCCGGCACCAGACCGGCGAGGGCGCGCCAGTCGACCTCCTCGTTCGCCGCCTCGTCCATCAGGGCGAGGAGGTCGCGGGCGAGGTGGACGGCGTCGGCGGGCGAGGCCGGAACCCGGATCGGCGCGCCGTGCGGTGTCGACAGCGCCGACGGCCCGACCCGTTCGCGCCAGGCCGAAACCAGGCGGGCCATGCCGATGAGCCGCTCGGCCTCGCCGATCACCGGCGGCAGGTCGAGATCGTCGGCCCCGGCGCGGAAGGCGTCGCCGTCCTCGTCGAGGTCGCCGAGCGGGCGGATCGTCGGCAGCAGCAGGGCGCGGGCCCCGAGCCGGTCGAGGAAGCGGCCGCGCAGCACCCGGGCGGCGCGCCGGGTCGGCACCAGCACGGTGAGGTCGGCGAGGCGCAGCGGATCGAAGGCGGGCTCGGCGAGCGGCGCGAAGCCGGGGATCACCCGCCCGGTCAGGACGGCGTCGACGAGGGTGTCGAGGAAGGGCGCACCGGGCGGGATCGTGAAGAGGCGCGGGGCAACGCCCGCCCCGCCCGCACCGTCGCCGTCTTGCGATGGCCCGGCCACGACCGCCTCAGGCCGCGCTGGCGGCGATGGTGTGCTCGGCCTCGCCGATCGCCTCCGGCGTTCCGACGTGGAGCCAGATGCCGTCCATCCTGAGGCCGAACAGCCGGCCGTCGGCGATCGCCTTGTCGAACAGCCGGTTGAGCGAGAACGGCCGGGCGCTTTCGCCCGCGAAGACGCGGGGGTGGAGGATGGCGGCGCCGGCGTAGACGAAGGGGGCGACGTCGCGCTCCGGCCGGCGGGCGAGGCGGCCGGTCTTGTCCATGACGAAGTCGCCGACACCGTCGTAGCCGACGCTGGACACCGTCGAGGCGAGCAGCAGCAGCATGTCCATGCGCTCCGCGTCCCAGTGCTCGGCCAGCATCTCGAGGTTGGGCTGGATGCCCTCGATCCAGATCGAATCGGAGTTGAGATGGAAGAAGGGCTCGTCGCCGAGCATCGGCAGCGCCTTGACGACGCCGCCGCCGGTGTCGAGCAGCTCCTTGCGCTCGTCGGAGATCAGCACGTCCGGGGCGAGGCGCTTGGTGACGTGGACCTCGACGAGATCGGCGAGATAGTGGACGTTGACCACGGCGGTCTCGACGCCGACCTCGACCAGCCGGTCGAGCACGTGGTCGACGAGGGCGCGCCCGCGCACCTCGATCAGCGGCTTGGGCGTGGTGGCGGAGAGCGGGCGCATGCGCTTGCCGCGTCCGGCGGCGAGAACCATGGCTTTCTTGGGAACACGGAGCGCCGGATTGCGCGGCGGGGACTGGCGATGCATGCGGGGCGACATCGGGGCGGACGGCCTTTGCGAAGTCGGCGGTCGGCCGACGGTCAGAACGGGAGGGACGTCTCGGGGAGGAGCGACGTCTGCCGTTCATACCAGAGCGACAGCGCCGGGAGAACAGGCTCACCCATCACCCGATCGAGATAGCCGAGAATGCGGGGAACGTGGGTGAGATAGCCCGGCTTGCCGTCGCGGCGGGCGAGACGGGCGAAACCACCGAGGATCTTGACGTTGCGCTGGATCGCCGACATGCGGAACGCATGCATGAATCGACGCATCTCCGCGTCGTCCATGCTGCGACCTCGCTGCGCAGCATAAGCGGCGATCATGTCATGCTGCAGCGCAGCATCGATATCGACGCGGGCGTCGTAGACGAGGGAGGCGAGGTCGTAGGCGGCCGGGCCGACCATGGCGTCCTGGACGTCGATCAGGCCGACCCGGCGCCGCCCGCGCTCGCCCGGCTGCCAGATCAGGTTCGGCGAGTGGACGTCGCGCAGGGTCCAGCTCTGCTCGGCGGCGCGAAGATCGGCGACGAGCGGGGCGAAGGCCTCGTGAAAGGCAGCGCGCTCGTCCTCGGTGGCGGGCCGGCCCGTGACGTGCGGGATCCACCAGTCGAGATAGAGGCCGAGTTCGGTCTCGAGAGCCCCCTCGTCGTAGTCCGGCAGCTCGTGGGCGAGCGGGACGCCGTCGTTAAAGACGTCGCCGAGGTCGACGCGGCGCGGCCAGTTCTCCTCGTGGAGGTCGGCGAGCACCTCGGCGGCGGCCACATAGCGCTCCGGCAGCGGCCGGCCGGCTTCGTCGAGCAGGCCCTCGCCGCCGAGGTCGGTGAGCAGCATGAGGCGGTCGGCGGCACTGCCGGCGACGAGACGGGGCGCCACGAAGCCGCGGTCGGCGAGGGTGTGGGCGACGGCGAGGAAGGCGGCCGGCGTGCTCTGGACGTGGGCGACGTCGGCATAGCTGCGCCCGTCCGCCAGCGGAGGCGCGGGCGGCGGCGCCGGCCAGTTCATCAGCACCATCGAGCGGCCGTCCGCCCGGATGCGCTCGTAGGAGCGCGACGAGGCATCACCCTGGAGCGGGCGGCGGGCGGCGGTCGCGTAGCCGGCTTCGGACAGCAGCCGGCGCACGGCGAAGCTGCGGGCGAGCCGGGTCTGCCAGGGGGTGTCGCCGGCGATCGAGACCGTGCGGGCGGCGCCGCCTTCCGCGATCTCCAGTTGCAGCCACAGCGCGCCGTCGGGCATCGCCGCCTCGGCCCGCTCGGGCCATTCGACGACGACGATGCCGCGGGTTAGGGCGTCGGCGAAGCCGGTCTCCTCCAGTTCGCCCGCGTCGGCGAGGCGGTAGAGGTCGAAATGGGCGAGCGGCCCGCGCGTCGTCTCGTAGGACTGGACGAGGGTGAAGGTCGGGCTCGGCACCTCGAGGGCGTCGTCGCCGGAGAGGCAGCGGACGATGGCCCGGGCGAGGGTCGACTTGCCGGCGCCGAGGTCTCCGCAGAGGCAGAGGCAGTCGCCGGGCCCCAGCACCAGGGCGACGTCCTCGGCGAAGCGCAGCGTTTCGGTCTCGCCGGAGAGCAGGATCATGGCGCGCCCCGGGTCCGGCCGACGCTCATTCGGCGGCGGCGGCCGCCGCGCGGGGCGGCTCGGCCGGGAAGCGGCAGGTCACCGTGGTGCCCTGCCCTTCCGAGGAGACCACCGAGACCCGGCCGCCGTGCAGTTCGACGAAGCTCTTGACGATGGAGAGGCCGAGGCCGGCGCCGCGGCGGCGGGCGCCGGTCGAGCGGCTTTCGAAGCGACCGAACACCATGTCGATGAAGGTCTTGGGAATTCCGCGGCCCTCGTCGCGGACCCGGAAGACGACCTCTTCGCCCTCGCGGGCGCAGTTGACCTCGATGCGGCCGCCGTCGTCGGAGAAGGCGATGGCGTTGGAGAGCAGGTTGTAGATGATCTGGCGCAGCCGCTTCTCGTCGGCCCGCATCGGGCCGGTCCCGGGCGCCACCGAGATGGCCAGCGAAATGTGTGCATCCTGCAGGCGATCGGCGATTCCGCCGGCGGCGGCCTCCAGCGTCGAGCGGATGTCGACCTCGGCGATCTCGAGTTCCATGATGCCGGCGTCGACGGTGGCGAGGTCGAGGATGTCGTTGACGATGGTCAGCAGCGCGCCGCTCGAGCTCATGATGTAGCCGGCGTATTCGCGCTGCTTGGGATTGAGCTCGCCGATGTTCTCGTCGCCGAGCAGCTGGGCGAAGCCGATGATGTTGGTCAGCGGCGAGCGCAGCTCGTAGGAGACGTGCTGGATGAAGTCGTTCTTGAGCCGGTCGGCCTCCTGCAGCGCCTCGTTCTTGTCGACCAGCGCCCGCTCGACGTTGACGCTGTCGGTGACGTCGACGAAGGTGATGAGGGTCGCCCCGTCCGGCAGCGGCACGGTGGAGAAGCTGATGGCGGCGCCGTCGTGGCGGTCGATCCGGCCGGCTTCGCGCTCGCGCGTCTCGGCGAGGCCGGTGACGGCGGTGCGGATGCGGTCCCAGACCGCCGCCTCTGCGCCATGGCGGACGATCCGCTCCATCAGCGCGTTGACGTGGGGGCGGGCGTCGAGATCGAGATCGCCGATCGACCACATCGCGACGAAGGCCGGGTTCCACAGCCGCAGGCGTCCGTCGGAGCCGAACACGGCGACCGCCTCGGCGAGGTGGTCGAGCGTCTCGCCCTGGACGCGGATCAGCGCGTTGTAGCGGCTTTCCAGTTCCAGCCGCTCGGTGACGTTCTCGTAGACCCAGGTGACGCCGCCGGAGGGATGGGGGTTGGCGATGGCGCGCAGCGCCTGCCCGCCCGGCAGGTGCCACCAGAACTCGCGGGTCTCCAGCGACTGGTAGGAGGTGAGGACCTCGCGCTTCCAGCTTCGGTAGTCGGCCTGCTCCGGGATCTTGCGCAGCGCCCGCATCTGGTCGAGCACGGCGCCGTCCTCCGGCGCCCCTTCGAGGAAGGCCGGGTCGAAGCCGAACAGCGCGCGGTAGGCCTCGTTGTAGAACTGCAGGCGCCGGTCGGGGCCGAAGATGGCCACCGCGCTCGCCAGCTGGTCGAGGGTGCGGGCGTGGCTCTCGATGGTGCGGCGCAGTTCCGACTGAACCTTCTCCAGTTCGCCGACGTCGGTCGCCATGCCGCCGCTGCCGGACGGACAGGCGACGTCGACGACGTCGAACACCCGGCGGGCGCCGGCGGCGACGACCGAGAGGCGCTGGGCGAAGACGGGCGAATCCGCGCGCCGGGTCTCCACGGCCTGGCGGGCGGCGGCGTCGAGCAGTTCGGCACCGGCGGCGACCGCCTCGGCGGAGGACGGCAGCGCCAGCGAGCGGGCGTAGGCGGCGTTGACCCAGAACAGGCGCCCGCCGGCGTCGCGGAGCCAGGCCGGCATGGCGAGGGCGTCGAGCAGGGCCCGCACCACCTCGAAGTCGCGTGTGCTCGCCTCGTAGCGGGCCTTGAGGGTGACGAACTCCTGGCGCTCGCGGCTGAGATTGCGGAAGCGCACGATCGAGCGCGAGCCGGCGGCCCAGCCGGTCGCCTCGACGAAGGTGCCGGACTGGGTTTCGAGGATCTTCGAGAAACCCTCGCCGCGGCCGCGCAGGGCGGCGACGTGGGCCTCGAGGCTCTGGGTCGCGGCCGGCGTCAGCCAGCCGCCGAAGGCGAGGAAGGAGACGCGCCCCTTGGGCGCCCGGGTGCCTTCGGGCAGGGCGCCCACGACAACGGGGGGCTCGTTGGCCGACGACCAGATGACGAGGCGCTGGTCCTCGGCGCCGAGCGCGGCCTCGGCCCGGTCGGCGAGCAGCTTCAACTCGGCGTTCTCGGCCTTGAGACGGGAGAGGTCGGCCTCGGAGCGGGCCTTGGCGCGGATCAGGGCCGCGGCGCTGACCACGGCGAAGCCGATGGCGCCGACGAAGGCGGCGAACCAGGCGACGCCGAAGCTGTCGACCTGCATGGCGCCGTCGGCGGCGTAGCGCACGATCTGCGCGGCGGCCGGCGTGCTCGTGCCGGTGAGGGCGAGCGACGTCGCGGCGAGCAGTCCTGTCCGACGCCATGGAGTTGACCAGACCTCCATGCCCTTCCGGAACGAACCCGGCATCGCGACCGACCCCCTGAAACCGATGATCCCCTTTTCGGCCGGACGGACCCCGCCGACATCCCCGCCGAATCAGCTGAAAATAACGTTTTTCCGGAGTCGGTCAAAGAGTCGTCGCGCACTTTCCAGTCATGTGGAAAATGAATTTTCGACCTTGCTTCGCCCCGGGACCGTCAATCTCGACCGATTACACGGAGTGCGAGTCAGACGAAACCCGAGTCGTTCTCGCCGCTCACGGAATCGTTGTTGAGTCGTGATGATTCTCGATTTGAGTCACAGACTTTCCAATTCATGACATCTTCTGAATAAGGAAAGCTCGTGGCGAGGTTTCATCCCGGCTCGACGCGATAGAATCAAGGCTCAAAGGTTAAGAATCGCTCAACACCTTGGCGGCCGCCGCCGCAGATCGCCCGATCGACAGCCGGGACGGGGCGATCATCACCGCGCGGGTGAAACGCCGCCCCTTCCGGTCGGGCCGGACGGGGATGGCACGAGCCGTCGGCTCCGGTGCGCCGGGCACCCGTCCCGGCCGAAAAACGAAGGCCGGCGCCCTCGCGGGCACCGGCCTTCGCTCGATTGTCCACAGGGACGGCGTCAGTAGCGATATTGCGCCGACTTGAACGGGCCCTGCGGCTTGACGCCGATATAGGCGGCCTGGTCGTCGGTCAGCGTCGTCAGCTTCGCGCCGAGCTTGGCGAGATGCAGGGCGGCGACCTTCTCGTCGAGGTGCTTGGGCAGCACGTAGACCTTGTTCTCGTACTTGTCCGCGCGGGTCCAGAGCTCGATCTGGGCCAGCGTCTGGTTGGAGAAGGAGGCGCTCATCACGAAGCTCGGGTGGCCGGTGGCGTTGCCGAGATTGACGAGCCGGCCTTCCGACAGGAGGATCATGCGCTTGCCGTCGGGGAACTCGACGAGGTCGACCTGCGGCTTGACGTTGCGCCACTTGAGATTGCGCAGCGCGCCGACCTGGATCTCGTTGTCGAAGTGACCGATGTTGCAGACGATGCACATGTCCTTGAACTTGCGCATGTGATCGAGGGTGACGATGTCCTTGTTGCCGGTGGCGGTGACGACGATGTCGGCGCGCGGGGCGGCCTCCTCCAGCGTCACGACCTCGAAGCCGTCCATCGCCGCCTGCAGGGCGCAGATCGGGTCGATCTCGGTGACGAGCACCCGGGCGCCGGCGCCGGACAGCGACTGGGCCGAGCCCTTGCCGACGTCGCCGTAGCCGCAGACGATCGCGACCTTGCCGGCCATCATCACGTCGGTGCCGCGGCGGATCGCGTCGACGAGGCTCTCGCGGCAGCCGTATTTGTTGTCGAACTTCGACTTGGTCACGCTATCGTTGACGTTGATCGCCGGGAACGGCAGTTCGCCCCGCTCCTGGAGCTGGTAGAGCCGCATCACGCCGGTGGTCGTCTCCTCGGAGACGCCGCGGATCGCCGCCTTCACCTTCGAATAGAAGCCCGGGCTCGTCTCCAGCCGCCGGCGGATCGTGGCGAACAGGCACTCCTCCTCCTCGTTGGCGGGGCTGGCGATCACCGACGGGTCGGTCTCGGCCTTCGATCCGATCAGGACGAGCATGGTCGCGTCGCCGCCGTCGTCGAGGATCATGTTGGCGGTCTCGCCGTCGCCCCAGTCGAGGATGCGGTCGGTGTAGGTCCAGTATTCGGCCAGGGTCTCGCCCTTCTCGGCGAAGACCGGGATGCCGGCCTCGGCGATGGCGGCGGCGGCGTGGTCCTGGGTCGAGAAGATGTTGCAGGAGGCCCAGCGCAGGTCGGCGCCGAGCGCCTTCAGCGTCTCGATCAGCACCGCGGTCTGGATCGTCATGTGCAGGGAGCCGGCGATGCGGGCGCCCTTGAGCGGCTGGGCCGCCGCATATTCCTCGCGCACGGCCATCAGCCCCGGCATCTCGATCTCGGCGATCTCGATCTCGGTGCGACCCCAGCCGGCGAGGGCGAGATCCCGGACGTGATATTCGGAGGCGACGGGCATGGGAGGGTCCTTCGGATCGGGCGGCGGCGGCGCGGCAACGGGCGAGGCGGCGGCCTCGTCCAGCACCGGGCCGGACCGCGGTTGCTCTGTCGCGCGGTTATAGGCGCGGCTGCGGCAGGCTGCAATAAGGATATAAAGATTTCTTTATGTGATCACTTCGAACTGGAGGATGATCGCCGGGCTCGTTCATTGGTTCTGCTCGGCATTTTTGCGGATGCGAACCTTGGGTTTACATCTTGCGGTCACCATCCTCCGCCAGAGAGGGCCGCAAACCCGCGGCCGCCGTCCCGAACCCGCCGCAGCCTCCCCCCCTCAGCCGGAACCGCACAATGCCGCCCATCGCCGCCACCACCGACGAATCGGATCGCTCGATCGACGCCGTGATGTTCGACCTCGCCCCGGTCTCGCTCTGGCTCGAGGACTTCTCCGGGGTGCGCGCCGTTCTGGAGAGCTGGCGTGCCGAGGGCGTCGAGGACCTCGGCGACCATCTGCGCGAGGACCCGGAGCGGGTCGCCCGCTGCACCGGCGCGATCCGGATCCTCAAGGTCAACGCCCGCACGCTGGCGCTGTTCGAGGCGACCGACACCGACGAGATCGTCACGCGTTCCGGCGAGATCTTCCGCGACGACATGCTCGCCACCCATATCGACGAACTGGTCCATCTCTGGAGCGGGGCGACCTCCTGGGGCGGGCGAACGGTCAACTACACGCTCGGCGGACGCCGGCTCGACATCGAGCTCGAGGCGACGATCCTGCCCGGCCACGAGGCGACCTGGGACCGGGTGCTGTTCGCCGTCGTCGACGTCACCGAACGCGAGAGCGCGCACCGCCGCGCCGCCGAGAGCGAAGACTTCGCACGCGGCCTGTTCGAGCATTCGCCGGTCTCGCTCTGGGTCGAGGACTTCGGCGCGATCAAGACGCTGCTCGACGAGTTGCGCCAGCGCGGCATCGAGGATCTCCGCGTCTTCACCGACGTCCATCCCGAATTCGTCGACCGCTGCATGACCGAAATCCGGGTCGTCGACGTCAACCGCCACACGCTGAAGCTGTTCGGCGCCCGCGACAAGCGCAGCCTGCTCAACCGCACCGGCGACGTCTTCCGCGACGACATGCGCCCGCATTTCCGCGAGCAGCTGATCGATCTGTGGAACGGCCGGCTGTTCCAGCAGCGCGAGGTGGTGAACTACGCCCTCGACGGCACCGCCCTCGCCGTCCACATGCAGTTCTCGGTGCTGCCCGGCCACGAGGACGACTGGAAGCTGGTCCAGGTCGCGCTCACCGACATCACCGCCCGCAAGAAGGCCGAAGCCTATCTCGAATATCTCGGCAAGCACGACGCGCTGACCAAGCTCTTCAACCGCTCGTTCTACGGCGAGGAGCTCAACCGGCTGGAGCGAGACACCCGCCTGCCGGTGGCGATCATCATCGCCGACCTCAACGGCCTCAAGGCGGCCAACGACGACCTCGGCCACGGCGTCGGCGACGCCCTGCTGCGCCGGGCCGGCGAGGTTCTGGCCGAGGCGGTCGAAAAGCCCGCCCACGCCTGCCGCATCGGCGGCGACGAGTTCGCGGTGCTGATGCCCGCGGCCGACCAGCGCGACGGCGAGGCGATGGTGGACAAGATCCGCAAGCTGGTCGCCCTCAACAACCAGTTCTATTCCGGCCAGGAACTCAGCCTGTCGATCGGCCTCGCGGTCCGCGGGCCCGGCGAGCGGCTCGAGGAGGTGGTCAAGCGCGCCGACGCGCTGATGTACGCCGCCAAGCGCAGCCACTATTCCGGCCTCGCCTTCGACCGGCGCCGGAACGGCTGAAATGCCCGCATCGCGGTCGAGCGCGGAACCGACCTCGGGTCAGAGCTGCCGCAAGCGGTCGATGAAATGTCGATAGGTGTCCTGCGAGTAGTGGAACGGCGCCTCGTTCCAGCGATGGTCGACGTCCGAGCGCAGCAGGCCGACCGGATAGTCGATGAAACGCGACGCGGGAAAAAATCGCTCCATCCTGTCATAATATGACTGAAGAAGACCGTTGTTCGCCAGAAGCCTCTTGTCGTCAGCTCCCATTTTCGTCGTCTCAGCCCAATAGACGCGATTGATCACCACCTTTTCCAGCAGGCCTCTCTGCGAAAGAGCGTCATGAAGTCGCTGCAAGCCACGGTTCCACATCTTCTGTCGCTGAGGATGCCGCTGCGAGAGAACCTGGTGCGGGGGCAGCGCCGTGTTCTTGGATCCCTGCAGATATTCTGCGGAGATCGTGTTGACCGATCCGTCCTCGAAGCGTGCGATCCGGAAGCGTTCGTCGATGAGGTCGATGACGAACAGGTCGAACTCGATGTCGAGGAGCGTCCAGAACGCCTTGGACATGTCTCTCATCACCATCCGCTTCTGGAACGGCGACTGGATGGTCTCCACGATCTCAGGGATGATCCGGGCGGGCTGCGCCAGACTCGCGAAGCTGGTCCGCGCCGTGTATTCGACGACCTCGAAATCCTCGGATTCGGAACTCGCGAAGGCGTCCCGGGAGACGCAGGTACCGAGGATCATCACTCGCTTTCTGGACTGCGGCGCCAAAATCTCTGCTCCCCACCCTGACCGGCGTTGCCACGACACTATCGACGGCGTCGGATCGGCGGAAGGCCTCCGGCGCGAGCCAATCGCCGCCGACTCGCGCGCCAGAGCCGGGTCGGACCCGGCGGAATCTTCCAGATGACGGCCTCCCCGGTCGACGCCGGTCCGGGCCGGCCCTCGCACGGGCAGCCTCGACAGGTCGCCCCTGTCCGTCTCGGTATCATACCTTCACGTCCCCTGCCGCCGAAACCTGCGAAATGCCGACGCGACGCGGCTTCAGCGGCACGCCTCCCCCGCTCGACGCGGCCCACCGGAGACGGTGAACCGCGGCCGGAGCGGCGGCCGGTCCGAAATCTCCGGCCGAACCGGACAGCCTTAACCAGTTTACCAAGAAAAACTCGAGCTAAATCTAAAAATCCATTAACTATCCAGTTACAATCTCAAACTATCCCCTTCGCCCCCGCAGAATCCGATGATAATTTTACTCAAATCGCATGAGGTCCGAGGCCGCTCTTCGTGCGAGGCGGGAGACTTTCCATGGGCAATGCGCGCGCAGATCGGGTCGACTGGGTCGACTACGCAAAGGGTATCTGCATCATCTTCGTCGTCATGATGCATTCCACGATGGGCGTGGAGCGGCTCGCCGGAGAACACGGCTGGCTCGGCACGGTGGTCGACTTCGCCCGCCCGTTCCGGATGCCCGACTTCTTCCTGATCGCGGGCCTGTTCCTGTCGCGGGTGATCGACCGGCCGCCGGCGGTGTTCTACGATCGCCGCGTCGTTCACTTCTTCTATTTCTACGTGCTGTGGCTGACGATCCAGTTCGCGGTGAAGGCGCCCGGCCTCGTCGGCGAGAACGGCGTCGAAGGCACCGTCCTCGCCTATGTCGCCGCGCTGTTCTACGAACCCTTCGGCACGCTGTGGTTCATCTGGATCCTGCCGATCTTCGCCCTCGTCGTGCGCTATACCCGCAAGGTGCCGCCGGTGATCGTCTTCGCCGTCGCCGCTGCCCTCGAGATCTCGCATCTCGACTTCGGCGTGACGCCGGAGAACGAGCTCGGCTGGTACGCGATCAACGAGTTCGGCGCCCGCTTCGTCTATTTCTTCACCGGCTACTGGGCCGCGCCGCTGGTGTTCCACCTCGCCGGCAAGGCCTGGCGCAACCCGGCGGGCGCCCTCGCCTATCTCGGCGTCTGGGGCGTCGTGAACGGCCTGCTCGTCTTCACCGGCTACGAGACGACGAAATACGGCGCGCCCTTCTTCCAGAATTTCGCGACGCTGCCGGTCATCTCGCTGCTGCTCGGCCTCGCCGGCGCCGGCGCCATCATCACCCTGTCGGTGCTCGCCGCCAGGCTCGCGGACACCGTCCGGCCGATGACCGTGCTGCGCTACGTCGGCCAGAACTCGATCGTGGTCTACCTCTCCTTCTTCCTCGCGATGGGGGCGAGCCGGACCGTGCTCCTGAAGCTCAGGGCGCTGGCGGAGGCCGGCACCATCCCCGCGATCGGCCCGCTCGCCGACGTCGGCACCATCTCGACGATCGTCACGGTCGCCGGCGTCGTCGGCCCCTTCGTGCTCTGGGCGATCACCCGCCGCCTCGGCCTGCACTTCCTGTTCGAGCGGCCGCAGTGGGCCCACATCGAGCGCAAGGTGACGAAGGAACCGCGCCGGGCCGGCATGCAGCCGGCGGAATGACCGGCGCCTGCGGGCGGTCATGACGACTTTCGACGACGGCGGCCGCGCCCACGGCCGCCGTCTCGCGTTTCGGACGGCGCAGCGGGCGGGCTCGCAAAGGGACCTTCCGGCGGGACGGGGAGCGGCCTCAGCCGGACAGCAGGCCGACCGCGATCGCCGCGAGGGACAGCGCCGCGACCCAGGCGGCGACCGTGACCGAGGGCGACAGCACACGCACGGCGGCCTTTTCCGCCGCATCCTCGACGTCGAGGCGGGCGGCGATGCGGTCGGCGCGGCGGGCGAGGTCGGGCAGGGTCTCGGCGAGCTGCCAGAGCGCCTTGAGATGGGCACCGGCGTCCTCGATCCGTCCGACCGGGCCGAGGTTGCGGGTGATCCATTCGCGCACCACCGGGTCGGCGGTCTTCCACATGTCGAGGTCGGGATCGAGGGTGCGGGCGACCCCCTCCACCACCACCATGGTCTTCTGCAGCAGGATCAGCTCCGGCCGCGTCGCCATGTCGAAGAGCTCGGTGACCTCGAACAGCTGGTTGAGCAGGCGCGCCATCGAGATGTCGGCGGCGGTGTGGCCCTGCAGCGGCTCGCCGATCGCCCGGAGCGCCTGGGCGAAGCTCGAGACGTCGTGGTGGCGCGGCACGTAGCCGGCCTCGAAATGGACCTCGGCGACGCGCACGTAGTCGCGGACGATGAAGCCGTAGAGGATCTCGGCGAGGAAGCGCCGCTCCTTCACCCCGAGCCGCCCCATGATGCCGAAGTCGACGGCGACGATGGTGCCCTGAGGGTCGACGAAGAGATTGCCCTGGTGCATGTCGGCGTGGAAGAAGCCGTCGCGCAGGGCGTGGCGCAGGAAGGACTGCAGCAGCAGCCGGCCGAGGACGACGCCGTCGTGGCCGGCGGCGGCGACGCCGGGAAGGTCGGAGAGCTTGACGCCCTCGACCCACTCCATCACCAGCACCGACTTGGCGCTGCGCGTCCAGTCGACCTCCGGCACCCGGAAGCCCTCGTCGGCGGCGACGTTCTCGGCCATTTCCGAAAGGCCCGCCGCCTCGAGCCGGAAGTCCATCTCGAGAGCGACCGAGCGGGCCAGCGTGTCGACCACCGCGACGGGCCGCAGGCGCTTGGAGGGCGGATGCAGCCGCTCGATCAGCCGGGCGACCCGGTAGAAGGCGGAGAGGTCGGCCTTGAAGCGGCGGTCGACGCCGGGGCGCAGCACCTTGACGGCGACATCGCGTTCCAGGCCGTCCGGGCCGACGACCGACGCCTTGTGGACCTGGGCGATCGAGGCCGCCGCGATCGGCGGCGAGAAGGCCGAAAACACCGCCTCCACCGGCCGGCCGAGGGCGGCGGCGATCTCGGCCCGCGCCGCCGCCTCTCCGAAGGCGGGCAGGTTGTCCTGGAGGGCGGTGAGGTCCCGCGCCATGCGGGCGCCGACGACGTCGGGGCGGGTGGCGAGGAACTGGCCGAGCTTGACGTAGGACGGCCCCAGCCGGTTGAAGGCGGCGGTGAGGCGCACCGCCTCGTCGGTGCCGGCCGCCGACGGGCGCTGGACGAGGCGGGCGAGCACCAGCGCGGCGCGCAGCGGCGCCGGCATCGGCTCGGGAAAGGGAATGACCGGCAGCACGCCCTCGCGGGCGAGAACCCAGCCCGCCCGGCAAAGACGCATCAGGTCGGCGGCGAAGGCCATCGGCGCGCTCTCGCCCCGCTCAGATCTTGACGCCGACGTGGATCGCCGCGACGCCGCCGGTGAGGTTGGTGTAGCCGACCCGCGAGAAGCCGGCTTCGCGGATCATCGCGGCGAAGCGTTCCTGGTTCGGGAAGCGGCGGATCGATTCGACCAGATAGCGGTAGCTGTCCTCGTCGCCGGCGACGAGGGCGCCCATCTTCGGGATGACGTTGAAGGAGTAGAGCTCGTAGAGCCGGTCGAGCCCGGCGACGTCGACCTGCGAGAATTCGAGGCACAGGAAGCGCCCGCCCGGCCGCAGCACCCGGAAGGCCTCCGACAGCGCCCTGTCGATCCGCGGCACGTTGCGGATGCCGAAGGCGATCGTATAGGCGTCGAAAACGCCGTCGTCGAAGGGCAGGTCCTCCGCGTTGGCCTCGACGAAGTCGATGCCGGCGATGCCGCGCTTTTCGGCGCGCTCGCGGCCGACCGCCAGCATCGAGCCGTTGATGTCGACCACCGTCGGCACGGCGTTGCCGCCGGAGCGTTCGTGGATGCGGAAGGCGATGTCGCCGGTGCCGCCGGCGACGTCGATCACCTTGAACGGGCGCGGGCTCCTGCGCGGCGGCGCGAGGCGGGAGACGAAGGCGTCCTTCCAGATCCGGTGGACGCCGGCCGACATGACGTCGTTCATGACGTCATAGCGCTTCGCCACCTTGTGGAACACCTCGTCGACCATCGGCTGCTTGTCGTCGAGGGCCACCTCGCGGTAGCCGAAGCTCGCGGTTCCGTTCGCCGCCATGGGCCCTCTTCCTCGCTGGTTGGTCGGCCCCGCTTATAGGACGGCGGGCGCACGGTGGATAGCGTCTTCGCGAGCGCCCCTCGCCCCGCAAGTGGCGTGGCGGCGCCCCCGAAGCCGCGACGACGCGAGGCGCTCCGGGCCGCCCGTCAAAAGCTCCGAGAGCGAAACCCGGACGCCGGCGCCCCACGATAGAGAGGCCGGCCGGCGATTGCATCCCCGGCCGTGCTCGCCTAGGTGAGGGGGACGAGGCCCGTCCGGCCCCCTGGAACACAACGCCATGCCCGAACTTCCCGAAGTCGAGACGGTGCGCCGCGGGCTGACGCCGGCGATGGAGGGGCGGACCATTCTCGCCGTCGACCAGCGCCGGGCCGACCTGCGCTTTCCCTTCCCCGAGCGTTTCGCCGAGCGGCTCGCCGGGCGGCGGGTGGTCGCGCTCGGCCGGCGGGCCAAGTATCTGCTCGCCGACCTCGACGACGGCGCCGTTCTCGTCATGCATCTCGGCATGTCCGGCTCCTTCCGGATCGAGCAGGAGGGGGAGGACCCGCCCGAAGCGGCGAACGGGGCCGCGATCGGGATCGGACGCGCGGACGGAGATCTGACGCCGGCGACGCTCTATCACGCCACCGACCGGATCGCCGCCCACGACCACGTCGTCTTCCGCCTCGAGGGCGAGACCCGCGTCACCTACAACGACCCGCGCCGCTTCGGCTTCATGGACCTCGTGCCGCGCGCCGGCATCGAGACCCACCGCTTCTTCGCCGGCCTCGGGCCGGAGCCGACCGGCAACGCCCTTTCGCCCGACCACCTCGACGCGGCCTTCGCCGGCCGGATGACGACGCTGAAGGCGGCGCTGCTCGACCAGCGCCTCGTCGCCGGCCTCGGCAACATCTACGTCTGCGAGGCGCTGTGGCGGGCGGGCCTCTCGCCCTTCACCGCCGCCGGGACGCTGTCGGGACCGGGGGCGGCGGCGCGCGGCGCCCGCGACCGGCTCGCCGCGGCGATCGGGGCGGTGATCGCCGAGGCGATCGAGGCCGGCGGG
>CALCDT010000056.1 GCA_937900425.1 uncultured Alphaproteobacteria bacterium | reverse complement strand
CCGGCGGGCGGGCTCTGCCGTCGTCCCGCTCAAGGCCGGCGCGAGCGGGGCGAGGGCGAGGCCGAAGCCGGCTCCCGCGGCGGCGAGGGCGTCGTCGCCGGGTGCGGGCGGACGGTCGGCCGTCGGCAGGTCCGGCCCGTCGACGGCGAGGCGGATGGAATCCATCGCCGCTCGCACCCCCTCGTCGTTTCCGCACAGCCGCAGCCGCAGGCTGACCGGCCGGATCCGCGACAGGC
This sequence comes from uncultured Alphaproteobacteria bacterium, assembly GCA_937900425.1. Classification (GTDB taxonomy): domain Bacteria; phylum Pseudomonadota; class Alphaproteobacteria; order Rhizobiales; family Pleomorphomonadaceae; genus CALCDT01. Next base: position 4,248 of record CALCDT010000056.1, on the reverse strand, counting down.
CGGTGAGGCGGGAAAACGCCCCTCCCTCGTCGGTCAGCCGCGAGCGGTCGAGCCACTGCCAGCCGTAGACGCAGGTGCCGCCGCCGCTGCGGATGGCGACCTGGCCGTAGGGGCCGTAGGCATTGCGCCGGCCGGTCTCCGCGAGGGCGAGATCGGCGCCGGGCAGGGTCGTCGCCAGTTCCGCGGCGAGCATCTCCGCGGTCGGCGGACGCAGCAGGTCGGAGCGGGCACGGGCGGCGCCCTCGATCTCGACGGTGAGGGCGTTCTCGCCCGGATGCGGGCCGCGCCCGGCGAGGACGATACGCTGGCGCCGGACGTCCGGGAGATCGGCGCGGCTCACCTGGAGCACGGCGCCGGCATCGGGCGGAAGGCTCGCCCAGTCCGCGGCCGGCGCGAGGCTGGTCGACGTCGCCGCCGGCACCGATGCGGCTTCGAGGCCGGCGTCGGGCAGGCACGCGCAAAGGAGGACGGCGAGGCTCGCGGCGAGGAGGGGCGGCGGGAGGCGGGTGGCGGTCGGCATGGTCGGGCCTTTCCTCAGCGGGACGCGGGGCGCAGGGCGGCGAGGGCGGCGCGGGTCTCGCCGGTCGAGAGCGTCTGGTCGAGGGCGGCGAACACCCTCGCCGCCTCGCCCTTGCGCCTGAGGTGGGCCAGCGCCCAGCCGCGCATCATCGCGAGGTCGCGGGTTTCGGCGACATGGGCGGCGCGGGTGTCGAGCACCGCCAGCACCTGCGACCAGCGGCGGGCGTTGAAGGCGGCGATCGCCTGCTCGGCGAGCACGGCGACGCCGACCTCGGTGCGCCGTTCGGCGGTCATGCCCGGAGCGGCGGCGGAAGCGGTCGCCCCGCGCACGTCGCCGGCGGCGAAAAGGGCGAGCGAGCGGCCGTAGACGGCGTCGTCGCGGACTTTGCCGCTGCCGCGGGTCGCCGCCTCGAAGGCCACGGCCGCCTCGGCCGGACGGTCGAGCTCGAGGAGACACCAGCCCTTGGTCAGGCTCTCCGCCGCGGTAAGCCGGCCGCGGCTTTCGGCGAGGGCGACGCAGCCTCGCCAGTCCTGACGCTCGAAGCGGGCCTGCAGCGCGTTGCCGCCACCCTTCGCCGGCTTTCCGGGCGCGGCCTTCGGCAGGTCGAGCGCGGCGATGTCCGGGAAGCGATCCTGCCATTCGCTCCGGAGGCGAAGCGCCCCCGCCCGGTCGCCGGCGGCGAGCGCGGCGAGCACCAGACCGCGGGCGGCGCCTTCGCCGCCGCCGTTCTGGAGGGCGTAGTCGAACCAGCGGCCGGCGATCGCATACTGGTGAAAATCGTGGGCGTACCAGCCGAGCGCCTCGGCTCCGGGGGCGGAGGCGAGGTCGGTGACGGCGGCGGCGTAATCGGCGATCTCGCCGTCGGGCAGCTTCGGGCGCGGATCGCCCTCGAAGCGGGCGGCGCCGAGAGCGACGTAGAGGGCGGCGAGGTCGGCCGAGCGGGCGCGTCCGTCCCGCGCCCGGGCGACGGCCTCGTCGCGCCGGCCGAGGGCGTCGAGCGAGAGGACGATGCCCTCGGTGATCTTGGGCAGCGCCGCGGCGTCCGCGCCCGCCAGCGTCGCCGCCGTCTCGAAAGCCACGAGCGCCGCCTCGTGGTGCCCTTCGCGGCGCTGCCACCAGCCGAGGAGCGCGGCGTCGGCGGCCGGGCCGGCGGCGAGGACGGTTTTCCCGAAGGCGGCGAGCTCGACCGGATCCGGCGCCGGCTCGGCCGGGTCCGACAGCGCCGCGGCGATCTCGGCGCGGGTGACGTCGGTCGCGATCGCGGCGAAGCGGGCACCGTCGTCGCCGTCGCGGCGGGCGAGGGCGACGAGCGGGCGCGTCGCCGCGGGGCCGAGGAGGGCGAGGGCCTTCTGCACGCTGGCGATCCGGGCCTCGACGTCGTCGCAGGCCTGCAGCAGGCCGCGGTAGTCGGCCGCGGCGGCCTGCGGCCCGTCCACCGCGAGCCGTGCGGCGGCGATGCGCCAGGCGGCGTCGAGATCGGCGCAGCCGCCGAGGTCGCCGCGGTCGGCGGCGAGGGCGAGCACCCGCGCGGCGTCGCCGGCCTCGTCGGCGGCCAGAAGATCGCGCCGGGCCGTCTTCAGGGCGATCTTGTCGGAGAGATCGGCGGACGGGGCGAAGGCGGCGTCGGCGGCCTCGCGCGCGGCGATCGCGGCGGCGAGACCGTCGAGGTCGTCGGCGGCGTAGAGCGCCCAGAGCTCGGCTTCGGGATCGGTGCCCTCGTCGGCGAAACGCGCCGGCGGCGTCCAGTCCGGGTAGAGCATGCGCAGCCGCTTCAGTTCGGCCTCGTAGCGGTCGATCTCGTTATGGGCGGCGTAGTAGCGAAGGGCGCTGTCGTCGACCGGGCTGCCGGCGCGTGCGGGTGAGGCGAGGCCGAGGACGAGGGCCGCGACCGAGGCGAGGGCGAGGGATTTCAAAGGCATTCGGGATACCTCGACCGGGCGGCCGCGAGCGCGAGCAGGCGCAGGGTGGCGGGATAGTAGGCTTCGCCCTCGAAGTGGCGGAGCGGTTCGGGATAGCGGGTGCCGTCGAGGGCGCAGGCGACGATCGCCGGCACCGCCCGGTAGCCCGAGGAGCCGAAGCGCGCGGGGCCGGCGCGTCCGAGCAGGTCGACGGCGGCGGGATCGGTCGTGCCGCCCGCCGGCCACAGCGCCGCGAAGGGTGCGAGATGGGCCCGGCTGCCGCCGTAGGGGCCGGTGCCGGCGAAGGCGAGATAGAGCGGCACGCGGATCGCGTTCCAGCCGAACACCGGGTCGAAGCCGTTGGCCGGCCGCATCCGGCCGCCGCCGAGCGCCACCCAGTCCGCCGGCAGCTGGCGCTCGCCGAAGCGGGCGCGGGCAATGAGGTCGAGGCCGCTGGCGGCGAGGCCGGTCCAGTCGAATTCGGGGGCGAGCCCGGCGAGGGCCGGGAAGGCGGGAAACACCCAGTAGGACGGATTGACGACGGGGCCGTCCGGCCGGTCGCCCGCGCCGAAGCCGGCGGCGCCCGGCAGGATCAGCGGGCCGCCCTCTCCGGGGATCACCGTGAGGCGCATCACCGCGCGGGCGATGCGGGCGCCGGCGAGGCGCAGGGCGGCGTCGCCCCAGCGCGCGGCGCCCTCGGCGAGCGCCCAGGCGATGAGGAGGTCACCGTCGGTGGCGTTGTTGGGATCGGCCATCGGATCGGCGGCGGCCGGATCGTAGCGCCAGCGGTGGAGATCGTCCGGCCGCTTGAGAACGCGGTCGGTCCAACCGCGCATGCGCTCGAAGGCGGCGCGGTCGCCTGCGAAGGCGGCGAGCAGCAGGCCGTAGCCCTGGCCCTCGCTGTGGCTGATGCCGCGGTTGCCGTCGTCGATCACCCGGCCGGACGGCTCCACGAAGCGCGCCGCCCAGGCGGAGAACAGGGCCGGGTCGATCGAGGCCGTCCCCGGACCCGGCGAGCCCGGTGCCGCGGCCCGTGAGGCGAAGGCGCCGGCTCCGCCGCAGAGCGTCGCCGCGGCCGTGCCGATGAGGAGGTCGCGGCGGGTCATGGCAGCGCCCGGCGTCCCTTTTCGAGGCTGCGGGCGGCGAGGGCGCCGAAGGCGACGAGGGCGAGGAGGACGATGCCGGCGTAGACCACGGGATTGAGGGCGAACCAGGCGGCGACGACGAGGCGCAGGTTGCCGATGCTCGGCTCCACGGTTGGCACCATCCGGCCCTGCGTCGCCGCATAGGAGCGGTAGCCTTCGCCGTCGCCGACGATGGCCCGGCCGCCGAGACCGGCCCAGGCCGCCGGCCGCACCAGGCGGTCGACGCCGGAGGCGAGGTCGGCGGTCGTCGGGGCGGTGACGAGGGTGAGCGGCGCCTCGAAGCCGTCCGGCATCGTCTGCGCGACGACGAGTTCGGTGCGCGCGTCCGGCCGGATCGGGTCCTCGCCGCCGCCGAGCCCGACGAGGCGAGCGAGGTCGTCGACGATGCCGGAGAGACCGCCCCGGGCGTCGAACAGCGGAGTGTCCGCGGCCGCGGGGTCGACGCTGCTCCGCCAGGCGTCGAGCATGGCCGCCTCGTCGCCTGGGCGGGTGCCGTCGAGACCGCCGTCGAGCGCCGCCGTGAACAGCGGATCGCCGCCGTTTGCCGCGAGGCGGGCGAAGACGTCGCCGACGCGGTGGCCGGAAGCGCCGCGGGCCAGCGATCCGCCGAAGAGCGCGGCGTCGTCGACGCCGGCGAGAGCGGCGAGCGAGGCCGGCAGGTCGCCGGCGGCGCCGACGACGAGGG
>CALCDT010000055.1 GCA_937900425.1 uncultured Alphaproteobacteria bacterium | reverse complement strand
GGCGTCGCCGGGCGCCGCGCCGAGCGAGCGGCGCAGGCGCGAAAGGATGGCGTCGCGGCTCATCGCGCACCGCCCTTCGCGTCGCGGCGGCGCGCCCACTGCGCCTGGAAGGTGCCGCCCTCCGGAGCCGGAAAGTCGCGATAGGTCGTCCATCCGCCGGCCAGCGGCAGGCGCGAGAAGCGCCCCTTGCGCGCCCCGACGAGGGCGAGCAGGCGCGCGGCGAGGCCGGTGGCGGCCCGGTAGAGCCGCGGCCGTTTCGCAAAGAAGGCCCAGAACGACAGGCCCCAGCGCTGGACCGAGGGCGTCAGATGCCGCTCGAACTCGCGCTCGCGCCAGTTGCGCATCATCTTCGGCAGCGGAATGCGCACCGGGCAGACGCTCTCGCAGCGGCCGCAGAAGGTCGAGGCGTTGGGCAGGTGGCCGCCCTTGTCGACGCCGATCAGCGAGGGCGTCAGCACCGACCCCATCGGCCCGGGGTAGACCCAGCCGTAGGCATGGCCGCCGACCGCCTGGTAGACCGGGCAGTGGTTCATGCAGGCGCCGCAGCGGATGCAGCGCAGCATCTCCTCGAACTCGGTGCCGAGCATCGCCGAGCGGCCGTTGTCGAGCAGGACGACGTGGTATTCCTCCGGCCCGTCGGGGTCTTCCGGCCGGCGCGGGCCGGTGGACAGCGTGGTGTAGACGCTCATCTCCTGCCCGGTCGCCGAGCGGGCCAGCACGCGCAGGAGCTGGGAGAGGTCGTTGAGGGTCGGCACCACCTTTTCCAGCGAGGCGAGGACGACGTGGACCCGCGGCAGGATCTGGGTCAGGTCGCCGTTGCCCTCGTTGGTGACGATCACCGAGGTGCCGGTCTCGGCGACGAGGAAGTTGGCGCCGGTCAGCCCGACGTCGGCGGCGAGGAACTTGGCGCGCAGCTCGCCGCGCGCCTCCGCCAGCAGCGACGTCGGCTCGGAGAGGTCGCGGGCCGGGTCGAGATGGGTGTGCTTCGCCCGGAAGTCGGCCTCGACCTGATCCTTGTTGACGTGGATCGCCGGGGCGATGATGTGGCTCGGATGCTCGCCGCGCAGCTGGATGATGTATTCGCCGAGGTCGGTCTCGACCGGGACGACGCCGTTGGCCTCGAGGTGGTCGTTGAGGCCGATCTCCTCGGAGATCATCGACTTGCCCTTGGTGATCGTGCGGGCGTTCGCCTTGCGGCAGATGTCGAGCACGATGCGGCGGGCGTCCTCCGCGCTCTCGGCCCAGTGCACGTGGCCGCCCGCCTCCGTCACCTTCTTCTCGTAGGCCTCGAGATAGAGGTCGAGATGCTTCAACGTGTGTTTCTTGATGTCGCGCGCGGCGTCGCGCAGGGCCTCGAACTCGGGCAGCGCGTCGGCCGCCTTCTGGCGCTTGGCGATGAAGCCCTTCGGCACGTTGGAGAGCGCCCGCTGCAGCGCGGCGTCGCCGAGCGCCTCGTGGGCGTTGGTCTTGAAGCGGGGTGAGGTGGACGTGACCATGAAGTGCCTTTTGCAAACCCGGAGGATGGGCGTCGATCAGTCGGGCAGGAAGTCGTCGTCGCGCAATTCGGCCATCGTCCACGGGCAATCCGCCGGAAAGGCCGATCGCGGAAGGTGGGTCTCGATCGAGGCCTCCTTGACGGCCTCGCGATAGACGTCGTCGACGATGGTGCGGGCATCCGCCTTGAGAGACGGATTTCTCTTCTCGCGCCGGGCGATATGGGTGCGTTCACGCGTGATCGTGATTTCCCAGGACGCGGAGCGGAGCTGCGGCTGGAATTGCCATTTGAGAAGGTGCGCGATCAGCAGCCGGTATGACGATTCCAGCGCGTGACGCTGCTCGCTGCCCATGTCCTCCAGTTCCTCGATCAGATTGGGAAGGTCGACTTCGGAAAACCGCTTCTGGCGCAGCAGTTCGGCCTGCTCGAAGAGCCACAGGTGGAAATCGTCCTCGTAATCGGTCTGCGCGTCGAAGCGCGGCTGGTCCTTGGCTAGAGCCATGGCACTCTCCCGGACGGGGGCTTCTGCTCCATCATGCCACAGTCCGATCCCGTATTCTCTCATCCGTCCGCCGGGCTTCGACCGCATGGTCTCGCCGACTGAGGGCGACGCTCATCGCCTCCCCTCCCCGATGCCCGGGCCGTCGGCCATGCCGGCCAGCACCTCGGCGACGTGGCGCACCGTCACCGGAGCGCCCTCGCGCTGGAGCTTGCCGGCCATGTTCATCAGGCAGCCGAGGTCGCCGGCGAGCAAGGTGGCGGCGCCGGTTTCGGTGATTGCGGCGGCTTTGCGGGTGACGATGGCGTCGGAGATCTCGCCATATTTGACGCAGAAGGTGCCGCCGAAGCCGCAGCAGACGTCGGCGTCGCGCATCTCCTTGATTTCCAGTCCGTCGACGCTGCCGAGCAGCGCCCGCGGCTGGTCGCGGATACCGAGTTCGCGCAGGCCGGAACAGCTGTCGTGATAGGTGACGGTGCCGCCATGGCGGGCCGCGACCGCGGTGACGCCGAGCACGTCGGTGAGGAAGCTGACGAGTTCGTAGGTCTTCTGCGACAGCGCCTCGGCCCGCAGGCGCCAGACCGGGTCGCCCTCGAACAGTTCGGCGTAGTGCTTGCGGATGGTGCCGGCGCAGGAGCCGGACGGGGCGACGACGTAGTCGTAGCCTGAGAAGGCGTCGATCACGCTCTCGGCGAGGGCGCGGGCGGTGCGGCGGTCGCCGGAGTTGTAGGCCGGCTGACCGCAGCAGGTCTGGGCCGAAGGCACCTCGACCCGGCAGCCGGCGTCTTCCAGCAGCTTGACCGCGGCGAAGCCGACGCTCGGCCGCATCATGTCGACGAGGCAGGTGACGAAGAGGCCGACCCGAAGCCCGGCATGGGGGCCGGCAGGGGAACCGGGACGGGGAGATGCGGTCATCGGGGGGATCCTCGGGTCGGGTCGGGCGCCGGGTCGGCGAAGTCGGGGACGTCACGGCCTGCGGCGGACCCGGCGTCGCCCGCGACGGCCGGTCCGGCGGGAGCGGGCGGCGCGGCGGGCGCGGGG
>CALCDT010000054.1 GCA_937900425.1 uncultured Alphaproteobacteria bacterium | reverse complement strand
GCGCTCGCGCCGAGCGGGGCGAGCGCCATCGCGGCCACCAGCGCCGTCGTCGCGCACAGGGCGCGGGCCGCGCCGCCGAGGCCGCGCCGCAGGAATCTCTTGTCCATCGCTGACATCCTCCACAAGGGTCGTCGTCCGGCTCCGAGCGACCCACGCACCTCGATTGCGCCGGTCCGCCGAGCGGACACACTACCGCCGCCGCCCGCCGGCCCGGTAGCTATCGAAACTGATAGGTCGCCCGGTATGCCGCGGGAGTGGGCATGGTCAATTGACGGGCAGGCGATTCTGGATACAGTTCCGACATGCTCCAGACGGTGCCGGACACCGCCGCCCGCTTCGCGGCGGGCGTCGACCTCAATGAAGCGCTCGAGCGGGCGCTCGACATCGTGCGTCCGCTCGGCTTCACCAGCGTCCTCTACGACTACGCGCCGGTCCCGCTCACCCATGACGGCAAGCTGATCCTGCCGAGCGTCCTCAGGATGCTCAACGTGCCGCCGGACATGGAGCCGCTGTGGCGCGGCGGCGGCTACCACGGCTGCGACCCGGTCCAGGACGCCGCGCTGACCGTCTCGCAGCCGTTCCTCTGGTCCTATCTCGGCGAGCAGAACCCGGTGATGGAGCGGGTCCTCGATGACCGTCACGCGCCGGTCGTCGCCTATCTGCGCGACACCCGCCTGACCTGCGGCGTCACCGTGCCGATTCGCCTCGCCGGCGGCGACCTCGCCACGTTCACGGTGATCCGCGTCGATCCCGAGCGCAGCTTCGTCGAGGAGGCGATGCGGGCGCTGCCGCAGATCGGCCTGCTCGGCCACGTTCTCCACGATGCCGTCTATGCCGGTTTCGGCCCCGAAGTGCGAACCTGCCGGTACGTCCGGCTGACGCCGCGCGAGCGCCAGTGCTTGCGGCTCTGCGCCGACGGACTGACGGCGAAGGAGATCGCGCATCGCCTCGGCCGCTCGGTGCCGACGGTGACGCTGCACCTCAATTCGGCGACCCGGAAGCTCGGCGCCCGCAACCGCTTCCAGGCCATCGCCCGGGCCGCGCACTACCGCGTTCTCACCGACGCCTGACCCCCGCCCGACCCGGCAACCCTATCAAAATCCCCAGCTGTCGCGGCCCGTGGCCGCCCGCTAGCGTCGAGGCATGGGGAGGCCTGCCTCCCGCGGACAGATGGGAGACGCACGTGACCGAAACGACCGTCGAGGGCTTCTCGCCCTATCAGGGATACCAGACCTGGTATCGCGTCACCGGGGACCTGAAGTCGGGCAAGCTGCCGCTCGTCGTCGCCCACGGCGGCCCGGGCTGCACCCACGACTATGTCGACAGCTTCAAGGAGCTCGCCGCGAATGGCCGCGCGGTGATCCACTACGACCAGATCGGCAACGGTAAGTCGACGCACCTGCCGGAGAAGGGCGGCGACTTCTGGACGGTCGACTTCTTCCTCGGTGAGCTCGACGCGCTGCTCGCCCATCTCGGCATCGCCGATCGCTACGCCCTGCTCGGCCAGTCGTGGGGCGGCATGCTCGGCTCCGAGCACGCGGTGCGCCGGCCGGCCGGCCTGAAGGCCCTCGTCCTCGCCAACTCCCTCGCGTCGATGGACCTGTGGGTTGCCGCCGCGGCGGAGCTCCGGGCGAAGCTCCCGACCGAGGTGCGGGAGGCGCTCGACCGCCACGAGGCGGCCGGCACCACCGGCCACCCCGAATATCTCGCCGCCACCAAGGCGTTCTACGACCGCCACGTCTGCCGGGTGGTGCCGTGGCCGCCCGAGGTGGCGCGGACGTTCGAGTGGGTCGACAAGGACCCGACCGTCTACTGGACCATGAACGGTCCCAACGAGTTCCACGTCATCGGCACGATGCGCTCGTGGACGGTGATCGACCGCCTCGACCGCATCGCCGTCCCGACGCTCGTCTTCCGGGGCGCCCACGACGAGGCGACGGCGGAGTGCGTGCAGCCCTTCCTCGACCGCATCCCGAACGTCGAGGGCTGGGTCTTCCCGAATTCCAGTCACATGCCGCACGTCGAGGAGAAGGAGGACTGCCTCGCCGTGGTCGAGCGCTTCCTCGCGAAGCACGACTGAGCGCGGCACGACCGGCGCGGACCGATCGGCGGCCGCCCCTCGGGGCGGCCGCGTTCTTATCGTCCCGCCGATCCGCTTCTTTCCGCAACGGGAAAGACACGGTACCGCTGCCCACGGCGGGGCAAAAGACGTGACGCCGCCGAGTCACGGGACCGACGACGTCGCGGGAGGTCGTGAAAGGACGAATACGGCGGAAATAGCAACCGACGACCTCATCACTTTCTCCAGCTATTGCCGCCGTGCGGTCGTCTCTAGCGTCGCCCCGGGGTTGCGGGGGCTCGTTCGCTTAGGAATTGGAGACAATCGTGACCACCGCGACCGCATTGGCGACCGCCGACGGCATATCCCCCTATCGCGGCTACGAGACCTGGTATCGCTTCACCGGGGACCTGAAGTCCGGCAAGCTGCCGCTCGTCGTCGTCCACGGGGGGCCGGGGGTCACCCACGACTACCTTGAGAATTTCGATGAACTCGCCGCGAACGGGCGGCCGGTGATCCACTACGACCAGATCGGCAACGGCAACTCGACGCACCTGCCCAACAAGGGTGCCGAATTCTGGACGATCGACTTCTTCCTCGGCGAGCTCGGGGCTCTGCTCGACCACCTCGGCATCGGCGAGCGCTACGCCCTGCTCGGCCACTCGTGGGGCGGCATGCTCGGTGCCGAGCACGCGGTGCGCCGGCCGGCCGGCCTGAAGGCGCTCGTCCTCGCCGACACGCACGCGGCCATGGACCTGTGGGTCGCAGGCACCAGGGAGCACAAGGCGGGCTTGCCGGCGGCGGAGCGCGACGCCCTCGACCGCCACGAGGCGGCGGGTACCATCGACGACCCGGAATATCTCGCCGCGACGATGGAATATTACAGCCGCCATCTCTGTCGCGTCCCCTTCCCGCCGGAGCTGATGCGCAGCTTCGCCTGGCTGGAGCGGGACCCGACCGTCTACGGGATCATGAACGGCCCGAACGAGTTCCACGTCGTCGGCACGCTGCGCGGGTGGTCGATCGTCGGCAGGCTCGGCCGCATCGCCGCGCCGACGCTCGTCTATCGCGGCGCCCACGACGGGGCGACGGCCGAGTGCGTGCAGCCCTTCTTCGACCGTGTCCCGGACGTCGAGGGCTGGGTGTTCCCAGACACGAGCCACATGCCGCATATCGAGGAGAAGACCGCCTGCCTCGACGTGGTCGGGCGCTTCTTGGCGAGGCACGACTGAGACCGGCAGCGACGGCGGCCGTCCCGCGAGGGCGGCCGTCCTCCGCCGGCGATGCCGGTCAGCGCCGGTCCTGGCGGATATAGGGCCGTCCGAGCGCCGCCGGCTCGGCGAGGCGGCGCACCCGCGCTGCGCCGGCGGCGATCAGCACGACGATGGTGAGCAGGTAGGGCAGCATCGAGGTGAGATAGACCGGCACTGCGACGCCGGTCGCCATCAGCCGCGGCAGCAGCGCCTCGACCCCGCCGAACAGGAGCGCGCCGAGGAGCGCGCGGCCGGGGTCCCAGCGGGCGAAGATGACGAGGGCGAGGGCGATCCAGCCGCGCCCC
>CALCDT010000053.1 GCA_937900425.1 uncultured Alphaproteobacteria bacterium | reverse complement strand
GTCATCTCCTTCCGCCACGAGCAGAACGCCGGCAACGCCGCCGCGATCGCCGGCTTCCTCACCAAGAAGCCGGGCATCTGCCTCACCGTTTCGGCGCCGGGCTTCCTCAACGGCCTGACCGCGCTGGCCAACGCCACCACCAACTGTTTCCCGATGATCCTCATCTCGGGCTCCTCCGAGCGCGAGATCGTCGACCTGCAGCAGGGCGACTACGAGGAGATGGACCAGCTCGCCATCGCCAAGCCGCTGTGCAAGGCCGCCTTCCGCGTGCTGCACGCCGAGGACATCGGCATCGCCGTCGCCCGCGCCATCCGCGCGGCCTGCTCGGGCCGTCCGGGCGGCGTCTACCTCGACCTGCCGGCCAAGCTGTTCGGCCAGGTCGTCGACGCCGAGAAGGGCGCCAAGTCGCTCGTCAAGGTGATCGATCCGGCTCCCGCCCAGATCCCGGCTCCCTCCGCCGTCAAGCGCGCGCTCGACGTCCTCAAGGGCGCCAAGAAGCCGCTCATCATCCTCGGCAAGGGCGCGGCCTACGCCCAGGCCGACGACGAGATCCGCGCCTTCGTCGAGAAGTCCGGCATTCCCTTCCTGCCGATGTCGATGGCCAAGGGCCTGCTGCCCGACAACCACCCGCAGTCGGCCGCCGCCGCCCGTTCGACCGTCCTCAAGGACAGCGACGTCGTCGTGCTGATCGGCGCCCGCCTCAACTGGCTGCTCAGCCACGGCAAGGGCAAGCAGTGGGGCGAGCCCTTCTCCAAGAAGTTCATCCAGATCGACATCGAGCCGAAGGAGATGGACAGCAACGTCGAGATCGCCGCCCCGCTCGTCGGCGACATCGGCTCCGTCGTCTCCGAACTGCTGAAGGGCATCGACGCCGGCTGGCAGGCCCCGTCGACCGACTGGACCGGCGCGATCGAGGCCAAGAAGGAGACGAACATCGCCAAGATGTCCCAGCGTCTCCTCAAGAACTCGACGCCGATGGACTTCCACTCGGCCCTCGGCGTCCTGAAGCAGGTGATCAAGGATCGTCCGGACGCCATCCTCGTCAACGAGGGCGCCAACACCCTCGACCTCGCCCGCGGCGTGATCGACATGTACCAGCCGCGCAAGCGTCTCGACGTCGGCACCTGGGGCGTGATGGGCATCGGCATGGGCTTCGCGGTCGCCGCCGCGGTGGAGACCGGCAAGCCGGTGCTCGCCGTCGAGGGTGACTCGGCCTTCGGCTTCTCCGGCATGGAGGTGGAGACGATCTGCCGCTACAACCTGCCGGTCTGCATCGTCATCTTCAACAACAACGGCATCTACCGCGGCACCGACACCGACCCGACCGGTCGCGACCCGGGCACCACGGTGTTCGTCAAGAACGCCCGTTACGACAAGATGATGGAGGCCTTCGGCGGCGTCGGCGTCAACGTCACGACCCCGGACGAGCTCAAGAAGGCGGTCGAGGAGGCGATGGACAGCGGCAAGCCGACGCTGATCAACGCCGAGATCGACCCGGCCGCGGGCAGCGAGAGCGGCAACATCGGCAGCCTCAACCCACAGAGCGTCGTCAAGAAGAAGAAGTGATCGAGCGGCCGGCCCGAGGGCCGGCCGACAGTCACGGCGCGGCGCGGGATCCCTCCCGCGCCGTCCACGCGAAAGCGGACCCCGTGGCCCCTCCTGGTGTGCCACGGAGCATGGGGACGGTCCGCATCTCTGGTAGGATCGGCACGGTCGAACACGAAAATCGACATGCGGCAGACTGGCGCGTGGCATGCCAGGCGTCGATCTGGTTATAACAACAAGCATCCGTGTGCGCAGGAGAGGATTGATGACCAAGGCCCTGGAGGGAGTCCGCATACTCGATTTCACGCACGTGCAGTCGGGCCCGACCTGCACGCAGCTGCTCGCCTGGTTCGGCGCCGACGTGATCAAGGTCGAGCGGCCGGGGGTTGGCGACATCACGCGCCAGCAGCTCGTCGACGTGCCGGAGGCGGACAGTCTCTATTTCACGATGCTGAACCACAACAAGCGCTCGATCACGATCGACACCAAGAACCCCTGGGGCAAGCGGGTTCTGGAGGAGCTGATCAAGGTCTGCGACGTCATGGTGGAGAATTTCGCTCCCGGCGCGCTCGACCGGATGGGCTTCACCTGGGAGCGGATCCAGGAGATCAACCCGAAGATCATCGTCGCCTCGATCAAGGGCTTCGGCCCCGGCCCCTATGAAGACTGCAAGGTCTACGAGAACGTCGCCCAGTGCACCGGCGGTTCGGCCTCGACCACCGGCTTCCGCGACGGCCTGCCGCTCGTCACCGGCGCCCAGATCGGCGATTCGGGCACCGGCCTGCACCTCGCCCTCGGCATCGTCACCGCCCTCTACCAGCGCACCCACACCGGCCGCGGCCAGAAGGTCAGCGCGGCGATGCAGGACGCGGTGCTCAACCTCTGCCGGGTCAAGCTGCGCGACCAGCAGCGCCTCGAGCGCGGGCCGCTGCGCGAATACAGCCAGTTCGGCGAAGGCATCGAGTTCGGCGAGGCGGTTCCGCGCGCCGGCAACGACAGCGGCGGCGGCCAGCCGGGCCGTATCGTCAAGTGCAAGGGCTGGGAGACCGACCCGAACGCCTACATGTATTTCATCACCCAGGCCCCGGTCTGGGAGGCGATCTGCGACGTCATCGGCGAGCCGGAGTGGAAGACCCATCCGGACTATGCCAAGCCCGCCGCCCGCCTGCCGCGCCTCAACGAGATCTTCGCCCGCATCGAACAGTGGACGATGACCAAGGACAAGTTCGAGGCGATGAACATCCTCAACAAATACGACATCCCCTGCGGCCCGATCCTGTCGATGAAGGAACTGGCCGAGGACCAGTCGCTGCGCGCGACCGGCACCGTCGTCGAGGTCGATCATCCGGTGCGCGGCCCGTATCTCACGGTCGGCAACCCGATCAAGCTCTCCGACAGCCCGACCGAAGTGACGCGCTCGCCGCTGCTCGGCGAGCACACCGAGGAGATCCTGCGCCACGTCCTCGGCTTCGACGAGCAGGGCGTTTCGGAAATCCTGGCGACGGGCGCCCTCGGCCTGCCGTCTCGCATCGCCGCCGAGTGATCCCCCTCCCGGACGGCACGACTGGCGGCGGCACTCCATCCCGTGCCGCCGCCGTTTTCTTGTTCACAGGCGTTTCGTCGCCCTGCTTTTGAGCCGACCTCTCTCCGCCCTGACTTGAATTGGCGGCGGGTCTGGCTCAGGGCGGCATCGGACACCAGGAAGCCAGCGGGGCAGGCACCCTTCCAAATGCCTCTCCGCAGCCATTCCTGCGAACGCGCACTGCTGTCCGGTTCATGGTGTCACAGGTCGCCGCACCCGGCCTCGTCCTTGGAGACGGGCGCAGGAGCGTCCTCCTCAGGATGAGGCTTTCGAGAACAGAGTGTTTCGTCGCAGAGGTTCGACCTTTTACCTCACCTGAGGAAGGAGCGCAGCGACTGTCTCGAAGGATCTGCGAGGAAATCTGTTGCGCTGCAGCGTAATCGCGTGCGGTGCCGAAAGACATTCGGCCGCATCCCGCCGTCGTTGACAGTCTTCCTTGCTGTGGCATACTTCATGCCAGAACGAAAGCGACGGCGCCTGCCTCGCGGTGGGTTCGGATCGTCGCCGGGGTCGGCAGGATCCGGCCGGAAAGACTTGCGCCTTCGCCGGCGTTGTTCCACGCTCGTCCGCGACTTGCGATCGCCGGCGTCGACGGCGCCGGGTCCACCGGCCCGGGCACTCGGGAGGATGGCCGCATGAAGCTCCACGAATTCCAGTCGAAGCGCCTGCTGGCGCGCTACGGCGTCGCGGCGCCAGCCGGTCGGGTCGCGCTGACGCCGGAGGAGGCGCGCTACATCGCCGGCGACCTCGACTCCCGCACCGGCTACGCGGTCAAGGCGCAGATCCTCGCCGGCGGCCGCGGCAAGGCCGGCGGCATCCGGCTCGTCAAGAACCCCGGCGACGTCGCGGCCGCCGCCGCCGACCTGATCGGCAGGCGGCTCGTCACCGAGCAGACCGGGCGGGACGGCCAGCCGGTCAAGCGCGTCCTCGTCGAGACGGCGCTGCGCATCTCGCGCACGCTGCACCTGTCGCTGTTCGTCGACGCCTCCTCGGCCGAACTCGTGGCGCTCGCCTCCGTCGGCGGCGACATGGACATCGAGGAGCGGTTCAAGCGGGGCGAACTGACGCTCGAGCGCATCGGCTTCGGCGCCGGGCGCGAGCCGCGCGCCGAAGAGGCGGCGTCGCTCGCCGGCCGGCTCGGGCTCGAAGGCGCGGCGGCCGAGGCCTTCGCCGACGTCGTCGAGAAGCTGCGCCAGCTCTTCGTCGACTGCGACGCCAGCCTCGTCGAGATCAACCCGCTGGCGATCACGGAGGAGGGGGCGCTGGTCGCCGCCGACGCCAAGATCACGATCGACGACAACGCCCTGTTCCGCCAGCCGGACATGGCCTCCTTCCGCGACGAGGAGGATTTCGACGAGACCGAGGTCAACGCCCAGCGGCGCCAGCTCAACTACGTCAGGCTCGACGGCAACATCGGCCTCGCCGTCAACGGCGCGGGCCTCGGGCTCGCCACTCTCGACATGGTGCAGGCCGCCGGCGGCAGGCCCGCCAACTTCATGGACATCCGCACCACCGCGAAGAGCCTCGACGTCGCCTACGGCTTCGGCCTGCTGCTCGACAATCCGGCGGTCAAGGCAATCCTGATCAACGTCCACGGCGGCGGCATGCAGCCCTGCGACACCATCGCCGAGGGGCTCGGCATCGCGATGCGGCGCACCGGGCGGGCCTGCCCGACAGTGGTCCGCCTCGCCGGCAACAACGCCGACTTCGCCCGCAACCGCTTCGCCAATTTCGGCTGCAAGATCATCGAGTGCCCGGACATGTGGTCGGCCGCCCAGCGCGCCGTCGCCGAGGCCCGCTGAGGGAGAGACGCCATGGCCATCCTCGTCGACGAGACCACCCGCGTACTCTGCCAGGGCATGACCGGCTGGGCCGGCAGCCACCACACCGCGGTGATGATCGAATACGGCACCAAGGTCGTCGCCGGCGTCACGCCCGGCAAGGGCGGGCGCTTCCACCTCGGCCTGCCGGTGTTCGAGACCGTGCGCGAGGCGGTGGCGGCGACCAAGGCCAACGCCTCGATGATCTTCGTGCCGCCGGACAACGCCGCCGCGGCGATGATCGAGGCGATCGAGGCGGAGATGCCGCTCGTCGTCGCCATCACCGAACGGGTGCCGGTTCTCGACATGCTGCGGGTCCGCGATGCCCTCAAGGGCGCGAGGACCGTGCTGGTCGGCCCGAACTCGCAGGGCATTCTGGCGCCCGGCGTCTGCAAGATCGGCGTGATGGCGACCGGGGCGGCCCGGCGCGGCGGCGTCGGCGTGATCTCGCGCTCGGCCTCGCTGACCAGCGAGGTGACCCAGCAGATCACCCTTTCCGGCCTCGGCCAGTCGACCACGGTCGGCGTCGGCGGCGACGCGGTCCACGGCCTCACCATGCGCCGGTGCCTCGAGATGTTCCTGAAGGACGCCGAGACCCGGGCCGTGGTGCTGATCGGCGAGATCGGCGGCACCGAGGAGGAGGAGGTCGCCGACTTCATCCGCGAAACCCGCCCCTCGATCCCGGTGGTCGCGCTGATCGTCGGGCTCGAGGCACCGGAAGAGCGGCGGATGGGCCACGCCGGCGCGCTCAATCTCAAGGGCCGGGGCGACGCCGCCTCGAAGATCCGGGCGCTGACCTCGGCCGGCGTCGTCATGGCGCCGAGCCCGCATCTGGTCGGCGAGACGGTGCGCCAGTGCTTGGCGGCGCGCGCGGCGTGATCCGGGCCGTCTTTTTGGGGCGGTTAAGGCGCGTTCCCCTAGGGCTCCCGGTGCAGGCCGAGCCGGGCGGCATGCCAGGCCGCCTCGGCGCGTGAGCCGATGCCGAGCTTGCGGTAGATCGACTTGATGTGGCTCGCCACCGTGCTTTCCGCCATTTCCAGTGCGCTCGCGACGTCGGCGTTGCGCAGGCCGCGGCCGATCAGCGCCAGCACCTGACGCTCGCGGGCGGTGAGGTCGCTCTCGGGCTCGGCGGCCGGACCGGTGAAGCGGAAGTGGTCCATGATCCGCCGCGCAATCGAGGGCGACAGCGCGGGAACCCCGGCCGCGATCTGGGTGAGCTGGCGGATCATCAGGTCCGGCGGCTGCTCCTTCAGCAGATAGCCCTCCGCCCCCGCCGACAGCGCGGCGACGATGTGGGCGTCGTCGCCCATCACCGTCGTCACGACACAGACAGCCGGGTCGGGCCGGGTCTTGAGGGCGCGCAGCACGTCGAGGCCGGAGCCGTCCGGCAGGCCGAGGTCGATCAGTGCGAGGTCGAAGGTGGCGCGGGCCGCCTCGGCGAGGCCGACGCGCAGGTCGGCCGCCTCGGTGACGCGGCAGCCGGGAAAGGCCTCGCCGACGAGCCCCGCCAGCCAGCGCCGCGTCTCCGAAATGTCCTCGACGATCAGCACGGTCTTCACGGCGATCGGTCCTTCCGTCAGGTCGGGATGATGGCGGTGAGGGTGGTTCCGTCCTCGCGCGAGACGAGGTCCATGCGCCCGGACAGCGCCGTCAGGCGGGCGTGCATGTTGGCGAGGCCGTTGCCAGCCTTTGCGCCCTCGACGTCGAAGCCGGCGCCGTCGTCGCTCACCTGGAGGACGATGCCACCCTCGCCGGGGGTGAGGGCGACGTCGACGTGGTGGGCGCCGGCATGGCGGATGACGTTGCTGACCGCCTCGCGGATGATCGAGCGCAGCGCCTGGACCGCCTGCGGCGCCAGCGGCGGTGCCTGCGCGTCCGCGCGCCACGACAGCGCGATGCCCGCGCTGGAGAGCCGCTCGGCGGTCTCCTGGCGCAGATCCGCCAGCGTCTCCTCGAGCGAGAGGTCGGAGCGGGCGGCGTTGTTGATGATGTCGCGAAGGTCGGAAAGAGTCTCGCGGATCATGCCGTCCTTGCGCTCGACCACCGGATTGTGGAGCGCGCCGAGCAGGCGTGCGCCGATGTTGTCGTGCATGTCGCGGGCGATGCGGGCGCGCTCCTCGGCGACGCCCTCCTCGTAGGCGCGCCGGCTTTCGAGGGCGTGGCGCAGCATCGACACCATCTCGCGGGCCTCGCCGCGGTCGCGCGGGCTGAACAGCCGGCGGCCGCCGTGGCCGTGTTCGAGGCGCATCGCCGGCAGGTCGCCGACCGCCGGGACGACGAGGGCGAGGCCGTCCTCCTCGATGGCGACGTCGGGGCCGGCCGTCACCGCCCGCAGCGCGAGCGGGTCGAACACCCGTTCCAGCAGGGCGCGCCAGCTCGCCTTCTTGTCGGCGCCCGGCGGGGTCAGGGCGACGTCGACCACCGATTCGAACAGCAGGCCGCGGTGGCGGGGCCCGGCCGAGCGGGTGAAGCGGCGGCTGAGTTCGTCGCGCAGCGGCAGGTAGAGGAAGGCGATGGCGATCAGGGCGACGCCGAAGGCTTCGGCCGGCTCCATCGACACCGCGAGCACCAGCACCGCGTCGAGCGCCAGCAGCAGGGCGGCGCCGGCGAGGTTGAAGAGGATGCGGAAGGCCCAGCCGTCGAGTTCGAACAGGCGGTAGCGGCGCAGGCCCGCGGCGAGGCCGAGGTAGATGACGAGGAAGAACAGGAAGGCGAAAGCCTGGTCGAGCGCCACCTCGCGCCCGAGCACCAGCGGCAGGGCGTTGAGCGCGATGAAGCCGCCGGCGCCGATCAGCACCGAGAGCCCGAACCAGGTCAGGATCGCCCTCGCCCTCGGCTGGCCGCGGGTCGCGACATACTGGGCGAGGATGGCGAGCAGGATCGCGACCATCTCGGTGAGGGTGACGAGGTTGCCGAGGGCGAAGGCCGGCACCCAGCGCGCGATCGCGGCCAGCGTCCAGGCGCCGAAGACGAGGCAGGTGAGCGCCATCAGCGGCCGCCAGTGCCGCAGGCGCACCGGATAGACCAGGAAGAGGGCGATCATGGCGATGCCGAACAGGCAGGAGCCGCCGGTGTTGAAGGCCCTGAGGATCAGGAAGAGATCGGCGGGCAGGGCGAGTTCGCGGGTGCTGTAGACGGCCGCCGACAGGGTGAAGGCGAGGGTGGAGAGGCCGCTGAGCGCGAAGAGGCCGGAAGCGAGGTCGCGCGGCCGCAGACTCCAGACCCAGCCGGAAATCAGCAGGGCGCCGAGGCCGACGGCGGCCTGGATCCAGAACAGCGCCGGCAGATCGTCGACGCCGCGCTCGCGCGCCTCGAGCGGGATGCGCTCGCCACCGGAGGCCGGGCGCACTGCGAGGCCGTCGCCGGCCAGCAGGGCGACGAAGCGGTCCTGACGGGCGAAGAAGCGGTCGAGCGCCTCGTCCTCGTCGATCTCGCCGGGCTCCGGCAGCAGGTCGAGCTGGCGCACGCTGGTGGCGCCGGCGCTGGAATTCAGCCTGTCGCCGGGGACGAAGGCGTGCCCGGTGACCGGCTGGTTCGCGGCGGTGGACGCGGCGAGGCCGACGGCGACGACGCCGAGGGCGACGACGACGACGAGACGCAGGGCCGGCGTCGCGCGCCTGAGGAGCATGGGCATCGAACGGGTCCCCGTCGCCGGGTCCGGCCGCACCGCCCGGATCGACGCGGGCGGGGCGGCCTTGGAGCCGGCGGCACATGATAGGTGTCGTGGCGGGTGGCGGTGTCTCCCCCGAACAGGGGGCGCCGCGCCCCATGCCCTTGCCACGGTCCGGCGTCCGGCGAAAGGGGATCGTCGGCCGGAGGTTCGCCCGGCCAGTCGGTGGTCCTCCCGTATCGCGGTCGCGCCGCCGTCGCCGGAAGCGCGATGCGACAAGGCGGTGGACAGGCCGCAGTGGATTTGTAAATTCGTCAGGCAACATCACCGGGACGGCGCAGGCCGTCGATCCGGCCGGCCGCCGCGGGATCGCGGGACGCGCATGGGGAGAGAGGGACCGTGACGAGGAGGGAACCGGCGCCGGCGGCGCCAGCGGGGAGCGGTGCGCGATGACCGAGGTGGTGATCATCGCCGACGACCTCACCGGCGCCCTCGACTGCAGCGTCGTCTTCGCCGGCAACGGCCGCCGCGTCGACGTCGTCACCGCGCCGCGGCACGCTGCGCGGGTGCTCGACAACCCGGCCGACGTCGTCGCCGTCAACACCGGAAGCCGCGAGATCGGCGCCGACGAGGCCGGCGAGCGGGTGCGGGCGGTGGTCGAGACGCTGGCACCGCTCGCCCCGCGCTTCTGGATCAAGAAGATCGATTCGCGCCTCAAGGGCCATCTCGTCGCCGAAACCGCGCCGATGCTCGCCCTCGGCTTCGACCGGGTGGTGGCGGTGCCGGCGATCCCCGAACTCGGCCGGCGCACCGAGGGCGGCTTTCTCTCCGGCGCCGGGGTCGCCCGGCCGATCGCCGTCGCCGGCCGCTTCGCCGGCCTGCCGGTGCCGGTCGAGGTGCCGGACACGGTCGGCGACGGCGATCTCGACCGGGTGTTCTCGGCCCTCGGCAGCGGCCGGCCGCTGTTCGCCGGCGCGCGCGGCCTCACCGGCGCGCTCGCCCGCCATCTCGCCGGCGGGGTGCCGCAGGCGGTGCCGGTGCCGCGACTCGCGGCGCCGCTGACCATGGCGATCGGCTCGCGCGACGAGATCACCCTGCGCCAGATCGCCCGCCTCGCCGAGGGGCCGGAACCGGTCGCGATCGTCGGCCTGCCCAACGGATCGTGGAGCGCGGCGGGCGTTGCCGATGCCGCCACCGGCACGCGGCTGTTCCAGGTGACGCCGGGAGCGGGGGCCGAGGACGGGGCCGTGGTCGGCGAGCGGTTCGCCGCCGGCCTCGCCGCCCGGCTTCGCGCCGATCCGCCCGGCAGCCTGCTCGCCTGCGGCGGCGAGACGGCGCGGGCGCTGATCGACGCGCTCGGCATCGGCCTCGTCGAGGTCCACGGCGAGATCTTCCCGGGCGTGCCGGTCTGCCGGATGGCGATCGCCGGGCGCACGCTCGACCTCGTCACCAAATCCGGCGGCTTCGGCGGACCGGATCTGCTCGTCGATCTGGTGCGCCACGCCGGAAGCCGGCGGACGGCGGCATGAACCGCCTTCGAATCGCTTGAAACGCGGGGGATTCGAGGGTCTGATCACAACGAGGCGCAGGCCGCGGCCCGAACGGGCGCCCGCGGCGGGCGGCCGGGATGGAGAACCGTCGTGACCGAGGCTTCATCGCCCAAGACTTCGCCGTCCGATCGCGGCCGCGCCCGCGCGTCGCTGTCGGACCGGGTCTATCACCTGCTGTTCAGCCGGATCTCCAACGGTCGCTACGCGGCGAACGAGAAACTGCCGACCGAGCACGCCCTCGCGGAGGAGTTCGGCGTGTCGCGCCCGGTGCTGCGCGAGGCGCTCGACCGGCTGCGGGCCGACGGGCTGATCCACTCGCGCCAGGGCGCAGGTAGCTTCGTGCGCAGCCGGCCGGCGCCGGCCCCGGTCGGCTTCACCCGGGTCGAGACCATCGCTGATATCCAGCGCTGCTACGAGTTCCGCCTCACCATCGAGCCCGAGGCCGCCTTCTTCGCCGCCATGCGCCGCAACGACGAGATCCTCGCCGAACTCGACACGGTGCTCGACTTGCTCGGCAAGGCGACCGGCAACCTCACCCACCGCGAGGATGCCGACTTCGCCTTCCACCTCGCCGTGACGCGGGCCGCCAACAACCACTATTTCGGCGACGCGATGAAGGCGCTGCGCGACCACATCAACATCGCCATGAAGATGCACGGCCAGTCGCTGATGAACGATCCGACGGTCGGGCTGGAGAAGGTCTTCGCCGAACACGTCGCGATCTTCACCGCGATCCGCGACCGCGAGCCGGAAACCGCCCGGGCGGCGATGCGCGGCCACATCGAGGGCTCCCGCGACCGGCTGTTCGAGGGCCGCCTGCTCGACCTCTCGCTCTGATACCAAGTTCGTCCAGTTCCGACCTGTCGGGACTGGACGAACGCAGGCAAGCCCGAATGGGCGCCGGCCGGTCAGGCCGTAACCTCGTGAATTTCCGACGAGTCGGAAATTCACGAGACGGGTGTGATGGTCGCGGCGACCGACGGCCCTCAGCCGCCGTCCGGCCCGCTCGCCGACAGCGACGAGCGGGTCCAGGTGTCGGGGCGCTTGAGGAAATCGTGCAGGGTCTTGCCGCGCTCGGGGCGGAAGGCCTCCTCGGTCGCGGCGAAGGTGACGATGCGGTCGAGGCGGAAGGTGCGGAAGTCGTCGCGCAACTCGCACCAGGCGGCGAGAATCCAGATCGGCCCGAAATAGGCGAGCGACAGCGGGCGCACGGTGCGTTCGGTGGCGGCGCCGGCGACGTCGCGGTAGGAGAAACGCACCTTGTGCAGGTGGCGGATCGCCCGGCGCAATTCGGCGAGGTCGAACTGAAGGGGCTCCATCAGCCGCGGCGTCGGCGCCAGCAGCGCGGTCGCCGCCATGTAGCCGCGCAGGCGCTCGGGAATCACCGCCTCGATCTTGGCGATGGCGTCGGAGGCGGCGGCGGCGAGCTCGACATCGGTCCACGATTCGACGATGCGGGCGCCGAGCACCAGCGCCTCGATTTCCTGTTCCTTGAACATCAGCGGCGGCAGGTCGAAGCCGGCGCGCAGCACGTAGCCGACGCCGGCCTCGCCCTCGATCGGAACGCCGGTCGAGACGAGGTCGCGAATGTCGCGGTAGACGGTGCGCTCGGAGATTTCCAGCGCCTCGGCGATGTCGCGGGCGCGGAGGGTCGTGCGCCGGCGGAACAACTGGATGATCTCGAACAGGCGGTCGGCGCGGCGCATCGGTCGGCTCCCGGTCGGACCCCGGCGAGGGGCGGGCGGCCTTCCTAGACTAACCCTCCTGACAGCACGCTGTCAGGAGGGGGCCGGGCTCCTGACGCAAGGCTGTCAGGGGGCTCCTGCGAGAGTGGTGTCAGCGGCGGAGGACGGCTCCGCCGGTTGCCACTCTTCGACGGGAGTTGTCACCATGACCACCATCACCTTCGCCACCCGCTCCTCCGGCGTTACGCCGAACTCGGCCGACAACCGCCGCGGGGCGCCTCGCCCGCCGGCGGTCGTGCGAATCGTTCCGCCCGCCGCGGTCGCCGTGTCCTCCGCTCCCGCTCCCGCTCCCGCGGCCACCGTGTCCTCGGCTCCCGCGGCCGGGACCACCGGTGCGGCGGCCGGCTTCGTCCGGCTGTGGCGCCGCTATCGGGAATGGCGGGAGATCCGCCGGACCATCCACGCCCTCGACCGGCTCGGCGACGGCGCGCTCAAGGACATCGGCCTGACGCGCGGCGAGATCGAGCCGGCGGCGCTCGGCCTGCTGATCCGCGAGCGCGACGCCTGAGCCGCCGCCTCCGTCGCAGCCCGATACCGTCATGCGCGGAGCGGGCGGGACGGGCGCCGTCCCGCGTCTCCAAACGAAAAGGCCCCGGCCGGTCGCCCGGTCGAGGCCTTTTTCATCTCGTCCGCCGGAGCGGATGCGCGTCAGGCGTAGCGGGCCTGGTGCGAGAAGGCGACGTTGGTGCCGCGCAGGCGGCCCTTCGGAGCGGCGATCTCGCGGAAGTCGCGCAGGATGCGCGGCATCAGCGAGCGGTCCTTGACGAGGATCTCGGCGAAGACGCCGAACAGGCCGGCGACCGAGAGGGCGAGGACGACGTAGGAGAGGAAATCGGGATGCATGAGCGTATCTCCTTCGGACATTCACGAAGACTGCGATCGGTTGTTGCAGTGCTTATATGTCGCGGCTGGCATTTCAGTCAATGGCATGTGGCATGCCAGAATCGCAGGGCTGGTTCTCCATGAAATCATGAGCTTAAACGCTTTAGAAATTCTGATCTGGATCGATTTAGCCGCATTGCGGTGCAGCATGAGCCAAGTTGCGCAACGCGGCTTCCCCATGCCAAGCGATTAATTCGACTATGAAATTTAAAGATGGCATCCCGATCCTGCGCGTTCGGCGCCGCATCGCCGTCGCATCCGCCGACGAGCCGCGAAGCGATGCGCGGAACGGCGGGCGGCCGGACCGGGCAGCGCGCCGGGGGAGACGGCTCATCGATCGGCAGGTCGGCCGGGGGAACGCCGCAGGGACCGCCGTCGTCGCCGCCATCGCGCCTTTCTCGGGACGGATCCCCCTCCGGGACGACGTCGCTCGCGCTTCGTCAGATTTTGCGCATATTCCTTCTGTCCATTGCGCCCCCCGCGCGGGTGTCACGGACCCGGCGGGTGAAGGCGCAGGCGATGCGGGAAGGACGGCCGACGGTGACGAGAGACGTGCGAATCGACGCCTGCGGTGGCGGGCGTGGACATGCCGGCCGCGGGTTCGCCGCGACGCTGGTCGCGATCCTGCTGCTTCTCGGGTTCGTTCCCGCGGCGCTCGCCCAGGTGTCGGTGACCAACCCCTTCGGCGCGCCGGCGAAGACCGAGACAGCCGCACCCGCCGAGGACACCGCAACCGCCGAGGATGCCGCAACCGTCGAGGCCGACGTGAAGGCGGCGCGCGAGGCGCTGATCCGCGTGCTGCAGGACGACACGAGGCGGCAACGCCTCATCGAGGAACTCGGCCGGCTCGACCCCGCTGCCGCTCCGGCGACCCCCGCCGCGCCGACGGCGGCGCCGGCCGGCGCGGTGGCGGCACCGACCGCCGAAAACGAGATGCTGCAGAAGGTCGCCGAACTGTCGCGCGAGGTCCGCGGCGACGCGCTCGACATCCTGACGCGGACGTGGACGTCGTTGCTCAACCTCCAGACCCTCGTCGACGGCAGCGTCGAACTCGACTGGAGCAAACTCTGGGAGCGATATGACAACACGGTGCTGCTGATCGGCATCGCCATCCTGCTGACGATCGTGCTGCGCCTCGCGATCCGCCCGCTGCTCGGCTGGCTCGACCGGCTGGCGACGCGGCCCTCGGCGGCGGCGCGGATCTCGGCGATCGCCGGCGGCGTCCTCGCCGAGGCGGTCCCGGTCGTCGTCACCTTCATCGCCCTCGTCGTCACCGCCCTCGTCGTCGAGGGCGGGCCGGACATCGACCTGTCGGAGCGCGACTTCCTCGCCGCCTTCATCGTCACCCAGTTCTTCCGGCTGGTGGTGCGGGTGGTGCTGCGGCCGGGCCACGACAACCTGCGCTTCGTTCCCTTCAGCCGCCGGCTCAGGGCCTACTGGACGAGCCGGCTCTCGGCCCTGATCGGCGTCGTCGGCTACGGCCTGATCTTCGTCGTTCCGATGATCAGCCGGACCACGTCGTTCCGCCTCGGCATCGGGCTGCGTACCGCGATCGTCATCGTCGCCACTCTCGTCGCCATCGGGCTGGTGCTGCGGCACCGGGCCGAGGTGCGCCGCGAACTGGTCGACGCGTCGAACTCGGCCCACAGCAAGACCGTGGCGAAGGTTCTCGTCCGCCTGTCGCGGATCTGGCACGTGCTCGTCGTGCTCTACATCCTGACCGGCTTCGTGATCTGGTCGACGCGGCCGACCGACGCGCTGCACTTCATGCTGGCGGCGACCTTCTGGAGCGTCACGGCCGTCGTCGTCGGCGCGCTGGCGAGCCGGGTGCTGCGCAACCTCGGCCATGACGGCCTCGTCGTCTCAGACGGCATGCGGGCGGCGCTGCCGACCTTCGAGAAGCGGCTCAACCTCTTCGTGCCGACGCTGGCCGCGGTGCTTCGCTTCGCCATCGGCGTCGTCGTGGTCGGCGTCATCCTGCAGGTCTGGGGGCTGATCGACGTCCAGGACTGGTTCGACAACCGCGAGGGCTCGGTGCTCGTGCGGCGCATCACCACCGCCTTCCTGATGCTCGTGGTGCTGATCGCCGGCTGGCTGGCTCTCACCTCGTGGATCGAATACCAGCTCAACCCCACCCTCGGCCGGGCGGCGACGGCGCGGATGCGCACGCTGTTCGCGCTGCTGCGCAACGCCGTGACGATCCTGTTCGCCGTGATCGGCACGATGCTGCTGCTCTCCGAACTCGGCATCGACATCGCCCCGCTGATCGCCGGTGCCGGCGTCATCGGCCTCGCCATCGGCTTCGGCTCGCAGAAACTCGTCCAGGACATCATCACCGGCGCCTTCATCCAGTTCGAGAACGCGATGAACGAGGGCGACGTCGTCACCGTCGCCGGCATCTCGGGCGTCGTCGAGCATCTCACCATCCGCTCGGTCGGCCTGCGCGACCTTTCCGGCGTCTATCACGTCGTGCCGTTCTCGGCGGTCGAGGCGGTCTCCAACGCCATGCGCGACTTCTCCTTCCACGTCGCCGAGATCGGCGTCGCCTACCGCGAGAACGTCGAGGAGGTGAAGCGGCTGATGTTCGTCGCCTTCGAGCGGCTGATGGAGACCGAGCACGGCGCGTTCGTGCTCGAGCCGCTCGACATGCAGGGCGTCATCGCCATGGGCGACAATTCCGTGGTGATCCGCGCCCGCATCAAGACCCAGCCCGGCAAGCAGTGGGGTGCGGGGCGGGCCTACACCGAGATCGTCAAGGCGGTGTTCGACGAGCACGGCATCGAGATCCCGTTCCCGCAGCGCACGCTGTGGTTCGGCGAGCAGAAGGACGGCGCGGCGCCGCCGCTGCGCTTCATGGGCGACGTCGTGGAGCGGGGAGAACCGGCGACGGCCGGAGCGAAGCCCGCCGCCGCGCCGGCCGGGCCGGCGCACGGGCCCTCGCGGGCCGATCTGCCGCCCTCGGAGACGATCGACGTGCCGGAAAGCCCGGACGACGAACGGTGAGGGCGGACGGCGAGCGATGAGCCGCGACGAGGAGCGGGGGAGGGCGGAGGACGAGCCCCGACCGCGCGGGGAGCGGCGCGGTGGCGTCCTGCCGGACCGGCGCCGAGCCTTCGGAGCGACACGGCGGAGCGCGGCTGCCGGCCGGCCGGCGGCGTTCACTCGGCGGCGAGGGGCAGCGGCTCCGGAGCTGCGGGAAGGTCCGGCGTGGCGAGGCCGGTGCCCCTGAGTTCGCCGGCGACCGACTTCACCAGATGGCGGAACCAGCCGTGGGCCGGCGAGTGGTGCTTGCAGTCGTGCCAGAGCAGGTAGAAGTCCATCGGGCCGAATTCCGGCGGGGCGTCGAGCAGCACGAAGGGGCCGTCGCGGGCGATGCGCTCGGCGAAGGGGGCGCCGGTGGTGAAAACCAGGTCGGACCCTGCCAGCACATGAGGCACGATGGCGTATTCGGGCACCGAGGCGGCGATGCGCCGCCTGAGGCCGAGCGCCATCAGCCGGCCGTCGATCGGGCTGAGCGAGATCCGCTCCTCCGCTGTCGGCGAGATGTGGTCCTCCTGCAGGTAGCGGGCCATCGTCAGGGGCCGGTCCTCGGCGGCGAGCGCGTGATTTTCGCAGACCACCACCTTGATCGGCGTCGACAGCAGCGGCGCGGTCCTGAGGGCGCCGGGCGGATTGGGCCAGTTGCCGACGACGAGGTCGATCGAGCCGTCGGCGAGCCTGGCCTTCAATTCGTCCTGGCCGGGCATCGGCACGACGTCGACGTGGGCGCGCGGGGCGAGCCGCGCCATCAGGCGGAAAATCCGGGGCAGGAAAACCGCCCCGAGGCAGTTGGCGGCGACGATGCGGAAGCGGCGGTCGGAGGTCGAGGGATCGAAGCGCGGGGCCGGCGAGAGTTCGGCGTCGATCTCGGCGAGCAGGCGGGCGAGGCTGTCGCGCAGGGCGAGGCCGCGCTCGGTCGGCACCAGCGAACCGCCGGAGCGCACCAGGATCGGATCGCCGAGGAAGTCGCGCAGCCGCTTCAGGGCGAGGCTGACGGTCGGCTGGGTCTGGCCGAGGATCTCGGCGGTGCGCGAGACGCTGCACTCGGTGACGAGCAGATGCAGCGTGCGCATCAGGCGAACGTCGAAGGCGCCGTTGACGGTGAGCATGCCGGCCTCCCGGGGTCTTGAGTTCCGACCATCCGCGAAGATCGAAGCATCATCCGTGCCAACGGCGGGGAGGGCTCGTCCTCCCGAATGTCGGCGGTCCCCTGTCTTGCGGCAGCGAGGCGGGAGAAGCGACACCGGACACGACGACCCGGTGGCCGGCAGGAAAGCGCTTGCGGGAACTGCGGCGGGTGATTGCGGCCCGCCCCGGTGTCAGACGTGCTCGCGGCTGTTGAGATCCTCCAGCAGCCTTCCGTGGCGGCGGCATTCGCGCACGGCGTCGGCGAAGGTGACGACGCCCATCGCCTCCAGCATCCGCACGAGGCCGAGGAAGGCGCGGGCGGTGGCGCGGGCGTCGCCCATCGCCTGATGGCGGTCCTCGGGGGCGATGGCGATGCCGAGGCGCTCGGCGAGGGCGTCGAGGCTGTGGGCGGCCGAGGCGCCGAAGACCACCGCCGAGAGCAGCACGGTGTCGAGCACCGGATGATCGAAGGCGGCGCCGATCTCGCCGGCGGCGGCCTTGAGGAAGCCGATGTCGAAGGGGGCGTTGTGGGCGACGAGCACGGCGCCCTCGCAGAAGCCGTGGAAGCGGCGCCCCGCGACGGCGATGGTCGGGGCGCCGGCGACCATGGTGTCGGTGATGCGATGGATCTTCGTCGAGGAGGCCGGGATCGGTCGGCCGGGGTCGACCAAAGTCTCGAAACTCTCGGTCTCGATCACCCGGCCGTTGACGATGCGCAGGGCGGCGATCTGGACGATGCGGTCGCCGCTGCCGACCTCGAGGCCGGTGGTCTCGGTGTCGAAGACGACGCAGGTCAGGGCCGAGAGCGGACGGGCGCCGAGGCTTTCGGGCACGCTGCGCGAGAGCAGGGAGAAGTCGTAGACCGCGAGGGTGGCGGGCCGGCGGGACGGTCCGGCGAGCGGGCGGGCCTCGCGCAGCACGAGGCGCAGGCGGGCGCGGCCGTCGCCGGCGCGGTCG
>CALCDT010000052.1 GCA_937900425.1 uncultured Alphaproteobacteria bacterium | reverse complement strand
GCGCGGCGGCGAAGGCCGGACCCGTCAGCGACCGGCCGCGCCGGCACCCGCCGGCGGCGGCTCCGCCCGGATGCCCTCCGCGCCCGCCCGGTCGAGCACCTCTTCGGTGAAGGACCGGCCGATCGCCGCCGGCTCCAGCCCCCGGGCGATGACGACGAGGCCGCCGCGGCGTGCGCCCGGCGGCCAGGCCTCGAGCTCGCTTGGCGGATCGAACACCGGTCCGACCGCCTGCACCACCACCGGCCGGTCCCGCCCCTCGACGTCGAGCACGGCCTTGAGCCGCAGGATGTCGGCCGGGCGGAGCGAATAGAGCAGGCGGAACCAGTCGCGCAGCAGCGGCCAGGGCAAGGGCCGATCGAGCTCGATCGACCAGCTCGCGACGCTGTCGTGGCGGAACGGGGCCGGCGCGCCGTCCTTCGGCCGGACGCCATGCGCGGAAACGGCGCCCGCCGCGTCCGCCACGGCGTCGCAGACCGGGACGGCCGCCGTCGCGCGTCGCCGCCTCAACTCCTCCGCGAGCCCGGGCGGCAACCGTCCGCCGCGCACCTCGTGGATCGCCATCAGCGGATTGATCGCGCCGAGCGCGTCGCGCAGTCCGTCGACCACGAGCGGGTCGGCGAGGTCGCATTTGGTCATCAGGCAGAGATCGGCCTGGGCGATCTGCGACAGCGCCACCGCGCCCATCGCCGGACCCGGCTGCGCCAGGAGGGCGTCGACGGTGGTCACCACCGCCTCCACCGCGACGCGCCCCTCCAGCGAGCGGGCCGCGGCGAGATCCTGCAGGATCGGCGCCGGATCGGCGAGGCCCGTCGTCTCGATCAGGATGCGGCGGAACGGCGGGATCTCGCCCCGCGCCGCGGCGCCGAGCAACCCGCCGACCGCGTCGACGACGTCGCCGCGCAGCGAACAGCACAGGCAGCCGTTCTCCATCAGAACGGTGCTCTCCACCGCCGAGGCGACGAGGCGGTCGTCGATGCCGACCTCGCCGAACTCGTTGATCACCAGCACGGTGCCGGCCATCTCCGGCTCGCGCAGCAGCGCCCGGATCAGGGTGGTCTTGCCCGAGCCGAGCGCCCCCGTCACGAGGATGCAGGGCACCGGCGCCTTGCGCGAGGCCGTGGCCGGTCCAGCGAGCCGGATCACTTCGCCGGCCCGGCGGACCCGGCCTCCCCGTCGCCCCGCGCCGCCGGCCGCACCGTCCGCCAGTAGCTGAGCACGGCGGTGACCGCGGCGATGGCGAGCAGCACCGCCGTGATCGGCGTGCTGACGACGGCGAGGAGATCGCCGCCCTGGATGATCAGGGCGCGTCCGAGGTTGACCTCGATGATCGGCCCCATCACGAAGCCGAGGATCACCGGCAGCGTCGAGATCTCGAAGCGCTCGAACAGGAAGGCGAGGGCCGCGAGGGCGATGAACATCCAAACGTGCGAGAACGAGTTGTCGTAGGCGTAGACGCCGATCACCAGCAGCACCGCGATGAAGGGGCCGAGCAGGCCCGGGGCGACGCGGGAGATCGGCATGAACAGCCTGACGCCGAACTGGCCGACCACGAAGAGCGCGAGATTGGCGACGACGAGGCCGAGGAAGATCGCGGTCACCAGCGGCCCGCCCTCGGAGAACAGCGTCGGCCCGGGCGTGATGCCCTTGCTGACCAGCACGCCGAGCAGGATGGCGATGGCGCCCGATCCCGGCACGCCGAGGGCGAGGGCGGGAATGAGGGCGCCGGCGACGACGGCGTTGTTGGACGATTCCGGAGCGGCGATGCCCTCGTCGACGCCGGTGCCGAAGTCGGCGGCCCGGCGCGACCAGCGCCGCTCCTCGTTGTAGGCGAGCACCGCGGCCATGGTCGGACCGGGCCCGGGGATCGCCCCGACGCCGGTGCCGATCAGGCTGCCGCGCAGCAGCGTCGGCACGAGGCGGAGATAGTCGCGCAGCCCGAAGCGGTCGTCGGCCCCGCCCTCGGTGGCGAGCCCGGCGTCGGCGTTCGCGGACTTGCCCGGCTCCCTGAGGCTCATCAGCAGCCGGAAGGCCTCGGGGCCGGCCAGCATGGCGACGATCATCACGATCAGCGGCACGCCGTCGAACAGCCAGGGCTGGTCGAACACGAAACGGGTGCCACCGAAGGTGGAATCGCCGACGGTGGCGATCAGCAGGCCGATGGTGGCGCCGAGGAAGGCCTTGAGCGGATCGCGGCCGACGAAGCTGCCGACGATGGAGAGGCCGAAGACGCCGACGGCGAACAGCTCGCCCGGACCGAACTTGAGGCCGATCCAGGCGAGGCTGCTGGAGGCGAACAGGAAGATGACGGTCGAGACGATGCCGCCGGTGACGCCGGAGACCAGCGAGATGGTCAGCGCGCGGCGCGGCCGGCCCTTCTGGGCCATCGGATAGCCGTCGAGGATGGTCATCACCGCCGCCGTGGTGCCCGGCGTGCGGATCAGCACCGCCGGGATCGAGCCGCCGTATTCGGCCGCCGAGTAGACCGCCAGCATGAACATGACGGCGGAGGCCGGCTCCATCAGGAAGGAGAAGGGAAAGAGCAGGGCGAGCGCCTGCGACCCGCCGAAGCCGGGAAGGACGCCGAAGGCGACGCCGCAGACCACGCCGATCACGATCAGCGCCAGATTGACCGGGTCGGCGACGAGGGCGAGGCCGGAGGCGAACTGGGAGAAGAACATGTCCATGGCCGCTCACCACAGGTAGCGCGGCAGGATCACCAGCGGCAGATGCACCGACAGGACCTGCACGAACAGCAGATAGGCGACGGCGACGCCGGCGACGCCGGCCGCCGCGGCGACCGCGACACGCCGGCTGCGCAGCCAGAGGCTCGTCGCGACGAAAAGAAAGATCGCGATCTCCATGCCGGCGACCGCCATCAGGGCGGCGAAGGCGAGCAGGGCCGCGAGGGACAGGCCGAAGGCGCGGACCGGCAAGCGGACCTCCCCGTCGGTGCGTCCGCCGACGAGGCAGCGCAAGAGGCCGAGCGCGGCGAGCACGCCCATGGTCGCGAGGACGAGGCGCGGGAACATCGCCGAGCCCGGATACCCCGGCAGCAGCGGCCTCGGAAAGTCGAAGGTCAGCAGGAAGGCGCCGACGGCGAGGACGAGAAAGAGCGTGAAGAGGGCGAGGTCGACCGACCGCTTCGAGAGCGTGAGCACGACGGCGTTCTCCCTGTGCCGGGACGGAGGGGAGCCGGACGGCGATCTCCGGCGGATGGACGGGACGGCGGCGACGCCGTCCCGGGGGGCCCGCGGCGTCGCACGCTGGATACCGCGAGACCGCGGCCCGCCGCATCGGCGGCGGGCCGCGGGGCCGGCCTTCAGAGGAGGCCGGCCTTCTCGAGGGTCGTCTTCATCTCCTCGCGCACCTGCTCGAAGCGCTTGTCGTTGGCTTCGATGTCGTCGCTGAAGTCGGGGACGACGTGGACGTTCTGGGCGAGATACTCCTTGTACTTGTCCGTCTCGAGCGCCGCCTTGACGGCCGAGGAGATCTTCTCGACCACCTCCGGCGGCGTCCCCTTCTTCAGGAACACGCCCTGCTTCTGGTGGGTGATCTCGTAGTCGAGACCGAAGTCGGCGGGGATCGGCAGGTCGCTCAGCCCCTCGCGGTCGAGCTTGGCCTCGTTGATCAGCAGCAGGTAGCGCGCAGCGCCGCTCTTGACGTGCGGCTCCCAGATGCCGGGCGGGCCGATCGCGACGTCGACGTGGCCGCCGAGCGTGTCGCGCATGGCGCCGCCGGCACCGTCGTAGGGCACGTATTTCCAGTCGACCCCGGCGGCGTCGAACAGCTTGACCAGATGGAGATGATGGGCCGAGCCCGGCTTGTTGGCGGCGAAGCTGATCGACTTGCCGTCCGTCTTCATCGCGTCGAGCAGATCCTGGAAGGTCTGGTAGGGCGAATCCGCCTTGATCGCGAGCACGAACAGGAACTTCTCCACCTCGACGGCGACTTCGAAGTCGTCCGGGTTCGGCCGGAAGGTCGGCAGGCTCATGTAGCCGCCGTAGCTCGTGTTCATCTGCAACCAGGTGTAGCCGTCGGCCGGACGCTCGTCGAGATAGGTCGCCGCCTCGTTGCCGGCGCCCGCCGGCTTGAACATCACCTCGACGGGCTGGCCGAGCTGTTCGCCGGCCAGTTCCGCCATCAGCAGGCACCAGTTCGCCGCGCCCGAGCCCGCGCTGGTGGCGCAGAGGAATTCGATCGGCTTGTCCGGAAACTCGGCCTTGGCCACGCCCGCCATGGCGAGCATCGTCGCCGCCACGCCGGCGGTCTTCAGAAAGTTCATCGGTGTTTCCTCCCGAGGTCTGATCGACGCGCCGAACACGACTTTTCGCGCTCCGGCCCACGAGGGGGCTCTCGTCACGTCGTGGGGTCACTGTCCGTCATGGGGTCGTTGACGTCAATCGAAAAATATATATTTTTGTCATCGAAGCTGAAAAATATATCTTGGGAGTGACGACGCATGGATCGGGCGCAACAGAAGAACATCCGCCTCCTCGCCCACCACACCCTCGACGGCCACGGCGGCATCGGCGAGGGCATGGCGGTGCAGCTGGCGCCGGACGGCCGCCGCATCCTGTGGCTCGCGCACGAGGGGCCGCCGAAGAACTTCACCGGCGTCGACGTCTCCGATCCGCGCCGTCCCAGGATCGTCTGCCAGACCGACCTTCCGCACCAGCGCATGCGCTCCAACTCGCTCGACGTCACCGGCAACCTGATGGTCGTCGCCTATCAGGTCGCCGAGCCGGGCGGAAAGCCGGCCGGCATCGAGCTCTTCGACGTCTCGCGCCCGGAGGAGCCGCGTTCGGTCTCCTTCTTCGACATGTCGGGACCGCATTCGCGCGGCGTTCACTGCGTGTGGTTCGCCGACGGCGAGTTCGTCCACTGCGCCGGCGGTGCCGACGATTTCGTGCCGCGCCATCCACGCGACGACCAGATCTACCGCATCGTCGACGTGCGCGACCCCGCCCGGCCGGTCGAGGCCGGCCGCTGGTGGATGCCCGGCACCCGCGACGGCGACGACGCCCCGGCGCCGGAGCGGGTCCGCCCGCGGCCGCTCGACAACCTGCGCGGCCCCGACGCCTTCCGCCTCCACAACGCCAACGTCTATCCGGAGCGGCCAGACCGCGCCTACATCGGCTACATCGACGGAGGCGCCTTCATCCTCGACATCGCCGACAAGTCGGCGCCGAAGGTGGTCGGCTCCTGGAATCCGCACCCGCCCTACCCCGGCTTCACCCACACCGTCATGCCTCTGTTCGGTCGCGACCTTTTGATCGTCACCGACGAATGCGTCGAGGACGACGCTGCCGACTGGCCGAAGCTGACCTGGGTGGTCGACGCCCGCCGCGAGAGCAATCTCGTGCCGATCTCGACGCTGCCGATGCCTCCCGTGGAGGAATACGGCCACAAGGGCGGCCGATTCGGCTCGCACAACGTGCACGAGAACCGGCCGGGGCCGTCGCTGCGCAGCGAGGACCTCGCCTTCGGCTGCTTCTTCAACGCCGGCGTCCGCATCTACGACATCTCCAATCCCTATCGGCCCGAGGAGGTCGCCCACTACGTGCCGCAAGCCCCCGAAGGCTCCCGCGTTCCGACCGCGCAGATGAACGACATCTACGTCGACGAGCGCGGCGTGATCTACTCCTGCGACCGCTGGTCGGGCGGGCTCTACGTGCTCGAGGCGGACATCTGATGGACGGGCGCGGGGAGGACGGCGCTTCGGTCGCGATCGCCTTCGGGCGGGTCGGCGACGCCGCGATGGCGCTCGCCGCGGAGGGCGCCGACCTGCGACGGCGCGGCGCCGCGCTCGGACGCCAGGTCGCGCTCCTCGCGCCCGCCACCCCCGCCTTCCGCCTGTCGAGCTCCGGCTGGCTCGACATCGCCCCGGCGCGGGCGCTCCGTCTCGTCGACGGCGCCGCCCTGCGCGAGGAGGCCCGCCGCGCCCTCCTCGGTGCGATGCCGCCCTTCGCCGGATTCGCCCGCCGTCTCGTCGCCGCCTATCTCGACGAGCTCGGCACCCGCACCGGCCCCCCGGCCGGAGCCGGCGAGCGGATCGGAGCCGTCGGACACGCCTCGGACCGCTTCTTCGCCGGCCTGCTGCCGCTCGCCCCGGCGCAGCTCGTCGTCGGCGCTCCTGCATCGACCGGACTGACGGTGCCCTTCGATCTCGTCTTCTGGGACGGCGCGCGCGTCGTCGGCGTCCTCGGCGGCGGCGAGGCGGCCCTGACGCCGGGCCGCCGCCGCGCCCTCGATCGGTTGAAGGAGCGGCTCGGCGACCGGATCGAGATCGCCGAGGTGGTGGCGCCGCCCGCGGCGCCCGGCGAGCCCGTCCGGTTCCCGCATTCGGTGTGGCGGGCGCTGGACCGGGCGCCGCGTCCCTACGGGGGCCTCTACCGGACCGCCGGCATCCCGGACGATCTTCCCGGCTGACCGGCCGCCTCAGCGCGTCGGCCGCAGCCGGCGCTGGAAGCGGATCTTGTCGGCGATGTAGTAGGCGCGCGAGAAATCGGCGGCCTCGCCCGTGGTCAGGTAGACGAGGCGTTCCACCAGGATCAGCGGGTGGTTCACCTCGACCTTGAGCAGGTCGGCGCGGAAATCGTCGGCCGCGATCAACTCGATGGTCTCGTCGGCCTCGGCGAGGTCGAGCCCGAAGTCGCGTTCGAGAATGTCGTGGAACGGCTGGTCGAAGTCGGCCTGCAGCAGGTTCGGCAGCAGCGCCGCCGAGGCGAAGGTGGTGCGGAAGGCGACCGGCGCGCCGTCGTGGCTCAGGATCTGGCGGATCTTGTGGACCGGCGCGCCCTGCGCCAGCCCGAGCCGTTCGGCGATCCACTCGGCGGCCGGCGCGGTTCCGGCCTCGTGAAGCTCGGTGACGGACCCGTCCCGGCGGTCGAAATGCGAGAGCAGGAAGTGTCCGGACCGCGGCGGCGGCTCGGCGAGACGCGGCGGCAGCACGAAGGTGCCGCGCCCCTGCTGGCGATGCAGGATGCCCTCGTCGACGAGGGCGGTGACGGCGAGGCGAACCGTGACGCGCGAGACCGCGAAGCGCGCGCCGATCTCCGCCTCCGACGGCAGCCGGTCGCCGGCGGCGAGATGGAAGGTCGCAAGGTCCCGCAACGCGTGCTTGAGCTGGAGCCAGAGCGGCGTGCTGGCCTCGGGCCGGAGCGGACCGAGCCGGGCCAGGGGGCCGCCTTCCGGCGCAACGTCGTGCTCGGCCATGCTCATGTCCATCGTCCTCGCCTGCCGCTCCGGCTTCCTCACTCCCGGTGCCGGAGCGCATTGTCAAGAATCTTGCGGTCGCGCCCCCGCCGCGGGCGCCGGAATTGTCCGCCCTTTCGAGCGGCGGCGACCGCGATCGCCCACCCCGAGCCGTCGCCGACATCATGCTTGACAGATCGGAAAGAGGGAATAGGGTAACAAGACGTCTTAGGACGTATTAAGAAGACGCCCGGCGTCGCGGCAGCGACGTCGAAGGGCGTCCCCACAGGAGGAAATCCCCAATGGCTGCATTTCCGCATGCGGTGCGCACCATCCTGCGCGCCTCGGCGACGGGCCTCGCCTGCGCCGGTCTGCTCGCCCTCGTCGTCCCCGCGGCGGCCGAGCCGAAGGCGCCCGAAGGCAACGTCGAGATCACCGTCGGCACCAGCGCCGGCGGCACGCCCGACATCATCATGCGCCAGCTCGCCAACGCCTGGAACGCCACCGGCATCGTGCCAAATCCGATCCAGGTGGTGAACCGCACCGGCGGATCGTGGACCGTCTCGAGCAACTTCGTGCTCGGCCAGGCCGGCAACAACAACCTGCTCTACGCCATCGCCCAGCCGGTGATCACGACGCCGATCGTCCAGGGCACCGACAACACCTTCGACAAGCTGACCCCGATCGCCATGCTCGTCGCCGGCGACCTCGTCGTCTTCGGCCAGCCGGACGCCCCCGAAAAGACGCTGGCCGACATCGTCGAGCGCGCCAAAGGCGGCGAGCGCAGCGTCAGCGTCGCCGGCGCCCAGGCCGGCTCCACCGACAACATCGTCGCCGCGCAGATCGAGAAGGCCGGCGGCGTCAAGCTCAACTACGTCCCCTTCGACGGCGGCGGCGCCGCGCTCGCCGCCTTCCTCGGCCAGAACGTCGACCTCATCGTCCTGCCGCCGTCCGAGGCGCTCGACCTCATGAAGGACGGCAAGCTGAAGCCGCTCGCCATCCTCAACGAGGAGCGCCGCACAGAACCGGAGTTCGCCGACATCCCGACGGCGAAGGAGCAGGGCCTCGACGTGGTCTGGGGCCAGGCCTGGGGCGTCGCCGGCCCGCCCGGCATGGACGAGGACGTCGCCGAGTGGTGGAGCCAGAAGGCCGCCGAGGTCCAGAAGACCGAAGCCTGGGAAAAGCTCGTCGCCGAGAACTACTGGACCACGCGTTACCTGCCGCGGGCCGAAGCGGGCGCGGCCGTCCAGAAGATCTACGAGGATCATCTCGCCGCCCTGCGCGACCTCGGCCTCGCCAAGCAGTAGAAAGGGCGCCCGCCGATGACCCGCCTCGAAACGCTCGTCGGCGGCGCGTTCATCCTGCTCTGCGTCGTCGCCGTGGCGGTGACGCGGGACCTGGCCTACTGGCCCGCCGGCGCTCCCGGACCGCGGTTCGCCCCGGTCTGGATCGCCGGCCTCGGGATCGCGCTCGCCCTTCTGATGATCCGCGAGGGCCGGCGCCGCGCCGTGCCCCGCGCGGTGAACTGGCCGGATCGCCCCGGCGCCGTTCGCCTGCTGATGATCGCCGCCGCGCTGTGGGCGGTGATCGCGCTGTCGCCCGTTCTCGGCTTCGTCGCCGCGGCGACCGCCTTCTGCCTCGCCTACTGCCTCGTCATCATGCGCTGCCCGGTGCTGCCCGGCCTCCTCACCACGCTCGCGGTCCTCGTGCTGCTGCAGGGCGTGTTCGTGATGGCTCTCGACGTGCGGCTTCCCACCGGCGTGCTCGGCTTCTGAGGGACCGATGGACATCCTCAACGGACTGGCCGGCGGCTTCGGCATCGCGCTGACGCCGACGAGCCTGCTCTTCATCCTCGTCGGCGTGATCATCGGCCAGATCGTCGGTGCCCTGCCCGGCATCGGCGGCTCCGCCGGCATGGCCCTGCTGCTGCCGCTGACCTACGGCATGGAGCCGGTGACCGCGCTGATGATGCTCGCCGGCATCATGTACGGCTCGCAATACGGCAACACCCTCTCGGCGGTGCTGCTCAACGTGCCGGGCGACAGTTCGAGCGTGATGACCGCGCTCGAGGGCAACATGATGGCCAGGAAGGGCCTCGCCGGGAAGGCGCTCAGCATCTCGGCGGTCGCCTCCTTCTGCTCGGGCACCTTCGCAGTGGTGGTGCTCGCCGTGGCGACGCCGATCATCTCGGCCTTCGCGCTCAAGTTCTCCTCGCCGGAGTATTTCCTGCTGGCGCTGCTCGGCATCACCGCCACCGCCACCTTCGGCGACGGCTCGACGGTCAAGGCCCTGCTGGCGGCGGTCTTCGGCCTGATGCTGGCGCTCGTCGGCGTCGACCCGATCTCCGGACTGACGCGGCTGACCTTCGGATCGTCGAACCTGCTCGACGGCATCGACTTCCTTCCCGTCGCCATCGGTCTCTTCGGCATCGCCGAGATCCTGATCTCGCTGGAGAGCCAGGTCCGGCCGGTGGTGATGGCCGCCCGGCTGCGCGACCTGTGGCCAAGGGCGGCGGACCTTCTCGCCGTGCGCTGGTCGATCGCCCGCGGCTGGCTCGTCGGCTTCCTCGTCGGCGTCATGCCGGGAACGGGACCGACCGTCGCGACCTTCCTGACCTACGTCACCGAGCGGCGCTTCGCCCGCAAGCCGCAGGAGTTCGGGACCGGATCGCCGGAGGCGCTCGGCGCCGTCGAGGCGTCGAATAACGCGGCCGTGACCGGGGCGATGGTGCCGATGCTCTCGCTCGGCATTCCCGGCTCGGCCAGCACCGCGGTGCTGCTCGCCGCCTTCGTGCTGCTCGGCCTCAGGCCCGGACCGATGCTGATGGTCCAGCAGCCGGCCCTCGTCTGGGGCCTCATCGCCAGCATGTTCGTCGGCAACCTCATCCTGCTGGTGCTGAACCTGCCCCTCGCCCCGCTGTTCGCCTCGCTGCTCAGGATCCCCTACGTCTACCTCGCGCCCGGCATCCTGATCCTGTCGATGGTCGGCGCCTACGCGACGACGCTCAGCCTCTTCACCGTCGGCACCATGCTGGTCTTCGGCGGCGTCGGCTACCTCATGGCCAAGGCCGGCATCCCGCGGGCGCCGGTGGTGCTCGCCCTCGTTCTCGGGCCGATCATGGAGAGCGCGCTGCGCCAGTCGCTGACGCTGTCGCTCGGCAGTCCGGCGATCTTCGTCACCCGGCCGATCTCGGCCCTGCTGCTCGCTCTCGTCATCGCCTCGCTCGCCCTGCCGCTCCTCGCCCGTCACCGGGCCCGGGCCGCGCGGCGCCGCGCGGCCGCCGGCGGACGCTGACCCCGCCCGGGTTCCCTCCGCTTTCCCCTTTGCCATCCGCCGGAGCGCGCCGACGCCGCCCCGCCCCTTCTCGTGGAGACCGCATCCCATGCAACGCCCCAAGATCATCGACGCCCACGCCCATGTCCTCGACGTCGAGACGATCGCGATCCTGCAGCGCGAAGTCCCGGACCTCGCCCCCCGCCTGACCCCGGTCGACGACGACGGCGGCATCCTCGAGGTCGGCTCCGTGGTGCAGAACCCCTTCCCGCGCGGGGCCTGGGACATCGACCGTCGTTTCGCCGACATGGAGCGCTTCGGCCTCGACCATCAGGTCGTCGCCGTCTGCCCCCAGACCCTGCAATACGGCGCCGATCCGGCGAAGGCGCTGGCGATGGCGCAGATCCAGAACGATCAGATCGCGGCGATGTGCGCCCGCTGGCCCGACCGCTTCTCCGGCCTCGCCACCGCGCCGATGCAGGCCCCGGACCTCGCCGCCGCCGAACTCACCCGGGCGATGCGCGAGAAGGGGCTCGGCGGCGCCATGATCGGGTCCAACATCGGCGGCCGCAATCTCGACGATCCGGCCCTCGATCCGTTCTGGGCGGCGGCGGACGCCGAAAAGGCCTTCATCCTCGTCCATCCGGTCCACGTCGCCGGCATCGACCGCCAGCGCGACTACTATCTGAAGAACCTCATCGGCAACCCGCTCGACACCACCATCGCCGCCGCCTGCCTGGTCTTCGGCGGCGTGATCGAACGCTTTCCGAACATCGTCTTCTGCCTGTCGCACGGCGGCGGCTTCACGCCCTACCAGGCCGGCCGCTTCGCCCACGGCTGGGCGGTGCGCGAGGAACCGAGGCGGCGCCTGTCCGGACACCCGCAGGCCTCGCTCGACAGGCTGGTCTACGACACCATCCTGCACGCGCCCGAACCGCTGCGCTTCCTGATCGACGACGTCGGCGCCGACCGCGTGCTGCTCGGCACCGACTATCCCTTCGACATGGGCCAGTACGACATCGTCTCGGTGCTGGAGGGGATGGCGCTCGATCCGAGCACGTTCGCCCGCATCGCCTCCGGTTCGGCGGAAGCGCTGATCGGCGCGGCGCGCTGACGTCACCGGCCGGCGGGATCCGGTCGGTCGTTCGGCCGATCTCCCGTTCCCCGATCCCGCCGGCGGTCGGCGAGCGCGGCTTCGCCGAGAGGTTGCGGCAGCGACCCGACGGGAAATCCGACGACGGGATGGCTCGATCGCCTCTCCGCCGCCGGAACCTGATGTCCGGACGGTCGTTGAATCAGTCCCCAATCGAAGAGGGACCATCCCCTTGGCACCGCGCGCAAACTGGAAAGGCACCTTGAAGGTCGGCGAGGTCGCCTGCGCCGTCGCCCTCTACACGGCGGCCTCGACCTCCGAGCGCATCGCCTTCCACACGATCAACCGGGCGACCGGACACCGCGTCCACCGCGAATTCGTCGATCCGGAGACGGGCGAGGCGGTCGCGAAGGAGGATCAGGTCAAGGGCTACGACACCGGCTCCGGCGACTTCGTCGTGCTCGAGCCGGACGAGGTCAAGGCGGCGGTGCCCGAGAGCGACAAGACCCTCGCCGTCTCCGCCTTCATCGGCTGCGACGCCATCGACGACGTCTATTTCGACAAGCCCTACTATCTGGCGCCGGCCGACGAGGCCGCGCAGGAGGCCTTCGTGCTGATCCGCGAGGGCATGCGCAAGAAGGCCGTCGCGGCTCTCGCGCGCACGGTTCTCTTCCGCCGGGTCCGCACCGTCCTGATCCGCACCCACGGCGACGGCCTCGTCGCCACCACCCTCAACTTCGACTACGAGGTCCGCTCGTCGAAGGAGGCCTTCGAGGGACTGCCGCAGATGAAGATCGACGGCGAGATGCTCGATCTCGCCCGGCACATCATCAAGACCAAGGCCGGCGCCTTCGATCCCTCGACCTTCGACGACCGCTACGATGCCGCGCTCGCCGAACTGGTGAAGGCCAAGATCGAAGGCCGCAGGATCGCGCCGCGCAAGGAACCGGAGACGGGCAAGGTCGTCGACCTGATGGAGGCCCTGCGCGAAAGCGCCAAGCTATCCGGCAAGGGACGGGGGAAGACGCCGGCGAAGAAGGCGGCACCCGCGTCGCCCGCTAAAAAGGCCGCGCCGAAATCCTCCAAGGCGCCGCCCCGGCGCAAGGCGGGTTGAGCCATGGCGCTCGACACCTACCGAAAGAAACGCGACTTCGCCGCCACCCCGGAGCCCAAGGGGCGCAAGGCCCGCAAGCGCGGCAATTCCTTCGTCGTGCAGAAGCACGCCGCCCGGCGCCTGCATTACGACTTCCGCCTGGAGATGGACGGGGTTCTGCGCAGCTGGGCCGTCACCCGCGGCCCGAGCCTCGTCGCCGGCGAGAAGCGGCTCGCCGTCCACGTCGAGGATCATCCGCTCGACTACGGCGACTTCGAGGGCACCATCCCGAAGGGCGAATACGGCGGCGGCACCGTCCTCGTCTGGGACCGCGGCACCTGGTCACCCGTCGGCGACGCCGCCAAGGGCTACGCCAAGGGGCACCTCGAGTTCGAGCTTTCCGGCGAGAAGCTCGCCGGCCGCTGGCACCTCGTCAGGATGCAGGGCAAGCCCGGCGAGAGCCGGGAGAACTGGCTGCTGATCAAGGGCGACGACGCCTTCGCGCGGGCTGCCGACGCCCCCGACATCCTCGAGGAGCAGCCGCTGTCGGCGAAGACCGGCCGCGACGTCGACGAGGTGGCGGGAGAGGCCCCGGGATGGTCGTCGGAGACGGGCAAGATCCGCAAGGCCCGCAAGGTCTCCGCGGAGGCCGCCAACGGATCGGGGAAAGCCGCGGCGAAGTCGAAGTCCGCCCCGGAGAAAGTGTCCGGCGGACGCGGACCCGCGATGCCGAAAGGCGCGAAAAAGGCCGCCCTCCCCGACTTCGTTCCGCCGATGCTCGCGACCCTCGTCTCCGCCGCCCCGTCCGGCGAGGACTGGCTGCACGAAATCAAGTTCGACGGCTATCGCCTGCAGGCCCGCCTCGACGGCGGCCGTGTGCGGCTTCTGACCCGCAGCGGCCTCGACTGGACGAAGAAGTTCGGCGCGCCCGTGGTGCAGGCCCTCGAAGCGCTCCCCGCCGCCTCCGCCGTCGTCGACGGCGAACTGGTGGTGGAGACCGGCACCGGCGCCTCCGATTTCTCCGCGCTTCAGGCCGATCTCTCCGGGGGGCGCAACGACCGCTTCGCCTTCTACGCCTTCGACCTGCTCCATCTCGACGGCTGGGACCTCACCGGCGCCCCGCTCGTCGAGCGAAAGGCCCTGCTCGAGGGCATCATTCCGGCGGACGGGGGCCCTCTGCGCTTCAGCAGCCACTTCGTCGAAAGCGGATCGATGGTGCTGCGCCACGCCTGCCGGCTGAGCCTCGAGGGCATCGTCTCCAAGCGGCGCGACGCACCCTATCGCACCGGGCGCGGACGCAACTGGGTCAAGTCGAAGTGCTCGGCCCGGCAGGAGTTCGTCGTCGCCGGCTACGTGCCCTCGAGCGTGTCGCCGAAGGCGATCGGCTCGCTCGTGCTCGGCGTCTACGAGGGCGACGATCTCGTTCCGGTCGGGCGCGTCGGCACCGGCTTCTCCAACGCCGTCGCCGCGGATCTCCACCGCCGGCTCGACGCGATCGCCATCGAGGCGAGCCCCTTCGCGAGACCGCTCACGGCGGAGGAACGCCGGCAGGTACGCTTCGTGCGGCCCGATCTCGTCGCCGAGGTCGAGTTCCGGGCCTGGACCGCCGACGGCCACCTCCGCCACGCCTCCTTTCGCGGCCTGCGCGAGGACAAGCCGGCCCGCGAGATCGTCCGGGAAGCCGCAGATCCGAAGACGCCGGCGAA
This sequence comes from uncultured Alphaproteobacteria bacterium, assembly GCA_937900425.1. Taxonomy (GTDB): domain Bacteria; phylum Pseudomonadota; class Alphaproteobacteria; order Rhizobiales; family Pleomorphomonadaceae; genus CALCDT01. The sequence goes on along the minus strand of CALCDT010000052.1, from coordinate 3,492 downwards.
AGCGCCGCCGCCGCAGCGCCGAACCGTCAGGCTCACCCATCCCGACCGCGTCTACTGGCCGGATGCCGGCGTGACGAAAGAGGGCCTCGCCGACTATTACGCCGAGATCTGGCGCCACGTCGCCCCGCACGTCGTCGGCCGCCCGCTGGCCCTGCTGCGCTGCCCGAGCGGCATCGACGGCCAGACCTTCTTCCAGAAACACGCCTGGAAGGGGCTCGACAAGGCGATCGCGCTGGTGAAGGATCCGAAGGCGCCGGACGAGGCGCCGATGATTGCCATCAACGACCTCGACGGCCTGCTGGGCCTCGTCCAGTCCGCCGTGCTGGAGATCCACCCCTGGGGCTCGACCGTGGCCGACTGGGAGCGGCCGGACCTGATCGTTCTCGACCTCGATCCCGGCGAGGGCGTCGCCTGGCCGGCGGTGATCGACGCCGCGCTCGAATGCAAGGCACGGCTCGAGGGCGCCGGCCTCGCCGCCTTCGTCAAGACGTCGGGCGGCAAGGGGCTCCACGTCGTCGCGCCCCTGAAGCCGGCGGCGGACTGGGCGTCGGTCAAGGCTTTCACCAAGGGCATCGCCGAGGCCATGGCCGCGGACGCCCCCGACCGCTTCGTCGCGACGATCTCCAAGGCGAAGCGGCGCGGGCGGATCCTCGTCGACTATCTGCGCAACCAGCGCGGCGCCACCGCCGTCGCCGCCTACTCGACCCGCGCCCGGCCCGGCGCCGCCGTGTCCGCCCCCCTCGGCTGGGACGAACTCGGGCCCGCGATCGGCCCCGACCATTTCACGGTGGAGACCATGCCCGGCCGGCTCGCCGCGCTGTCCGCCGATCCGTGGGAGGGGTTCCGCGCGGCCGCGGTGCCGCTCGAACAGCCGAAGCCGAAACCGAAGCGAAAGAGGTCCGGCTAGCTCTTGCGGCCCGACCGCCCGCTCTCGGCGGCGAGGCTCTTCTTCAGGGCGTCCATGATGCTGACGACGTTGCCCGGCGCGGCTTCGGCCGGCGCCTTCGCCTTGGCGGGGCGTTTGCGACCCTTCTTCTTGGCGGCGATGATGTCGAGCAGCTTGGCCTGCACCGGGTCCTCGACCATCGCCGGATCCCAGGCCGTCGTCCGCTCGTCGATCACCTTCGTCACCAACCGCAGCAGCTTCGCCTCGGGCTTTTCGTCCGCGACGGCTTTGAAATAGGCCGCCTCGTCCCGCACCTCGTCGCCGTATCGCAGCGTCCAGACGACGATGCCGGCGCCGCGCGGCTTCAGCATCACCGCCCGCTCCCGGCGATAGAGCACCAGCCGCGCGACGCCGACCGTGTCCGTCGCCGCCATCGCCTCCCGGATCACCGCGAATGCCTCCTTACCGACGTCGTCGGTCGGGACGAGGTAGTGCGGCTTGTCGTACCAGATCCACCCGATGCTGCCCGAGGGCACGAACTTGTCGATGTCGATGGTGCGCGTGCTCTCCAGCGCGACGGCTTCCAGTTCCTCGTCCTCCAGAAGAACGACGTCGTCCTCGCCGCGCGGGTAGCCCTTGACCTCGTCGTCCTCGTCCACCGGCTCGCCGCTGACCGCGTCGACGTAACGGCTTTCGACCGCCCTGCCGCTCTTCCGGTCGAGCGTGCGAAACCGCACCTTCTCCGCATCGCTCGTCGCCGGCGTCATCGCGACCCGGCAGGTGACCAGCGACAATTTGAGATAGCCCTTCCAGAACACCCGGGTCGGCATCAGTTCGTCCTCGCCGGCGGCAGATGACGGGAGAAGGCGAAGTCCTCGGCGAAGGCGAGATCCTCCCGGGTGATGACCGGAACCGGATCGGACAGCATCGCCTGCAACGTCTCCCGCGAGATCCGCTCGTCGGCGACCGCCTCCTCGAAGGCGTCCCGCGTCTGCCGTTCCGCGCGCAGCAGCGCCGCGAGCGCGAGGATCAGCCGATCCTTCCTGTCGAAGGGAGGGTGTTCCCCGCTCATCGCTTTTCACCTCCGGCCGCTGGTGTCGTGCGGAGACGAAACGAGCGAACCGTCCCGGCGTTCCCCTCCGCGTGCCTCGTGCGAAAAGGTCGACGCCGCCCCGCCCACGATAACGCCCGAAGGCGCCCTTCCGTAGTCCGCGCGCGGTTGCGGACGATGCGGAGAACGAAGCGCAGGCTGCCAGTGCGCGTGCGTCCGCGCCGTGCGACGGCGAGCACCCGCCCGCCCGACGTCACAACCTCGGATCGATCGGCTCGCTCTCCAGCGCGAGGATCGCGAAGACGCACTCGTGCGTGCGGCGCAGCGGCGCGCCGGCGACGAACCGCGTCAGGGCTTCGTGGCCGAGGGCGAACTCGTGCAGGGCGTTGCGCCGCTTCGCGGCGAGGCTGCGGGCGCGCAGGCGCTCGATGTTCTCGGGCAGGTCGTATTCCGGGCCGTAGATGATGCGCAGGTACTCCGGTCCGCGCACCTTGAGCGCGGGCTGGACGAGCCCCTTCGCCCCGCGGGCGACGAAGTCTCGCGGCTTCACCACCATCCCCTCGGCACCCGAAGCCGTCAGGGCTTCCCACCAGGTCGAAGCGTCGCGGCAGGCGGCCTCGTCGCCGAGATCGAGGAGACGCCAGCGGGTCGCGGCGAGAGACGGCGTTCCGGTCGCGGCGAGCCTGTCGGCGCGGGCCATGTGCCAAAGATGGTCCTTGTCGAAATGCACGGCCCCTTCGCTGGCGAGCAGGTGGAACGGCGCGACGCGCAGATCGTCGAGCGAAGCGACCCGCCAGACGTAGGGTGCCCACGCCCGCCCGTAGCGCTCCACCCTCTCCCGGCGCCGCGCGAAGCGTGTGCAGACCTCGCCGGCCGCGACGCCGCGGGCCTCTGCGCGGGCGAGGGCGTCTTCGGCGAGGGCGAGACCCGCCCGGCCCGCCGCGGCGACGGGGGCGTACTGCTGTTCGATCAGCGCCGAAGCCTTCGCCGACCACGGCATGATTTCCGCATCGAGCAGCAGCCAGTCGCTCGAAAGTTCGTCCCAGAGGCCGGCGGCGCCGACGGCGACCCGCAGCCGGGCCAGCAGCGCCTCGGTCTGGTCCCGGCCGGACAGGAAGGCTCGGCCCGTCCGGGTCCAGATGGCGCCGCTCTCGCCGGAGGTGACGCCGAAGCGTCGGCGCGCCGCATCCTCGTCGCGGCACAGCGCGATGGTCGCGCGCGAGCCCATGTGCTTTTCCTCGAGCACCACCTGCGCGACACCTCTGGACCGGTAGTGGGCGAAGGCCTCCTCCGGGCGCTCCAGAAAGCCCTCTCGGCCGCTCGTCTCCGTCGGCGACATCGTCGGCGGCAGATAGGTGAGCCACCGGGGCGTGATCGCGAAGCGGCTCATCGCCTCCAGAGCGGCCGCGGCGTTCTCCTCGGCGACCGGAATGCGTCGGGCGAGTGCGGTGTCGATCCAGCGCCGCCCCGACACGTCGGCGTGATCGAGCAGATCGTCGGCCTCGGCCTGGGCGCCGCGCGCCGTGGCCGGCGCCTTCGGCGGCCGCGCCGGCTC
>CALCDT010000051.1 GCA_937900425.1 uncultured Alphaproteobacteria bacterium | reverse complement strand
CACCGACACTGCGATTTTCAGTCGCATGCTCTACCAACTGAGCTACCTGGGCAGACCGCCTCGCGGCGCTTCGGAGTGGTACGGAAGCCATGCTCCCGTCCGAAGTGGGGGCCTTATAGAGTCTCTTTTCGGGCCTGTCCAGTGCCATCGCGCAGAAAGCGGCGAACGGGTGGAGGGCCGGTGCCGCCGCCCGGCCGAGATTGTCGAGACCGGCGGTACGGCTGCGGAAACGGCTTTGAGAACAGCCGGATAGCGGCAAGACGGCTTCGGGCTTCGGGCTCCGGGCTCCGGGCTCCGGGCTCCGGGCTCCGGGCTCCGGCTTCGGGCTCCGGGCTCCAGGCTGGGGGACGTCGGTCCTCGCCGGCCGCCGCGGTGCCGTCAGTCCTCCGGCTGTCCGGCCGGGTCGTCCCCCGGAGCGCCGTCCTCGTCGTCGGCCTCGCCGCGCACCGGGATGCGGTAGGCGCCCGAGAACCAGCGGTGGAGGTCGACGTCGGCGCAGCGTTTCGAGCAGAACGGGCGAAAGCCGGGATCGGTCGGCGCGCCGCAGGTCGGGCAGCGGCCGCGTCGCATCGGGGCCGCAGGTGCCGCGTCCGCGGCCGGCGGCGTCGTCGCCCCGCTTTTCGCGGCCGGACCTTCGGCAGGGTCCGCGGCGGCGGCCTTCGCCTTCTCGTCGCCCTCAGCCATCGACACCCTCGCGCCAGCGCTCGCGCAACGGCACCCCGGCGCCGTCGAGCAGGGCCATGGTCTCGTGGAGCGGCAGGCCGACCACGGAGGAATAGGAGCCGGACATCTGTACGACGAAGGCGCCGGCGATGCCCTGGACGGCATAGCCGCCGGCCTTGCCGCGCCATTCGCCGCTGGCGAGATAGGCCGAGACCTCCTCGGCCGACAGCCGCTTGAATCGGACCCGCGTCTCGACCATCCGCTCGCGGGCCCCGCGCGGGGTCAGCAGGCAGAGGCCGGTGTAGACCCGGTGGGCGCGGCCGGACAGCAGGGCGAGGCAGTCCTCGGCCTCGTCGGATGTCTCGGCCTTGGGCAGCACCCGGCGGCCGACGGCGACCACGGTGTCGGCGGCGAGCACGATCGGCGGGCGGTCGAGCGCCGCCTCGTCGAGGCGAAGGCGGGCGATCTCGGCCTTGGTGCGGGCGAGCCGGGCGGCGAGGGTCTTCGGGTGCTCGAAGCGGCCCGGCGTCTCGTCGGCCTCGGCCGGCAGGATGCGGTCCGGCGTCACCCCGATCTGGGCGAGCAGGGCGATGCGCCGCGGCGATCCGGATGCGAGCACCAGAAAGGGCGTTTCGGTCATCGGGGCGCCGGGTTCTCGGGGGTCGGGCTCGCTGCGGCCGGCACGAGCGGCCTCACTTGAAGCGGTAGGTGATGCGTCCCTTGGTCAGGTCGTAGGGCGTCATCTCCACGAGAACCTTGTCGCCGGCCAGCACGCGGATGCGGTTCTTGCGCATGCGGCCCGCGGTGTGGGCGATGATCTCGTGTTCGTTCTCGAGCTTCACCCGGAAGGTGGCGTTCGGCAGAAGTTCGGTGACGACGCCCGGAAACTCCAGGACCTCTTCTTTCGTCATGTGTTCACAATTCCCAGTGAGCGAAGGCGCGGGATCGCGGGAGGGGCCGCCGGAGGGGCCGGCCTCGCGTTCCGCCGCATGCGGCCGGCGGGGGTGCTGCCGGTCAATCGGCGCGGAACCTAGCGGATCGGCGACAAAAAGGGAACCACCGCCGTGAACGTCACCCGCGGCGCGAATTCGGACGACGGGAGAGCGCCTCGCCGCGGGAGCGTCAGCCCTGCGGCGGCGGCTGCCAGCCGAGCCGCGCCTTGATCCGTTTCATCAGACCGTCGCGGACGTTGCGATAGGCGGCGAGAATCTGCTCGCGCGAGCCGGCGGTGGCGGTCGGGTCGACCGTCGGCCAGTATTCGACCTCGACGGCGTAATAGCGCGTCAGTTCCAGCGCCCGGTGGTGGGCCTCGGGCGCCAGCGTCACCACGAGGTCGAAGTTCATGTCCTCGAGATCCTCGAAGGTGTGCGGGCGGTGCTCGCGGATGTCGATGCCGATCTCGGCCATCACGGCGACGGCGAAGGGGTCGGCCGGGCCGCGGCGCACCCCGGCGGAGGCGACGTAGATCTGCTTGGGGAACAGATGACGGGCGATTGCCGCCGCCATCGGCGAGCGCACGGAATTGAGGCTGCAGGCGAAGAGAACGGCCCCCGGGCGCTCCCCGGCCTCCATGGTGCTCAGCCCTTCCAGTGCAGCACGCAGAGCAGCGTGAAGAGGCGCCGGGCGGTGTCGAGGTCGACCTCGATCTTGCCGGCCAGCCGCTCCATCAGCAGCCGCGAGCCCTCGTTGTGCAGGCCGCGCCGCCCCATGTCGATCGCCTCGATCCGGCTCGGGCTCGCGGTGCGGATCGCCTGGTAGTAGCTGTCGCAGATCAGGAAATAGTCCTTCACCACCCGGCGGAACGGCGTCAGCGACAGGATGTGGGTGACGACCGGGGCGCCGTCGGCGTCGGCGATGTCGAAGACAAGCTTGCGGTCGACGATCGACAGCGTCAGGCGGAAGGCCCCCGCCGGCCGGCCGACCGGCTCGAACCGGTTCTCCTCGATGAGGTCGTAGATCGCGACCTTGCGCTCGTGCTCGATGTCCGGCGTCGAGCGGGCGATCGAGGTTTCGTCGAGCACCACCTCGACGAGCCGGCCCTTTTCGGTGCCCTCGCCCGCCGCCGCCTCACCCCGCTGAGCCATGCCTCACTCCGTCCGTCCGGGCCGCACCCCTCTTCAGAGGTTCAGCCTGATCGCCACCGACCGGGCATGGGCGTCAAGCCCCTCGGCCTTCGCGAGCGCGATGGCCGACGGCCCCAGGATACGCAGCGCCTCGGCGCCGCATTTCAGAATAGACGTCCGCTTCATGAAGTCGAGCACGGAAAGACCCGAGGAGAAACGGGCCGAGCGCGCGGTCGGCAGCACGTGGTTGGAGCCGCCGACGTAGTCGCCGATCACCTCCGGCGTGTGGCCGCCGAGAAAGACGGCGCCGGCGTTGCGGATGCGCGCCAGTAGCGGCTCGGGGTCGGCCACCGCGAGTTCGAGATGCTCCGGCGCGATCCGGTCCGACAGCGGAACGGCTGCGGAAAGATCCTTCACGAGGATGATCGCGCCGAAATCGCGCCAGCTCGCAAGGGCGACCTCGCCGCGCGGCAGGCGGGTGAGCTGGCGCTCGACCGCCGCCTCGACGGCGTCGGCGAGGGTGGCGTCGTCGGTGACGAGGATCGACTGGGCGGCGACGTCGTGCTCGGCCTGGGCCAGCAGGTCGGCGGCGAGCCAGTCCGGGTCGTTGGCGCCGTCGGCGATGATCAGCACTTCGGACGGCCCGGCGATCATGTCGATGCCGACGGTGCCGAACACCCGGCGCTTGGCGGCGGCGACATAGGCGTTGCCGGGGCCGACGATCTTGGCGACGGGCCGGATGGTCGCGGTGCCGTAGGCCAGCGCCGCGATCGCCTGGGCGCCGCCGATCCGGTAGATCTCCGACACGCCGGCGAGCCTGGCGGCGGCCAGCACCAGCGGGTTGAGCCGGCCGTTTGGGGTCGGCACCACCATGACGAGGCGCTCGACGCCGGCGACCCTGGCCGGCACCGCGTTCATCAGCACCGAGGAGGGATAGCTCGCGGTGCCGCCCGGCACGTAGAGGCCGGCGGCCTCGACCGCCGTCCACCTGGAGCCGAGTTCGACGCCGAGGGCGTCGGTGTAGCGGTCGTCGAGAGGGCGCTGGCGGGCGTGGTGGGCCTCGATGCGGTCGCGGGCGACGACGAGCGCCGCCATCGTCTCGGCCGGCACCTCGGCGAGCGCCGCCTCGATCTCGGCTTCGCCGATGGCGAGGCCTTCGGCCGTGGTCTCGAAGCGGTCGAACCTGCGGGTCAGGTCGACGAGCGCCTCGTCGCCGCGGGCGCGCACGTCGTCGATGATCGCGCGCACCGCCTGGTCGACGTCTTCGGAGACCTCGCGTTTCGTCGTCAGGAAGGCCGAGAAGCGGGCCTCGAAGTCGTCGTCGCTGTCGTCGAGCCGGATCGCCACCTGTCATCGCCTCCACGCCGCATCTGGCTTCGACGCCGTCGGTCGGCGTGCCCCGGGCGCCGGCCCTCTTCTAGTGGGCGGGCGGTGCGCTGTCGAGGGAGGGGAGGGCCCGGAACCTCGCCGGAGCCGGCCGCGTTGCGCCGCTATGCTCCAGATGCGGAGCGACGCCGGCCCCGGCGCCGCCGCGGCAGCGAGGATACCGCCATGGCCGATCTTCCCCGCCTGCCCGCCTTCGACAGCACCATCGACTTCTTCCGCGAAGGCTATCCGTTCATTTCCAGCCGCTGCGCCGACCTCGGCACCGACCTGTTCGAGACCCGGCTGATGCTGAAGCGGGTCGTGTGCATGCGCGGCCGCGAGGCGGCGAAGGCGTTCTACGGCGGGCGGATGACCCGGCGCCGGGCGATGCCGCGCTCGGTGCTGCGCCTGCTGCAGGACGAGGGTAGCGTCCAGAGCCTCGACGGCGCCGCCCACGCCGCCCGCAAGGCGACCTTCATGGCGATGATGACGCCGGAGGCGATCGCCGACCTCGACGCCCGCTTCGAGCGGGCCTGGCGCGAGGCGATGCCCGGCTGGTCGGCGGGCGGGAGGGTGAGGCTGTGCGAGGCGCTGCCGCCGCTGCTGACCCGGGTCGCCGCCGGCTGGATCGGGCTGCCGCTCGCCGCCGCCGACGTCGGCCGGCGTTCCGGCGAACTCTCGGCGATGATCGAGCGGGCGGCGAGCGTCGGCCCGGCCAACTGGCTGGCGCGCCTGCGCCGCGACCGGTCGGAGGCCTGGCTGCTCGGCCTCGTCCAGGACGCCCGTGCCGGGCGGATGCTCGTCTGCGCCAACTCGCCCTTCGCCCGCCTGCTCGGCCACGACGACGGCGACGGCCATCCGCTCGACGACGCGGTCGTCGCGGTGGAACTCCTCAACCTGCTGCGCCCGATCGTCGCCGTCGAGCGCTTCATCACCTTCGCGGCGCTGATGCTGCACCGGCACCCCGTATGGCGCGAGCGCCTCGTCGACGGGCCGGAGGACGACCGCCAGGCCTTCGTCACCGAGGTGCGCCGGCTCTGCCCGTTCTTTCCGGTGATCGCCGGCCGCGTCCGCGAGGGCGTCACCGTCGCCGGCCACGACTTCGCACCGGGACGCTGGCTGATGCTCGACCTCTACGGCACCAACCGCGACCCCCGCCTCTTCCCCGATCCCGACCGCTTCGACCCGGCCCGCTTCATCGACTGGGCCGGCGATCCCCACGCCCCGGTGCCACAGGGTGGCGGCGACTTCTTCCACGATCACCGCTGCCCCGGCGAGTGGGCGACCATCGCCCTCGTGCGCCGGGCGGCGCTGCTGCTCGCCGGCGGAATGGCCTACGAGATCCCCCAGCAGGACCTCTCCATCGACCTCACCCGCATCCCGGCCCGCGTCGCCAGCGGCTTCGTCCTCACGGAGCTTCGCGCGGCGTGACGCAGGCTTACCGGGGGACACGGCCGGGCCGAGGATCAGTTGTGCTCGTCGGGCAGCGCCGGCAGCGGCAGGATCTCGATGCCCTCCTCGACGAGCGCGCGCGCCTCCTCCGGGCTCGCCGCACCGTAGATGCCGCGGGCGGGTACCTCGCCGTAATGGATGCGGCGTGCCTCCTCGCCGAAGCGCGGGCCGACGTCCTCGGCGTTGGCGACGATCCGCGCGCGAAGCTCGCGCAGCGCCGCGAGCGCCTCGGCGAGCGGTCCCCCGGCCGAGGCGAGGGCGAGCGGCGATGCGGGGGGCTGCGGCGGCGGCGACGGCATGGTGGCCGCGCCGGCCGTTCCGCTCGCCGGCACCTCGGTCTCCTTCGCCGTCCGCACCGCCGGCGCCATCAGCGCCTTCGCGACCTCGCCGCCGCCGCAGACGGCGCAGGTGACGAGACCGCGCGCGGCCTGGGCGTCGTAGTCGGCGGAGGAGCGGAACCAGCCGTCGAAGCGGTGGCCGTCGGCGCAGGCGAGGGCGTAGCGGATCACGGCGACGCCCCGCCGAGGGGCGCGACGTCCGGTGCGGCGAAGGCGCGCTCGTTGGCGAGCGAGGGCACCCGGCCGCGGACGGTCGCCACCATGGCCGGATCGATGTCGGCGACGATCACCGCCGGCTCGTCGTGATCGGCCTCGGCCAGCACCGTGCCCCACGGATCGACGATCAGGCTGTGGCCGTAGGTCTCGCGCCCGTCGGCGTGGCGTCCGCCCTGGGCGGCCGAGGCGAGGAAGGCGCCGTTCTCGATGGCCCGGGTCCGCTGCAGCAGGTGCCAGTGCGCCTCGCCGGTCTGCCGGGTGAAGGCGGCCGGGGCGGTGAGCAGGCCGACGCCGGCCTTGGCATAGGCCCGGAACAGCTGCGGGAAGCGGATGTCGTAGCAGACCGCGAGCCCGGCCACGATCGGCCCGAGGTCGACGGTGACGGCGGCCTCGCCGGGCCGGTAGGTCGCCGACTCCCGCCAGCTCTCGCCGTTGGCGAGGTCGACGTCGAACATGTGGATCTTGTCGTAGCGCGCCGCGATCGAGCCGTCCGGGGCGACGACGAAGGCCCGGTTCGCCACCCGGTCCGAGCCGGCGAGCACGGCGAGCGAGCCGAGATGGACGAAGACGCCGAGTTCGGCGGCGAGCACGCGAACCCGCGCCAGCGTCGGGTCGGCCTCCTCGCCGACGATCGCCTCCATCAGTTCGCCGCGCGAACGCACCAGGATGTTGGTCATCTCCGGCGTCTGCACGTAGGCCGCGCCGCGGCCGGCGGCCTCGCGGATCTGCTGCTCGAGCGCCGCGAGATTCTCGGACGGGTCGCGGCTGGCGCGCATCTGGACGCAGGCGATGCGGAAGGCGGTCATGACGGTTCGGGCTCGCTTCCTGTTGCCGTTCTCATGAAGGTCGGGCCGGACGTCAGGCCGACAGCAGCGCGTCGAGCCGGCCCGCCCGCTCGAGGGCGTAGAGGTCGTCGCAGCCGCCGACGTGGACGTCGCCGACGAAGATCTGCGGGAAGGTGCTGCGGCCGGCGCGGCCGATCATCTCGGCCCGCGCCGACGGCGTCTCCGTCGCGTTGTGCTCGGTATAGGTGACGCCCTTGCCGTCGAGAAGAGCCTTGGCCCGCGCGCAGAAGCCGCAGAAATCCCTCGTATAGATCACGACGTCGGCCATCGCTGCTCCTTGTCGCCCCCGGGGGCCGGCGCCGCCGTCCTGTCTGATCGCAAGGCAGGATCGCAAAGCCGGCAGACATCCCGATATAGTCACGAAGCCCCGTCCCCGACAACCCGGGCGAAGACCAGCACGTCGACCCGCGCCGCCCCGGCCCGCCGCAGCGTCCGCGTCGCGGCCTCGACGGTCGCGCCGGTGGTCAGCACGTCGTCGACGAGAAGGACGTCGCGGCCGCGCAGGCGCTCGGGCTTGGCGAGGGCGAAGGCGCCGCGGACGTTGTCGGCCCGCCCCTTGCGGTCGAGCCCGACCTGACGCGGTGTCCGGCGGGTGCGCCGAAGCAGGCCGGTATCGCAGGGCAGGGCGGAAAGGCGGGCGATCTCGCGGGCGAGCAGGGCCGACTGGTTGAAGCGCCGACGCCACAGCCGGGTCGGGTGCAGCGGCACCGGCAGCAGGAGGGGGCGGCCCGCGAGCAGGTCGCGGCCGGCCCGCACCATCATCGGCGCCATCAGCCGGGCGAGTTCGACGTGATCGTCGTATTTCAGCATGTGGACGAGGTCGCGGCCGGCGCCTTCGAAGCGGGCGACGGCGCGGGCGCGGTCGTAGGCCGGCGGATCGGCGATCGCCCCGGCCGACAGCGTCCCCTCGCCGAGGTCGAAGGGGAAGGGCGTGCCGAGCCGCTCGCAATAGGGCCGCTCGATGAAGCGAATGGTCGACCAGCAGGCGGCGCAGAGCGCGCCGCCGTCGGCGGTGAGGCTGCGGCAGAGCGGGCAGCACGGCGGCAGAAGCCGGTCGACGAGGCCGCGGGCGAGCCGGCGCGCCAGCGAGGGACGGGTGGTGCCCGGCGTGGCGAAGGCCGCAGCCTGCTCCGCCCCGTCGTCCTCGGCCCCGTCGGTCGCGTCTTCTCCCGTGGTCGGCGCCCCGACCATCCGCCACATCGCCCGGTCCCTCCCGCGCCGTCGCGGAACCTCGCGCCGCACGGGGCGTTCCGCCGGATCATCCTGCCGCGCCGCGAGGCGGCCGGCAAGCGGTGAGCCGTTTCGAGCGGACGGCGGCGGGGAGCGGGCGGCCACGGACTTTGACCGGCGCCGGCCGGCGTGGGCATAGTGCCGGCGCCGGTCAAAGCCCATGGCCGCGGAGGAGACGATGACCAGCACGCCGACCCTGTTCGACCGCCGCACGATCGCCCGCCGGCGCGCCGACCTGCTCGCCGTCGGGCGGCCGGAGGAGGCCTTTCTTCTCGACCTCGTCGCCGACGACGTGACCGAGCGGCTGATGACGGTGAAGCGGGTCTTCGCCTCGGCGCTCGCGATTGGCGGGCCGACCGACGCCATCGCCCGGGCGGTGGCGGCTTCGGGCCGGGCCGAGCGGGTGACGCGGGCCGACGTCTTCGCGGCCGGGCCCGCCGGGCGCTGCCCGGTCGACGTCGTCGTCGACGACGAGCACCTTCCCTTCGCCGACGGGGCCTTCGATCTGGTCGTCTGCGGCCTCACCCAGCAATGGGTCAACGACCTGCCCGGCGCCCTCGCCCAGATCCGCCGCTGCCTGAAGCCGGACGGCCTGTTCCTCACCACCTTCGCCGGCGGCGACACCCTCGCCGAACTGCGCGAGGCGCTGGCGGCGGCGGAGGAGGAGCGGACCGGAGGCGTCTCGCCGCGGGTCGCGCCGATGACCGACGTGCGCGATCTCGGTCGCCTGCTCCAGCGCGCCGGCTTCGCCCTTCCGGTCGCCGACCAGGACAAGCTGACCCTGCGCTACGCGACCCCGTTCGACCTGATGCGCGACCTCAAGGCCTTCGGCGCCACCAACGCCCTCGTCGAGCGCAGCCGCGGGCTGACGACGCCGCGCCTGCTCGCCCGCGCCGCCGAGATCTACGCCGCCCGCCACACCGATCCGGACGGGCGGCTGAGGGCGTCGCTGACGCTGGTCTCCGCCTCGGGCTGGGTGCCGCACGAGAGCCAGCAGAAGCCGCTGTCGCCGGGATCGGCGAAGACGCGCCTCGCCGACGCGCTGGGGACGCGGGAGATCAAGCTGCGTTGAGAAGACGGGGGACGGGGGTGAGGCGTTCTCGTCCGATGATCCGGGCGGGCGTCAGGAGGATCCGCCGCCGCCGCCGTCGCCGAACATGTGCGAGGCGACCCGCTCGAAGAGATGGGTGAGGACGGTGTCGCCGAGCGCGGCGACGCTGATCAGGAAGGCGGCGATCATCACGGCGAGGATGCCGTATTCGATGGCGACGGCGCCGCTTCGGTCGGCGAGGAAGGTCCGGGCGCACCGCGCCAGGCCGGCCATGCGTCGAGGACCGTGCGTCGTGAGGATCATGCCGTACCGCCCCGGGGACTGGCCGCGATCCGACAGGGAGCCGCGGGCGCTGGCGCTCCTTGCCGGTGGCGCCGCCGCGCCGGCGTCAGAGCAGGTCGATCAGATGCGCCACCAGCGGTTCGTCCGCCGGCGGCATCGGAAAACGTCTGAGGTCGCGCGGGGGAACCCATTTCACGGCCTGGCCTTCCCGGCCCGTGACGAAGCCCTCCCACCGGCGACAGACGTAGAGTGGCATCAAAAGATGAAATGTTTCGTAAGCGAAACTCGCGAAGGTGAGGGGGGCGAGACACGGAGCCTTCACGACGATGCCGAGTTCCTCGGCGAGTTCGCGGATCAGCGCCTCCTCCGGGCTCTCGCCGGCGTCGACCTTGCCGCCGGGAAATTCCCAGAGGCCGGCCAGCGCCTTGCCCTCGGGGCGCTGCGAGATCAGCACCCGTCCGTCGGCGTCGACGAGGGCGCAGGCGACCACCAGCAGCATCGTCTTCCCGTTCACGCCGGTCAGCTCCGGTAGTCGCCGTTGATGGCGACGTATTCCTTGGTGAGGTCGCAGGTCCACACCGTGGCGCGGCCCTCGCCGAGGCCGATGTCGACCCGGATCGGGACGTGCTCGCGCTCCATCACCGCGCTGGCGGCGGCTTCCGAATAGTCCGGGTCGCGGGCGCCGGCGACGGCGACGCGCACCTCGCCGAAGGCGATGGCGAGAAGGTCGCGGTCGGCCGGCTCGCCGGCCTTGCCGACCGCCATGACGACGCGGCCCCAGTTGGCGTCCTCGCCGGCGATCGCCGTCTTGACGAGGGGCGAGTTGGCGATCGAGAGCGCGATGCGCTTGGCCGAAGCGTCGGAGACGGCGCCCTCCACCGTGACCTCGACGAACTTGCGCGCCCCCTCGCCGTCCTTCACCACCTGGTGGGCGAGGTCGAGCAGAACCCCGTGCAGCGCCGTGCCGAACGGGCCGAGCCGGTCGTCGGCGGGGTCGGCCAGCGGCGCGGCGCCGGCGGCCCGGCCGGTGGCGAAGGCCATCAGCGTGTCCGAGGTCGAGGTGTCGCTGTCGACGGTGATGGCGTTGAAGGTGGTCTTCACCGCCTCCGACAAGAGGCCCTGCAGCACCGGGGCGGCGACAGGTGCGTCGGTGAAGACGAAGGACAGCATGGTCGCCATGTCGGGCGCGATCATGCCGGCGCCCTTGGCGATGCCGCAGATCACCACCGGCACGCCGCCGAAGTCGACGGTGGCGGTGGCGACCTTGGGGAAGGTGTCGGTGGTCATGATCGCCTTCGCCGGTTCGATCCAGGGGCCGTCGGCGAGGCGGGCGGCGGCGGCCTCGAGCACGCCGGCGAACTTCTGCGGATCGAGCGGCTCGCCGATGACGCCGGTCGAGGCGAGGAACACCTCCTCCGGGGCGCAGCCGACCGCCCTCGCCGCGATTTCGGCGGTGACGCGCACGGTCTCGCGGCCCTTCATGCCGGTGAAGGCGTTGGCGTTGCCGGAGTTGACGACGAGCGCCCGGGCCCGGCCGGAGCCGAGGTTGGCCTTGCACCATTCCACCGGCGCCGAGGGGCACTTCGACGTGGTGAAGACGCCGGCGACCGTGGTGCCCTCGGCCATCGTCAGCATCAGCACGTCGGTGCGGCCCTTGTACTTGATGCCGGCCTCGGCGGTGGCGAAGCGGACGCCGTCGACGACGGGCATGTCGGGAACGGTCTTCGGGGCGAGCGGCGAGACGGCGGCGGACATGGGGCACTCCGGGAGGACGGCGGGCGGACCGGGACTGCGGGGAGTCGCCCGTGCCGGTCGGCCCTAGCCATGCCCCAAGCCCCGCCCCGGAGCAAGAGCCCCGCGCCGCGGGCACGGGTCGCCGGCCTCCGTCGCGAACGGGGATCCCGTCGCGAGCAGGGGCGGCGGCGCCGGAGTGCGGCGTCTGCGGGCCCTGCGCCGCGGGGCGCACCGTTTCGGTTCCGCGGCGTCGGACGACGTCCGGATCGGGCCGGGTCAGGCCGTGGTGAGACCGCCCGCGGCGGCGGCTTCGGGGGAGCGGTCGTCGAGCAGGGTCTTCCACAGCAGGCCGCCGAGGGCGGCGCCGGCGAGCGGGGCGACCCAGAACAGCCAGAGCTGGCCGAGGGCGCCGGTCTCGGCGAAGACGGCGACCGCCGTCGAGCGGGCCGGGTTGACCGAGGTGTTGGTGACCGGGATCGAGACGAGGTGGATCAGCGTCAGGGCGAGGCCGATGGCGAGCGGCGCGAAGCCGGCCGGCACGCCCTTCGCGGTCGCCCCGAGGATGACGACGAGGAAAAATGCCGTCAGCACCACTTCGGCGACGAGGCAGGCGAGAAGGCCGTAGCCGCCGGGCGACAGCGTGCCGTAGCCGTTGGAGGCGAAGCCGCCGGCGGCGAAGTCCGGAGCACCCGAGGCGATGGCGTAGAGCACGACCGCCGCGGCGAAGCCGCCGAGCACCTGCGCCGCCCAGTAGCCCGGCAGGTCGGCGAAGCGGAACCGCCCGGCGACGGCGAGGCCGAGCGAGACGGCCGGATTGAAATGCCCGCCCGAGATGCCGCCGACCGCGTAGGCCATGGTCAGCACCGTGAGGCCGAAGGCGAGCGCGACGCCGGCGAAGGCGATGCCGAGGCCGGGAAAGCCGGCGGCGAGCACGGCGCTGCCGCAGCCGCCGAAGACGAGCCAGAAGGTTCCGATGAATTCAGCCGTCAACTTCCTGTTCATGATGATGCCCCCTCCAGCGCCGTTTCGTGGCGGAATGACGGGAGGATAGCGGAGATTGTTCACTGTGGCCAGACAGTGTCGGGGCCATGGACGGTGCCGCCCCGGCGGCACCGTCCATGGCCGCCCCGCTGATCCGGCTTCAGTCTGCGACCGTCAGCCAGCCGGCGAAGCGGCGCTGGAGGGTCGGGATCAGGCCGAACACCATGGCGACGACCATGATCGGTGCGATGACGAGGGTGCGCTGCCAGATCGTCCAGTCTTCGGTCAGCGGCGCCAGAACATAGAGCAGGGTGGTGATCAGCGGATAGACCCCGGCGAGCACAAGCAGGGCGAAGCGGCTGCGGGAGAAGCGGCGGACGGCGGTGGGCGTGGTGGTTGACATGAGTTCGGCTCCAGATCGATACGGAACGTTTCGTTATATAGAACGAGCCGTTTCGTTTCGTCAAGGGGCATGCTATATCGGTGCGGCGATGGACGGACTCGATCCTCCCTTTCAGGCGGCGGCCGAAAGAGGCCGGTTCGACTGCACGACGGCGTCGATGCGACGAGCCCTCGAACAGCCTTGCGCGGGGGACTTTGCGGGCCTCCACCAGGTGGCACCGCGGGCGCGCCGGACCCCGTCGCGGGCCGTGACGCGGCCTGTGCCCGCCCCGCGATCCGGACGTCGGCGCGAGGGCCCCTGTTCCGCCGCAGATGCCCGGCGACGGCGGCCCGGTGATGGCCAGGTGATGGCCCGGGGACGAGGTGCCGGGGACGACGACGTGCCGCTGCGGACGAGGCACCGGTGGACAGGAGAACGAGCGATGGACGAGCGCGACCAGGATGGCGACGGTGAAGGCGGCGCCGCGGCGCGCCGCTCGGTCGGTGCCCGGCGCAATCCGGCGAGCGCGGAGGCGATCCTCGCCGCGGCCGGGGCGGTGCTGGCCGAGGGCGGCTATCGCGGCTTCACGATCGAGGCGGTCGCCCGCCGCGCCCGGGCCGGCAAGCCGACGGTCTATCGCTGGTGGCCGTCGCGGGCGGCGCTGCTGCTCGACGTCTATCACCGCCAGAAGCGCGAGCCGGAGCCGGACCCGGCCGGCACGATCGAGGACGAACTCGCCGGCTTCCTCGCCCACCTGCTGCGCTTCTGGCGCGAGGGACCGGCCGGCGACGTGTTCCGGGCGCTGGTCGCCGAGGCGCAGGCCGACGTCGAGGCCCGAGCCGCCCTCGCCGCCTACACCGGCGAGCGGCGCCGCGCCTTCGCCGACCTCGTCGAACGGCGACGGGCCACCGGCGAGATCGCCGCCGATTTCGACGCCGACCTCGTCTGGGAGGCGGTGGTCGCCTTCGCCTGGCGGCGCCTGCTCGCCTTCGAACTCGGCGACGACGACGAAGCCGCCGCCCGCCGTCTCGTGCGGCTGCTGGCCGAGGGGTTTCGCCCGCGCTGAGCGAGCCGGTCCGGCGGACGGCGGGGGCGGCGAGGCCGCGCGATGTCCCCGCCGTCGTCGGGGCGAAGAGGCGCCGGCGTGGCGGGCGACGAGAAAAGGCCGGACGCGGGTCCGGCCTTTTTCGAGCGGTCGTGGCGAGCCGGCGGGTTCCCGCCGGCTCCTCGACGCAGGGTCGGGGTCACTGCGCCGGGGCGGGCGCCGCGCCGTCGGCGGGGGCTTCGGCGGCCGGCTGGTCCATGCGCTCGACCTTGGCGGCGTCCTTGAGCTGCTGCATCACCTCGGTGAACTTCTCGCGCGAGACCACCTCGCGGACCTGGGCCTCGACCTCCTCGAAGGTCGGCACCGGCTGGGTCCGCTTCTCCTCGACCTTGATGACGTGGAAGCCGAACTGGCTCTTCACCGGGGCCTCGGTGTATTTGCCGGGCTCGAGGGCGAAGGCCGCCGTCTCGAATTCCGGCACCATCTGGCCCTTGGTGAAGAAGCCGAGGTCGCCGCCGTTGGCCTTGGTGCCGTCGAGGGAACTCTCGGAGGCGAGCTTGGCGAAATCCTCGCCGGCGTCGAGCTTCTCGATGAGCGCCTTGGCCTCGTCCTCGGTTTTCACCAGGATGTGGCGGGCGTGGACCTCTTCCGGCGGGGCGTAGCCGGCGACGTCCTTCTCGTAGCGGGCCTTCAGTTCCTCCTCGGAGACGTCGCCCTGAATCTTCTGCTCGATGAAGGCGTTGCGCAGGGCCTGCTTGCGCAGGAACTCCATGCGGACCTTGAAATGGTCGCTCTCGGGGATGCCGGCCTTCTCTGCGGCGTCGGCGAGGATCTGCATGTCGACCAGCACGTCGACGAGGATGTTCTGCTGGGCACCGGCCGGAACCCGGCCGAGTTCCTCGGCGAAGGCTTCCTTGGCGATCTCGACGTCGGCGGTGGTGATCGCGTGGCCGTCGACGGTGGCGAGCACCTTGGCGTCCTCGGCCGCGGCCGGCAGGGCGAGACCGAGCATCAGCATCGTGGCCGCGGCGAAGCCGGCGCGGCGGCGGGCGGCGCCGCTCATCGGAACATGGGTCATGGGACGGACTGCTTTCCTCTCGGGGAAGGGCGGCGAGGGGCGAACGCGCCCCCGCCACCCGGGACATCTCTTCAAACGGGCGCACCGGAGCGTGCCGGCCCGACCCTCGACGCTAGGCGTATATCGCGCCGGCGGGCGCCCAGAAAGGGGGGGCACGTTGACTTTGCCGGGCGTCCGCCATATCTCCGGATCGGCCGTGAACCGGCTCGTCCGAGGGATTTCGACGCATCGGATCAGGCCAATCGGGCGAAAAGTCGGCGACCTCGCCGGGCGCCGCCGTGGCCCCTCCCTCGCAGGACGGGCGGAACGCTCCGCGCCCGCGGCGGCGATCCCGCTGCGGCGAGGGGTGCCGGTGCGGCCGCACCACCCGCCCGAAACCCTTCGGACGGAACGATTTGATCACGACGAGACCGGCGCCGCACCAAGGATCGGACGGCTGGCGACGGTCGGCAAGGAAAGGTCCGCCATGGTCGGCCTCGGCACGCTGGCGCGCAAGATTTTCGGGTCCTCCAACGACCGGCGCGTCAAATCCTACCGGCCGAAGGTGGCCGCGATCAACGCCCTCGAAGACGAGATGAAGGCGCTCACCGACGAGGCGCTGCGCGGGCGCACCGCCGAATTCCGCGAGCAGCTCGCGGCCGGGGCGAGCGTCGACGACCTGCTGGTTCCGGCCTTCGCCACCGTGCGCGAGGCCGCCCGCCGCGTCCTCGGCCAGCGCCACTACGACGTCCAGCTGATCGGCGGCATGGTCCTCAACGACGGCGCCATCGCCGAGATGAAGACCGGCGAGGGCAAGACCCTCGTCGCCACCCTCGCGACCTATCTCAACGCCCTGCCGGGCAAGGGCGTCCACGTCGTCACCGTCAACGACTACCTCGCCCGCCGCGACGCCGAGTGGATGAGCCGGGTCTACGGCTTCCTCGGCCTTTCGACCGGCATCATCGTCCACGGCCTCTCCGACGAGGAGCGCCGCGCGGCCTACGCCTGCGACATCACCTACGCCACCAACAACGAGCTCGGCTTCGACTATCTGCGCGACAACATGAAATACGAGCGCACCCAGATGGTCCAGCGCGCCCACGCCTACGCCATCGTCGACGAGGTCGATTCGATCCTCGTCGACGAGGCCCGCACGCCGCTGATCATCTCCGGCCCGCTCGAGGACCGCTCCGAGCTCTACGTCACCATCGACCGCTTCATTCCGGCGGTCGGCGAGGGCGACTTCGATCTCGACGAGAAGCAGCGCACGGTGATCTTCACGGAGGAGGGCACCGAGAAGCTCGAGCGCATGCTGACCGACGCCGGACTGCTCCGGGGCGGCTCGCTCTACGACATCGAGAACGTCTCGATCGTCCACCACGTCAACCAGGCGCTGCGCGCCCACAAGCTGTTCCAGCGCGACAAGGACTACATCGTGCGCAACGGCGAGGTCGTCATCATCGACGAGTTCACCGGCCGCATGATGCCGGGCCGGCGCTTCTCGGAAGGCCTGCACCAGGCGCTCGAGGCCAAGGAACACGTCCGCATCCAGCCCGAGAACCAGACCTTCGCCTCGATCACCTTCCAGAACTATTTCCGCATGTACGGCAAGCTCGCCGGCATGACCGGCACCGCGGCGACGGAAGCCGACGAGTTCATGGACATCTACGGCCTCGAGGTCCTCGAGATCCCGACCAATCTGCCGGTCTCGCGCATCGACGACGACGACGAGGTCTACCGCACCGTCGCCGAGAAATACGAGGCCATCGCCGAGACCATCCGCGAGGCCAAGAGCCGCGGCCAGCCCGTTCTCGTCGGCACCACCTCGATCGAGAAGTCCGAGACGCTCGCCGCGCTGCTCAAGCGCCAGGGCTTCCGCCAGCATGACTTCGACGTGCTGTTCGACGGCGACGACGGCTCCAGGGAGGACATGGTCTTCCAGATCCTCAACGCCCGCTACCACGAGCAGGAAGCCTACATCATCGCCCAGGCCGGCGTGCCCGGCGCCGTCACCATCGCCACCAACATGGCCGGCCGCGGCACCGACATCCAGCTCGGCGGCAACGCCGAGATGCGCATCGCCCGCGAACTCGGCGATATGCCGGCGGGGCCCGAGCGCGACGCCGCCGAGGCCAAGATCCGCGAGGACATCGCCCGCCTGAAGCGCAAGGCGCTCGACGCCGGCGGCCTCTTCGTCATCGGCACCGAGCGCCACGAGAGCCGGCGCATCGACAACCAGCTTCGCGGCCGCTCCGGCCGCCAGGGCGACCCCGGCCACAGCCGCTTCTACCTGTCGCTGCAGGACGACCTGATGCGGATCTTCGGCTCCGACCGCATGGACGGCATGCTGCAGAAGCTCGGCCTCAAGGACGGCGAGGCGATCGTCCATCCCTGGATCAACAAGGCGCTGGAGAAGGCGCAGCAGAAGGTCGAGGCCCGCAACTTCGACATCCGCAAGAACCTTCTCAAATACGACGACGTGATGAACGACCAGCGCAAGGTCATCTTCGAGCAGCGCATCGAGCTGATGACCGAGGAGAGCGTCGCCGACACCGTCGCCGACATGCGCGGCGACGTCATCGAGACCCTGGTCTCGCGCTTCATCCCCGAGAACGCCTATGCCGAGCAGTGGGACGTCGACGGCCTGTCGGCGGCGCTGAAGGACGGCCTCAACCTCGACCTGCCGATCGCCGACTGGGCGGCGGAGGAAGGCATCGCCGACGAGGAGATGCGCGAGCGGATCGCGATCGCCGCCGACGACGCCTACCGCGCCCGCGAGGAGCGGATGGGGCCGGAGCTGCTGCGCCACGTCGAGAAGGCGATCCTGCTGCAGACCCTCGACCAGCTCTGGCGCGAGCATCTCGCCGCCCTCGACGCGCTGCGCTCGGTGATCGGCTTCCGCGGCTACGCCCAGCGCGACCCGCTGCAGGAATATCGCACCGAGGCCTTCGCCCTGTTCGAGGCGCTGCTGACCAACCTGCGCCAGGCCGTCACCGCCCAGCTGATGCGGGTCGAACTGGCCCAGCGCCCGCCCGAGCCCGAACCGGTCGACGAGCGGCTGATCCAGGCCAGCCACATCGACCCGGTGACCGGAGAGGACGAGATGGCCCTCGCCGACCGCGCCGCGGCCGGCGCC
>CALCDT010000050.1 GCA_937900425.1 uncultured Alphaproteobacteria bacterium | reverse complement strand
CCCCGACCTCGTCGGCGATCTTGCGGAAGCGGGCGAAGTCGATGCCCCGCGGATAGGCCGAGCCGCCGGCGATGATCAGCTTCGGCTTGTGCTCGCGGGCGAGGCGCTCGACCATGTCGAAGTCGATCCGCTCGTCGTCGCGGTTGACGTGGTAGGGCACCGGCCGGAACCACTTGCCGGACAGGTTCACCGGGGCGCCGTGGGTGAGATGGCCGCCGGCGGCGAGGTCGAGGCCCATGAAGGCGTCGCCCGGCTGCAACAGCGCCAGGAACACCGACTGGTTCGCCTGGGCGCCGGAGTGCGGCTGGACGTTGGCGAACCGGGCGTTGAACAGCTTGCAGGCGCGCTCGATGGCGAGGCTCTCGGCGACGTCGACGAACTGGCAACCGCCGTAGTAGCGCCGGCCCGGATAGCCCTCGGCGTACTTGTTGGTCAGCACCGAGCCCTGCGCCTCGAGCACGGCGCGCGAGACGATGTTCTCGGAGGCGATCAGCTCGATCTCGCTGCGCTGGCGGCCGAGCTCGGCGCGGACGGCGCCGAACAGCTCCGGATCCCGCTCCTCGAGCGTCGCGGTGAAAAAGCCGTTCTGGGCCGCGGCGGCGGCCCCCGAGGTGACGGTCATCGCCTGATCTCCAAGCATTCGGTGCGGAGCCGCGCGGCCGGTCGCCGGCCGGGCGAGGTGGCATCTAGCATGGCCGACCGCGGCCGACCAAGCACGGATGCGACGGGGGGAGACCCGGAAAACGACACCCGTGAACCCGCTCTCGGCGCAACGAAAACGGGCCGGGAAATCCCCGGCCCGTTTCGAATTCCAGTCGTCGAGTTCCGGGATTCGAATTCCGAATCCAAGTTCGCCATCCGAGTTCGCGCGTCACTGCGGCAGCACGAATTCCTCGTCCGGATTGGCGGTGTTCATGGCCACCGCCCCCCCCGAATCGCGCTGGTAGATGTCGTCGCGGAACTGGACGAGGCCGTCCGGCGTCGACCACGCGGTGATGTAGGTGAAGTAGACCGGCACCGGCTGGGCGAGCCTAGCGTCGATGCGCTCGCCGGAACGGATCGCCTGGTCGACACGCTCGCGCGGCCAGTCCGGCGTCTCGGAGAGGAGCCAGGCGACCAGCTCGCGGACGTTCTGGACGCGGACACAGCCGGACGAGTGGAAGCGGGCGTTCTGGCCGAACAGCGACTTCGCCGGGGTGTCGTGCATGTAGACGGCGTGCGGGTTCGGGAAGTTGATCTTCACCGATCCCATCGAGTTCTCGCTGCCCGGCTCCTGGCGGAACATGTACTGGGTGGCCTGCTCGGTCGTCCAGTCGATGTCCGTCGGCAGCAGCTCGTTGCCCTTGCCGTCGTAGATGTGGATCTTGTTCTTGGCGAGATACTGGGGGTCCGCCTGCATCTTCGGGATCAGGTCCTTGCGGATGATCGAGACGGGGACGTGCCAGTAGGGATTGAAGTTGATCTCCTGGATCTTCGCCGAGAGGATCGGCGAAGGCCGGTCGATCTTGCCGACGACGCCGACGTGGCGGGAGTAGACGACGCCGCGGTCGACCGCCTCGATCTCGGCCGCCGGGATGTTGACCATCACGTAGCGGTCGCCGAGATAGCCGGACATGGCGCGCACGCGCACGAGATTCACCTCGAGCTGGCGCAGCCGCTGCTCGGCCGGCACGTTGAGCTCGGCGAGGGTGGCGCCGCCGACGATGCCGTCCGAAACCAGGCCGTGGCGGATCTGGAAGCGGCGCACGGCGGTGTCGACGTAGGAATCGAAGACGTCGGCCCGGCCGGCGGTCTCGGCGAGGTCGCCGGTGACCATCAGCCGCTGGCGCAGGATCGCGACGTTGCGGTCCCGCGAGCCGAGCCGCAGCTTGACGCCCTCCGGGAGCGTCGGCCAGCCGCCGCGGGCGACGATCTGCTGGTAGACGGCGATCGCCTGCTCGATCTGCGCCGCGGCCGATGGCGACAGCGTCGGCTGGTTGCCCTTGAGGGAGTTGAGCTCGCTCACCGCTGCGTCGAAGCGGTCGGCCCACTCGGCCCGCGTCTGGTAGTTCTGGAGCGCCTGGATCGGGCTCTCGGCCCGCACGATCGACGGAGCCGCGACGAGAGCGCCGGCCGCGAGGCCCAGCACCGCTCGACGGTTCATGCCGGACAGGCCGTCCGTCCGGATGAGGTCGCAGGCGCGATCGACGCGCTTCGTCATGGCAAGACTCCGCCTCTCTGTCCCGCGGACCGCGAACGCTCCGCCGCATGCGCCCCCGTGGCCGGAATATCACGGGGATGGTTAACGAACAGCTTCGCAGCGCTGGCTTGCGCCAGCCGTTCCGGATGATCGCGCCCACAGGGCAGGGCCGCAACTCGGAACGGGGCCCGAGCGATCAACATCCCCGGAGCCGACCCTGCAGCGGTGTCCTTCCACCACAGTGTGGCGTCATCGTGGTGGGAGAATGCGGTCGCGCAGGAAAGGTTGCCGGCGGGCACCGTGCCGCACCCGCCGTCGCCGATCAGAGACGGTAGCGGACCTGGTCGCCCCAGTAGCGGTCGAGCCGGCCGAGGGCGGTGGCGAGGCTGGAGAGATCGCCCGCGCCGAGACCGCCGACCTCGCTGATGGTGCGGGTGTTCTTCTCGTAGAGGCCGTCGACGATCGCCGCCACCTCCCGGCCCGCCTCGGTCAGCCGGATGCGGATCGCGCGGCGGTCGACGCGGCAGCGCTCGTGCACCAGGAAGCCGGCCTCGGTGAGCTTCTTGACGTTGTAGGAGACGTTCGAGCCGAGATAGAAGCCGCGGCTCTTGAGGTCCGCCGCGGTCAGGTCGGCGTCGCCGATATTGTGCAGCAGCAGTGCCTGGACGGCGTTGATCTCGGTGCGCCCGAGGCGTTCGAGCTCGTCCTTCACCGCGTCGAGGAAACGCCGGTGGACGCGTTCCACCAGCATCACCGCCTCGCGGATGAGCGGCTTCAGGGGCGGCGCCGCGGCGGACACACCTCCGCCGGCGCCGGCCGTCGAGTGCATCGACGATCCTGCGTACATGATTCCACGCCTTCCTGTCGGAGCGCCGGGTTTTCCCCGGTCGCGTTCTGCTGGGGCGAGGATTCCGCGCCGGCCTTGAATCCCGGCTTAAGCGGCAGGATGAATCGCAGGTGAATCCCGCCGTCGCGACCCGGCCGCCACAGCGGACCCCGCCCCGGCGGCCCGGACGACGCCGTCCCGGACGACGGGAGCGTCGTCAACCCCCTGAATTCTCGGACGATTTTCTACCACGCGAGGATTCGATCCCCGCATCCCGGCGGAGTGCGGTGGCAAGGATTCACGCCCGGCGGGCGCCTAGAATCCTTCGGCCTCGGCACGACGGCGGCGGATCGCCCGGACGCGCCACCAGAGGACGAGATAGGCGAGGACAGACAGGACGTAGAAGGGAATACGGAACGGCCGCTCGCCGAAGATCTCCGCCATCGCGCCGTGGGTGAGGATCTGGCAGGCGATCGCGACGATCCACAGCGCCACGCCCCAGCCGGTGGCGAGCCAGAGGCCGACCGCCGTGACGAGATCGAGGACGCCGTAGAAGACGATGGCGCTCTGCCACTCGAGCGGCATCTCGCTGAACACGCGCCCGCGCCACGGCAGATACTCGACGATCCGCGCCCAGTGGACGAGGCCGGTGACGAGCCACACCACCGCCGACAGGCGCAGGAACATCGTCAGGAGAAGCTCGAGCGGCAGCGCGTCGATGCTGTCGAGCACCCGGCCGACGAGTTTGCGGCGCGGAGGAACCACGTCGCCGGCCGTCGTCTCGGGCGCCGTCGCGTCGCTCATTCCCTCACCCCAGCCGCCTGCGGTCCCATGGCCGCTGATACCCCCCGCCGGCGCGGCACGCAACGCCGCCACCCCGCGCCGCCGACCAGCCGAGACGGCGTGAGACCGCCCCCGGCCGCGATATCGGCGCCGCGCGCTTGCTGCCGGGCGGGCCCGGGTCTAGCGTCTGCGGCGACAGAAGGAGCCTCTGGCAAGCATGAACTTCGAGCACAGGGGGCGGCCGGGCGGCCACCCGGAAGAGCCGTCGGTCATCGATGTCGGCGCCATCGTCGGCGGCCGACGGATGCGCCGCAACCGCCGCACCGACTGGTCGCGCCGCCTCGTGCGCGAGACCACCCTGACGGTCGACGATCTGATCTGGCCGGTGTTCGTCATCGACGGCGAGAACCTCTCGGTGCCGGTCGCCTCGATGCCCGGCGTCGACCGCCTTTCGGTCGATCTCGTCGCCCGCCAGGCGGAGACCGCCGCGCGCCTCGGCATTCCGGCGATCGCGCTGTTCCCCTACACCGACCCGGCGCTGCGGGACGAGAACGGAACCGAGGCCTACAATCCCGACAATCTCGTCTGCCGGGCGATCCGGGCGATGCGTGCGGCGGCGCCCGGCGTCGGCGTGATCGCGGACGTGGCGCTCGATCCCTACACGAGCCACGGCCACGACGGCATCCTGGTGAACGGCGAGATCGTCAACGACGTCACCGTCGCGCGGCTCGTCGACCAGTCGCTGGTGCTCGCCGAGGCGGGCGTCGACGTCGTCGCCCCGTCCGACATGATGGACGGCCGCATCGGCGCGATCCGCGCCGCCCTCGACGCGCGCGGCCACGGCCACGTGCAGATCATGGCCTATTCCGCGAAGTACGCCTCGGCCTTCTACGGCCCGTTCCGCGAGGCCGTCGGCTCGTCCGCGACCCTCGTCGGCGACAAGCGCACCTACCAGATGGACCCCGGCAACTCCGACGAGGCGCTGCGCGAGGTCGAGCTCGACCTCGCCGAGGGCGCCGACATGGTGATGGTGAAGCCGGGCATGCCCTATCTCGACGTCGTCCGGCGGGTGAAGGACACCTTCGGCGTGCCGACCTTCGCCTACCAGGTGTCCGGCGAGTACGCGATGATCCGCGCCGCCGAGCGCAACGGCTGGCTCGACGGCGACCGGGCGATGCTGGAGAGCCTGCACGCCTTCAAGCGCGCCGGCGCCGACGGCGTCCTCACCTATTTCGCGCCGTTCGTCGCCGAGCGGCTGACGAAGGGCATCTGAGACGGAGCCGGCACGGCCGAAGCTGGTTCGGCGGCCCACGGCGCATCGATAGCATCGCACCGGCAGCGCCGGGGGCGGAGACCGCACGTCATGTCCGAGACTTCCTCGCCGGCGGCGAGTGCCCGCCGCCGGAAGAAGGTTGCCGGGGTCCATCGCGACCCCTTCGACCGCCTGCTCGTCGCTGAGGCCGTGGCCGAGGGCCTGACGCTCGCTACCGAGGACGACATGATCCGCCGCTATCCCGTGAGCTGCCTGTGACCGCCTCCGACACAGCCGCCCCGACGGCGTCCGCCGGCGCGGCCGGCGCCGACCTCCGCCTGCCCACCCTCGACGACGTCCGCGACGCGGCACGGCTCCTCGCCGGCCGCGTCATCCGCACGCCGTTCCTCGCCGCGCCGCGGCTCTCGGCGCTGACCGGCGCCGAGGTCTGGGTGAAGTACGAGAACCTGCAGCTGACCAACGCCTTCAAGGAGCGCGGCGCCTTCGTGAAGCTGTCGACGCTCGGGGCGGAGGAGCGCCGCCACGGCGTCATCGCGATGTCGGCCGGCAACCATGCCCAGGCGGTGGCGGCGAACGCCCGCGCGCTCGGCGTGCCGGCGACGATCGTGATGCCGGTGACGACGCCGCACGTGAAGGTGGCGGCGACGCGCAGCCACGGCGCCCGTGTCGTGCTCGCCGGCGAG
>CALCDT010000049.1 GCA_937900425.1 uncultured Alphaproteobacteria bacterium | reverse complement strand
CCCGCGGCCGGCGCGGTGCCGTCGGCGGCCGGCGCCGCCTGGGCGGCGGCGGCCTGCTCGGCCTGCTGGGCCTCCATCGCCGCGCGCTGGCGTTCGGCCAGCGGCGCCGCGTAGAAATACTGCCAGCCGACCAGGACGACCAGCGAGAGCATCAGTGCCAGGAACAGATTGCGATTGTCAGACATCGGAGCCTTTTCCGGATCCTTCGGCCGCGCGGGACCCGCGGGCGGCACTCTCTCTGGCCTTGCCGGCCGTCCTCAGGGCACCGACCACGTCGGCGACCATGTCGGCGAAGGGCTGTCCGAGGGCGGCGCGCCGCCCGATCAGGACGTGATCGAAGCCGGGCGCGGCCACGGCCTGCCCGTGCAGGCGGATCGCCTCGCGCAGCCGGCGCCGGATCCGGTTGCGCTCCACGGCGTTGCCGATCTTCTTGGTGACGGTGAAGCCGAAACGGGCCTCGCCGTCGTCGTCGCGCCGGATCGTCTGCAGCAAAAAGCCGCGTCGGGGCGTGCGAGCGCCCCGCGCGACCTTCACGAATTCGGCACGTTTCCTGAGCCTGGTCATGAGCGGCGGCGGCGAACGACGAGGGGATATCGTGCCACCGGAGCGCGCAATCAGGCCGAAAGGCGCTTGCGACCGCGCGCCCGGCGGGCGGCGATGACCTTGCGGCCGCCGACGGTCGCCATGCGGGCGCGGAAGCCGTGGCGGCGCTTGCGCACGAGCTTGGAAGGCTGATAGGTCCGCTTCATGTCGTCAACCCGCCCGGCGGGCGGTCCTTCGGTCTGGTGCCGAGGCAGGCGTGCGGCCTCCGGTGAGGAGGGCCCCGGCTCCGGCGTGAGAGGGGATCGAGCGAGGAGCCCGGATACGGATCGGCGCGCGAATTCGCACGTCGATGCCGGAACCGGCTCCGGTCGTGCCGGGCTTATAAGGGGAAGGCCGGGTCCGCGTCAACAAACGAGGGGCCGCCGGGTGCGGAGAATTCACCGCCGCGCCGCCCCGTCCGCACCGGCCCCGCCCGGTCAAGGCCGGGTCGCGGGCCGGGTCGCGGGCCGGCGGCACCGGCCGGCCGCCATCACTTGCCGGTGAGACCGGCGCGAGGAGCTTGCGGCCACGCCCGCGGCCGTGGCACCTCGACGACAGAGGACGGAGACGTGGAGATGTCCGATGCCCCCCGCTGCCACGGCTCCGGCCGTCCGAGCAAAGACCCGTACCGTGACCGCCCCTGAGGCCGGCCGGCGGGAGCGCCGCGGCCGCGCGCGCCGGCTGCTCCGGCTCTGGCCGCTCGGTCTCGTCGCCCTGCTGCTCGCCGGCTTCTTCGCCCTCGGCGGCCACCGGCACCTCTCGCTCGACGGCCTGATCCGCAACCGCGACGTTCTGGCGGCCACCGTCGCGGCGCATTTCCTGCCCGCCCTCGCCGGCTTCGCCCTGTTCTACGTCTTCGCCACCGCGGTCTCGATCCCCGGCCTCGCGGTGATGACGCTGGCCGGCGGCTTCCTGTTCGGCTGGCTCGCCGCCGGCATCGTCGTCGTCGCCGCCGCCACCCTCGGCGCCACGATCCTGTTCCTGATCGCCCGCACCAGCTTCGGCGCGGCGCTCGCCGACAAGGCCGGGCCGCGGCTCGCCCGCTTCGCCGAGGGCTTTCGCGAGGACGCCTTCTCCTATCTCATGTTCCTGCGGCTGGTGCCGATCTTCCCGTTCTGGGTGGTCAACCTCGCCCCGGCGCTGGCCGGCGTGCCGCTTCGCATCTTCGTCGTCACCACCGCCCTCGGCATCCTGCCCGGCACCTTCGCCTTCACCCTGATCGGCTCCGGCCTCGATTCGGTGATCGAGGCGCAGATCGCCGCCCAGCCGGGCTGCCTCGCCGACCCGGCCTGCACCCCGTCGATCGATCCCGGCGCCCTCGTCACGCCGAAGCTCGTCGCCGCCTTCGCCGCCCTCGGCCTCGTCGCGCTGATCCCGGTCGCGGTCAAGGCGATCCGCCGGCGGAGGGCGCGGCGATGAGGCTGCTGACCCCGGACATCTGCGTCATCGGCGCCGGCTCCGCCGGCCTCACCGTCGCCGCGGCGGCGCGGGCCTTCGGCGTCGAGGTCGTCCTCGTCGAGGAGGGCCGCATGGGCGGCGACTGCCTCAACACCGGCTGCGTGCCGTCGAAGGCGCTGATCGCCGCCGCCGCCCACGCCCGCGCGGTCGCCGAGGCGCCGCGCTTCGGCGTCGACGCCGGCCCGGCGCGGGTCGACTTCGCGAAGGTCCGCGACCACGTCCGCTCCGTCATCGCCGGCATCGCGCCGCACGATTCGGTCGAGCGCTTCGAGGGGCTCGGCGCCACGGTGATCACCGCCCGCGCCCGCTTCACCGACCCGGACACCGTCGTCGCCGGCGACGCCACCATCCGCGCCCGCCGCTTCGTCGTCGCCACCGGCTCGCGGGCGCTGGTGCCCACGATCCCCGGCCTCGACACCGTATCCCATCTCACCAACGAGACCGTCTTCGACCTCGACCGCCTGCCCGGTCATCTCCTCGTCGTCGGCGGTGGGCCGATCGGGCTCGAACTCGCCCAGGCCTTCCGCCGGCTCGGGTCGGAGGTGACCGTCGTCGAGCACGGCGCGATCCTGCCGAAGGACGATCCGGAGCTCGTCGCCGTCGTCCGCGCCCGCCTCGCGGCGGAGGGCGTCACGCTGGTCGAGGGCGCCCGCCTCACCCGCCTCGCCCCGGCGGCGGAGGGGCTGACCGCGCTCGCCGCGTCGGAGGGAGCGGAGCGGAGCGTCGCGGCGACCCACCTCCTCCTCGCCACCGGCCGCACCGCCAACGTCGAGGATCTCGGGCTGGAGGCGGCCGGCATCTTCGCCGACCGGCGCGGCATCCGCACCGACCGCGGCCTTCGCACCGACAACCGCCGGGTCTACGCCATCGGCGACGTCGTCGCCGGCTCCTACCGCTTCACCCACTGGGCCGGCTACCACGCCGGCCTCGCGGTGCGCTCGATCCTGTTCCGCCTGCCGGTCAAGGAGAACCCGGACATCCTGCCGTGGTGCACCTACACCGACCCGGAGATCGGCCGGGTCGGCCTCACCGAGGAGGCGGCACGCGAGCGCCACGGCGGCCGGGTCAAGGTGCTCGCCGCGCCCTATTCGGCCAACGACCGCGCCCGCACCGGCCTTCGCACCGACGGCATGGTCAAGCTCGTCGTCGGGCCGCGCGGACGCATTCTCGGCGCCGCGGCAGCCGGACCGGAGGCCGGCGAACTTCTCGGCCTGCTGGCGCTGGCGGTGTCGCGCCGGCTCACGGTCAAGGCACTCGCCGACACGGTTTTTCCCTATCCGACCCTCGCCGAGATCGCCAGACGCGCCGCCCTCGCCTATTATGGCGACAGCCTCGCCAATCCGTGGATCGGCCGCCTGCTCGGGCTGCTGCGGCGCCTCGGGTGAAAATCGCACCGGCGGCGGGGGCGAGGGACTAAAAAGGCGCGGTGCGGCGCCCCAGATGAGGAACGGCCTCCCCCCGTCCGCGGGCGGATCGCGAGACGGGGCCGGGGACGGGAACGGGGGCACAGGACGGAGGCATGACGGCCGAACAGGAACCGGCATCCGGCGATCCCGAGCTGGCGAGCGTCCGCTTCGGCCTCTCGGCGCGCCTGCTCGTCCTCACGGTGCTGTTCGTGATGATCAGCGAAGTGCTGATCTACGTGCCCTCGATCGCCAATTTCCAGAAGACCGACCTCGAATCGCGCTTACACAACGCGCTGATCGCCAGCCGGTCGCTGACGCTGGTGCCGGCCGACCGGGCGCTGCCGCAGGATCTGCAGTCGGCGCTGCTCGACGAACTCGACGGCTACGCCCTCGCGGTCAAGGAGGACGGCATGAAGCGCCTCCTCGCCATCATTCCCGATCCGCCGACCGTCGAGCGCGTCCTCGACCTTTCCGACATGTCGGCGGCCGGCGCCGTCGGCTCGGCCTTCGACACGCTGCTGCTCGGCGGCGAGCGCACCATCCGTCTCACCGGCGAGGACCCGTCCGACCCGCTCCGGCGGATCGAACTCGTCTTCTCCGAGAAGCCGCTGCGCGAGCGGATGCTGACCTTCTCGCGCAACATCCTGCTGCTGTCGCTGGCGATCTCGGTGTTCACCGCCTTCCTCGTCTACGTCAGCCTGCAGCGGCTGCTGGTGCGGCCGATGAAGCGGCTCGGCCGGGCGATCCGCCGCTTCGGCGACGACCCGGAGAACCCGGCCCACCTGATCGAGCCGACGTGCCGCACCGACGAGATCGGCGCCGCCGAGCGCGGCATCGCCGAGATGCAGCGCCGGCTGCAGGAGACGCTGAAGCAGCAGAAACACCTCGCCGACCTCGGCCTCGCCGTCTCCAAGATCAACCACGACCTGCGCAACATGCTGGCCTCGGCCCAGCTCGTCTCCGACCGTCTCGCCTCCGTGTCCGATCCGACCGTGCAGCGGATGGCGCCCAAGCTCGTCGGCGCGCTCGACCGGGCGATCGCCTACTGCCAGTCGGTGCTCGCCTACGGCAAGGCCCAGGAGCAGGCGCCGGCCCGGCGCCTCGTCGCCTTGCGGATGCTGGCCGCCGAGGTCGGCGAGACCACCGGCGCCTCGACCCACGGCGCCGTCGAATGGGTCAACGCGGTCGGCGACGACATCGAGATCGACGCCGACCCCGACCATCTCTTCCGCATCCTCGTCAATCTCGTGCGCAACGGCCTGCAAGCGCTGGAGGGCTCGTCTGACCCGGCGCTGGTCCGGCGCCTGACGCTGTCGGCCGAGCGGCTCGGGGCGGTGGTGCGCATCCGCGTCGCCGACACCGGACCGGGCCTGCCGGAGAAGGCGCGCGAGAGCCTGTTCAAGGCGTTCCAGGGCTCGGCCCGGCGCGGCGGCACCGGCCTCGGCCTCGCCATCTCGGCCGAACTCGTCCGCGCCCACGGCGGTTCGATCACCCTGCTCGACGCGAGCCCCGGCGCCACCTTCGAGATCGAGATCCCGGACCGCCCGGTCCAGCTGCGCGACGCCCGCCGCGCCCGGGTGTCCTGATCCCGAACACGACTTCGCCGGCCCGCGTCACTCCGCGGGAACCGCCCGCTCCGCTCCGCCCTCCGGCCGGACAAGGGCGCTCGCAGCCATCTCCCGCTCCGCCTCGGCTGCGGCAAGAACCCTCCGGACGATCTCGCTGTCGCGCGCCGGCCCCTTCGGCACCTCGCAGGCGAGGAACAGGTGGAAGCCGTCGTGCTCGATCAGCAGACGGTCCTCGAGCAGCCGGGCGAGGGCGGCGTCGAGCGCCGCATCGTCGACCTCGTGGCCGGCCTCGGCGAGCGCGGCGGCGATCTGGTGACGCTTGGCGACCTGGTCGCAGGCGAGGCAGATGACGCGCTCGGCCGGGCCGAGCCGGTGGATCGGGCGGCTCGCCGCCGGCCGGGTGTCACCGACGACGAGGCCGGTGCCGGTGTCGACGTGGACGAGCAGCGGCGGGTTCTTCTTCGCGCCCGCCATCCAGGCGTTCATCGCGGCGCGCAGCGGCTCGATGTAGACGCTCTGGTCCTCCGGCGGGTCGCAGTCGAAATTGTAGGCGAGCTTCTCGACGATCTCCGGGGCGACCTTGTGGATCAGGGCGTAGAAGGGCCGCGGCCGAAGGTTCTTCACCCCGAAATGCTCGGCCTGGGTGTAGAGCGGGCTGTAGCGCTGGATGCGCACGTCGGCGAGGCCGCGCGGCGCCGGCAGGTGGGTCAGGCTCGGCAGCCAGTCGACCATCCGCTGGTAATATTCGGCCTTGTCGAAGGGGAAGCCGTAGAGGATCGACCAGCTCACCTTCATGCCGTAGTCCTGCGACCACTTGAGCAGCTGGATGTTGCGAAGGCCGGTGACGCCCTTGCGCATCTGGGTCAGCACCTCGTCGGCCAGACTCTCGACGCCGGGCAGGATGGCGTTGACGCCGGCTTCCCTGAGCGCCCGCACCTGGTCGCGGCGAAGGTTCGACTTCACCGAATAGAACAGCTTCGGGCGCACCGGCAGCGCCGCCAGCTTGTCGGTGATGGCGCCGATCACGCGCTGGTCGAGAATGTCGTCGACCGCGAAGATCTGGATGCCGGGATAGCGGTCGGTGAGATGGACGATCTCCTCGTAGAGACGCTCGGGACTCTTGGCGCGGTAGGTGATCGAGTGGTTCAGCGAGCAGAACACGCAATGCTGCTTCTGGCCCCACCAGCAGCCGCGCGAGCCCTCGAAAGGCACCATCGGCTTGTCGTCGCCGTCGAGCGGCCAGACGTCGTAATAGTCGTCGTAGTCGGCGTAGGGCAGGTCGTTCATCGCCGGCTCGGCGGCGACGCCGGGGTCCTCGAGCGCCCCCTCGCCCGTCGTCGTGCCGCGCCAGTAGAGGCCGCGGATGCGGATGTCGTCCTCGCCGTCGAGAATCGCGCGGACGAGGCGCGGCAAGGCGATCTCGCCGGGGCCGACGAGGACGCCGTCGAGCACCGGATAACCCTCGAACATCGCCTCACCCATCGGCGAACTGCAGTTGGCGCCGCCCATGACGACGCGCACGTCGGGCCTCAGCGCCTTGAGGCGGGTGGCGAAGGCGATCGACGACATCTGCTGCTGGAAACTGCTGCTGACGCCGACCAGCTTCGGCTCGAGCCGCGCCACCCGGTCCGCCGCCTCCTCGACGATGCGCGCGACCACCGGCAGCGCCTTGTCGATGATGCGGCGCAGTTCATCGACCTGACGCGGCGGGATGGTGCGGGCGGCGAGGTCGACGAAATCCTCGACCGTGCCGACCGGGTCGACCTCTCGCGAGAACAGCCACTCGCCGAGCGAGAGCTTGCCGAAGACGTTGGTGATGATGTCGAAGTCGCGCTCGCCGAGGGCGCGCATGAAGTCGACCACCGGATAGTCGACCCGCACCGAGATGCCGGCGTCGCGCAGGATCCGCGCCAGCACCGAGAGGCCGAGCGAGGGCATCCGCACCGGGCCGAAGGGCATCATCACGAGGACGACGTCGACGGTGCCGTCCGCCCGTGGTCCGCCCGGGGTCCGTTCCGCCGTCATGACGTGTACGTTCATGATGCATCCTTTCCATAGCGACTTGCGCGGTGCGGTCGGCCGCCGGCGGGGCCTCGCGCGGGCGACCCCGCAGGATGTCGCGGGCGATCCGCCGAAGCATAGGACAAATACGGACGGGAGCAAGACGCCCCCGCCGCAATCTCGGCGCGAGCACCGGCCCCCGCGGCGCCTGCGCCGCTGCAGGGGCGAGCGGGCGTCACGGCCGTTCCTCCTCGCCGGCACGGCGCGTCGCGACGAGGGTTGCCGATGCGAACTCCGCCCCGGTCCGCCCGCCGTGACGCACGATCCGCGTCGAGAAGCCGATGTCGGCGAGCAGCCGCACGAGATCGCGCCCGAAGTCGGTGTAGACCAGCGAGCGGCCGCCGGCGCCCGAGCCGTGGTAGACCGGCGGCAACAGGTGGCGGTCCTCCGGGCCCGAGGTGTCGACCCGCGCCACCGTCGTCTCCGGCAGCGGCAGCACGAAAGGGATCGTGAAGACGTGGCTGCCGCCCGGCTTCAGCACCCGGTGGACCTCGCGGAAGGCGACGAAGGGCTTTCGGACGTGCTCGAAGATGTCCGAGGTGACGACGAGGTCGAAGCTCTCGTCGGCGTGGGACAGCGCCATGAGATCCTGATGCTCGATGCCGTCTTCGTCCGGCGTGCCGCTGGCGACGCCCGGCTCGTAGACCGACCGGCGGTAGACCGCGGCCCGGGCGAGATGAGGGCGGAGCGGGCCGGTGACGCCCGGCTCGAAGATCGCGAGGCCCGACAGCCCGCCCGCCGCGGCGAATTCGGCGAGGCTCGCCGCCGGGTCGCCGCGCCCGGTCACCGCCGCGACCACCTCGACGAGGACGCCGGCCTGCCCGCGGTAGCGCAGCGTCGCGCCGCAACTCGTGCAGCCGAGCGACTCGCGCACCGCCGGATAGGTGCAGCGGAAGCGGCCGGCGACGCCGCAGACCCGGCAGCGCCCCTCGATCTCCCAGGGCACGAAGACCCGCTCGCCGCGCGCCGCGAGCGCCGCCTCGACTGGGGCGGGAAGGACGACGTCGGAGGAAGCCGGCAGCCGCTCCGGATCGAAGGCCCGGCGGATGACGGCGACCCCGTCGATCGCCGCGGGCGCCGCGTCCTCGCTCGCCGCGATGGTCAGCGCGAGGGCACCGCGCTCCGTCCGGCCGGCGCCCGACAGCTTCAGCGGCGGCACGCCCGGCGCGGCGCCGGCGACGAGGTCGAGCGAACCGGCGGCGACGTTGGCGAGCAGGACGGCGCAGTCCCCCGCCCCGGCCGAGCGGACGGCGAGGTCGATTCCCCGGGCCGGGGCGGCCGTGGTGCCGAACACCGTGACCGCCCGCTCGCAGCCGACGGCTGCGACGGTGAACCGGCTGTCGCAGGGCACCGCGTCCGGCACCTTGAGGGTCAGCGCACTGCCGCGGACGTCGTCGGCGGCGATCGTCGCCTCGACCGCGCGGCAGTCGTCGAGTTCGACCGCCGGCGCCCGCCGGGTGCGGGCGACGTTGCGGCAGGCGGCTTCGATCCGCACCGCGCGGCAGCGGCGCAGCACCAGCGCCTCGCCGCCGACGGCGAGGGCGGCGACGCCGAGAAGATCGAGGTCTTCGCCGTCCTCGGCGAGAAGGGCGGTGCCGTGGCAGCCGACGAGGCCGAGGCCGGCGACGGCGAGGCCGCGCGCCCCGGCGATGCTGAGCAGCGGCCCGTTGTGGAGCCCGTCGGCGACGAGGACGAGGTTGGCGAGGCGGCAGCCGGCGGCCTCGATCACTAGCGCGGCGCCGTCGGC
>CALCDT010000048.1 GCA_937900425.1 uncultured Alphaproteobacteria bacterium | reverse complement strand
CGTCCGCCGCCGGTCACCAGCCTGCGGGTGGCCGCCGGCCGACGGCACGCGGGTGCCGACCCGTCCCTTCGATGGTGCGCCGGCCCGGCGCGGTGCACCCGCCCGGTCCGGGATTGGCCTCGCCCCGCTCCTCTCGTCGCCCGCCTGGTCCCGTCGACCGGTCGGGACCCGCCCCCTTTCACCCAGCCGCGGAACGGCGAGGCCGCCGCCGCGTTGGGTCGAGGGGGCAGACCGACGAGGAACGCGCACCATGAAGAGCCTGGACGATCTCTTCCTTCACATGGTGAAGGACATGTACTACGCCGAGCGGCAGATCCTGAAGGCGTTGCCGAAGATGGCGCGGGCGGCGAGCGCGCCCGAGCTGAAGGCGGCGTTCGAGCAGCACAGGGTCGAGACCGAGGGGCAGGTCGAGCGGCTGCAGAAGGTTTTCGAGGCGCTCGGCAAGGCCGCGCGCGGCGTCAAGTGCGAGGCGATCGAGGGTCTCGTCGAGGAGGCCGAGGAGGTGATGCAGGAGGCCGAGGATCCGAAGGTCCTCGACGCCGGCCTGCTCGCCGCCGCCCAGGCCGTCGAGCACTACGAGATCGCCCGCTACGGCACGCTGCGCACCTGGGCCGTCGATCTCGGCAAGAAGGACGTGGCGAAGCTGCTCGAGGAGACCCTCGCCGAGGAGAGCGCCTGCGACAAGCTGCTGTCGAAGCTCGCCATGGGCCAGATCAACCGCAAGGCCGCCTGAGCCGGGGCCGCACGAGCCGCCGTGCCCGAGCCCCGCGTGCCCGTCGCCGGTCCCGGCGGTGGGCACCTCGCGGGCGCTCGGGCCGGATCGCGGGCGTTTCGGCGGCATTCGGTGGCGGCAGAGGGTGGGCGGGAGCCGTCCGCGGCCGCTCGGCCACCGGCATTCCGGCCTCTCGCCTTTCCCCATCCGTTACCGACCGCCCTTTCCGCTATCGCTCGGCCGCGTCGTCGCGGCGGCGCTCGTAGCGCGCGTCGATTTCGTCGATCAGTCGCGGCCCGCTCCGGTCCACCGCACGCAGGATGGCGTCGATCTTCGCTTCCATACGGTCGTCGCCCTCCTTCGATTGCGGCGAGCCGAGATAGAACAGGAACGCGAGGCCGCCGACCTGCCACAGCAGCTGCAGGAATTCCGACTGCCAGTTCTCCAGGGTGTCGCGCAGCATCTCCACCGTATATTCGCCGGCGACGACCGGCTGCGCGTGCGCCTGCTGCTCGGCGACGTAGGCGAACCATCCGAAGATCCAGTGCCCGGCGAGCGTGAACAGGAACAGCGCGAGCGTGACCCAGCCGTAGCTGTAGCGCCGCCAGATCGTCTTCATCGCGTTGTTCTCCTCGTCCGGGCGAGGGAAGAACGATCGAACCGCCCATCCGTTCGAGGTTCGCGCCGCGCCCCGGTGCGGGTCCGTTTCGCACCCGCGGGGAACCAATCCGCCGCTCCGCCGTTCTTTGCCCGGGTCTTTCACGGAGGCGGTCGATGCGCGATCTCGTCGTCGGTTGGCACGAGGGCCGGTGGATCGTGGCGCGCAAGGGGGAGACGAACCGTCCGTTCAGCTCCCGCCGCCGCGCCGTCCTCGCCGCCCTCCGGCTGGCGCGGCGCATCCGGGCGGCGGGGTTCCACTCGCAGGAGGTGCTGATCCAGTCCCGCCACGGCGACTTCGAAACGGTCTGGCCGGTCGACCGCGACCCGCGGGGCTCGTGGATTCTCGACGACACGCCCTTCGGGGCGTGAGGCGATGGTCGCCGTCGTCCGACGGACCGTCGCCGTCCGGTCGACGACGACGTCGTCGTGGCGATCGGCGAGCGTCGGAATCGCGGTGACGACGCCGTCGCGTCGCGGTCGTGCCGGCCTCCTTTTGGGACGAGCGTGATGGCGATCCGGGCGTCGTGGAAGGGCTGGCTGAAGCTCATCGAGGTGACCGCGCCGGTCGCGCTCTATACCGCGGCGCCGGACAGCCGCGGCATCGCGCTCCACACCCTCAACCGCGAGACCGGCAACCGCGTCCGACGCGAGTTCGTGGACGAACAGACGGAGGAGCTCGTCGAGCGCGACCAGCAGGTCAAGGGCTACGAGACCGACAAGGGATCCTATGTCGTCCTCGAGCAGGACGAGCTCGACGAAGCCATTCCCGAGAGCACGAAAATACTGGAGATCGATGCGTTCGTGCCGTCGCGCGAGGTCGACGAGGTCTATCTCGATTCCCCTTATTATCTGGCGCTCGCCGACAGTCCCGGCGCGGAAGGCTTCTCGCTGATCCACCGCGCCATGCAGGATGCCGGCGTCGCCGGGATCGCCCGGACGGTGCTGTTCCGGCGCGAGCGGATCCTGCTGCTCTGCCCGCGCACCGTCGGCTTCATGGCCTACACGCTGCACTTCGGCTACGAGGTCCGCTCCGACGCCGAGGCGTTCGGCGGCATCGACGACGTCGCGGTCTCCGACGAGATGCTCGATCTCGGCGAACACATCATCCGGAAAAAGATGGGAAAATTCGATCCGGATACGTTCGAGGATCGCTACGAGAGTGCCCTCGCCGAACTGATCCGCGCCAAGCAGGCCGGAAAGCCGCTGCCGAAGCGGCCGGCGACGCCGAAGGGCAACGTCGTCGACCTGATGGACGCGCTTCGCCGCAGTGCCGGGGAGGACGAGGGGGCTGGCCGGTCGCGCACCGCATCGAAGACGGCCGGAAAGAGCACCGCCAAGAAGACCGCTACTAAGAACACCGCTGCGAAGAACACCGCTGCCAAGAAGGCCACCGCCGGAAAGCCCGCCGCCCGGCGGCCCGCCGCGAGCCGCAGGAAGGCCGGTTGAGACCTATTTCCGGCCCGGCCGGCTGCCGCGCGGCTTCTCCTCCCGCGTCGCCTCGTCGATGCTGCGCCTCAGCGCGTCCATGATGCTGATCACCTTGGCGCCGCCGGCGGGCGGCTCGGCCTTCCCCGGCTTGCGGCCACGACCCTTCTTCTTCGCCGCGATCAGCTTCTTCAGGTTGTCCTGGACGCGGTCCTCGACGAGATCGTCGCCCCACGCCCGCGTCTTTTCCTCGATCAGGTCGCGGGCGAGCTTCAGCCCCCGCTCCGACACCTCCGCCTCGTCCTCGTCGAGATAATCGTCGGCCGGGCGCACCTGGTCGCGGTAGCGCAGCGTCCACACCAGGAGCCCGCGGCCGCGCGGCTCGACCAGGATCCGGTGCTCGCGCCGCGCCAGCACCAGTCGCGACAGCCCGCCGACGTCGGCGCGGGCCATGGCGTCGCGGATGACGGCGAAGGCCTCCAGCCCGACCTCGTCCGAGGCGACGAGATAGTGCGGCGTGTCGAGCCAGATGCGGTCGACCGACTTCATCTCGACGAACGTGTCGATGTCGATGGTGTGGACGCTTTCGAGCGCCACCGCGTCGAGCTCCTCGTCCTCGAGGAGCACGTAGTCGTCCTTGCCGATCGCATAGCCCATCACCTGGTCCGTGTCGTCGACGACGTCGCCGCTGACGCTGTCGACGTAGCGGCTGCGGACGCGATTGCCGGTGTCGCGGTTGAGGGTGTGGAAGCGGATGCGCTCCGAGCCGCTCGTCGCCGGCATCATCCGCACCGGGCAGGTGACGAGGGAGAGCTTCAGATATCCCTTCCAGTAGGCGGGCCCGGCCATCGGCGGTCTCCGGTCGTCGATCGGGAGAAAGCCGCCACCGGCGACTTCGGTTCCGCGACGGCGCGTCGAAGATTTCGGTCGTTTCGAAAAGCGCGCCTCGCCTTGGAAACCTTCTATCGTCATAGTTGGCGCCTTGGATAAGGCGGGTCCCACCGACGCGGTCGGCGCACCGGACCACACTGGGTCAGGGAGGTTCACATGGATGCGAAGGTGGAAGAGGGCACGGGCGGCAAGTGCCCGGTCGGACACGGCGCCCGCACCAACCGGGACTGGTGGCCGCAGCGCCTCAGCCTCGAAAGCCTGTACCAGCACGCCCCCGGCGCCAATCCGATGGGGGCGGAGTTCGACTACGCCGAGGAATTCAAGTCCCTCGACCTCGACGCGGTGATCGCCGACCTGCACGCTCTGATGACGGATTCGCAGGACTGGTGGCCGGCCGATTTCGGCCACTATGGCGGCCTCATGATCCGCATGGCTTGGCACAGCGCCGGCACCTACCGGGTGAGCGACGGCCGCGGCGGCGCCGGCGGCGGCCAGCAGCGGTTCGCTCCGCTCAACAGCTGGCCGGACAACGCCAACCTCGACAAGGCGCGCCGGCTGCTCTGGCCGATCAAGCAGAAATACGGCCGCAAGATCTCCTGGGCCGATCTCTTCATCCTCGCCGGCAACGTCGCGCTCGAGTCGATGGGCTTCAAGACGTTCGGCTTCGGCGGCGGCCGCGCCGACACCTGGCAGGCGGAGGAGCTGTTCTGGGGGCCGGAGGGCAGCTGGCTCGGCGACGAGCGCTACAGCGCCGAGCGCCAGCTGCACAAGGCGCTCGGCGCCGTCCAGATGGGCCTCATCTACGTCAATCCGGAAGGCCCGAACGGCAAGCCCGATCCGGTCGCCGCGGCCCGCGACATCCGCGAGACCTTCGCCCGGATGGCGATGAACGACGAGGAGACGGTGGCGCTCATCGCCGGCGGCCACACCTTCGGCAAGACCCACGGCGCCGGCGATCCGTCCTTCGTCGGCCCCGAGCCGGAGGGCGCCGTCATCGAGGACCAGGGCCTCGGCTGGCGCAGCCGCCACGGCACGGGCATCGGTGCCGACGCCATCACCGGCGGTCCCGAGGTCACCTGGAGCCAGACGCCGACGCGCTGGAGCAACTACTTCTTCGACAATCTGTTCGGCTTCGAGTGGGAGCTGACGAAGAGCCCGGCCGGCGCCTACCAGTGGCGGGCGAAGGACGCGCCGGCCACCGTCCCCGACGCCTTCGACCCG
>CALCDT010000047.1 GCA_937900425.1 uncultured Alphaproteobacteria bacterium | reverse complement strand
GGTCCACCCGCCCGCGGCGGTGACGCCGCCCCGGCCGACGCCGCCGGGACGAGCGGGCCGGCGGCGGACTGAGACCGGGCACGGGACGGCTCCTCCAGCAGGCGCCCCCCGTGCGAAGACGGGCCCGAACGGGCCTCGGCGGATCGGGCGGCGACCTCCGAGCCGTCCGACGAGCCCGACATCCCGAGCGGGGTTCGAGGCGGAGGGGCGCCCTCCTCCCCGCACCGGTTGCGGCCGAGCCATGCCGGCGCTTCGCGGCTCGAATGCGCGGGCGGCCTTGAAAAGCGCCGGGCTTTGTGGTCCAGAAGGCGCGCTTTCACAGACGATCGCCTCAACCCTCCGTCCGGCCCGGTGCCGGACGATCCGGCATCGGACCGCGCCCTCCCCGCCGCCCGACCGGCGGCCCCGGCCCGCCTCCGAAGGAACCCGACGACCATGGCCCGCAGCGCTCTCCTCAACGTCATGACCCAGGCCGTCCGCAAGATCGGCCGCAACCTCGCCCGCGACTACGGCGAGATCGAGAATCTCCAGGTCTCGCTCAAGGGACCGGGCGGCTTCGTCGCCGCCGCCGGGCGCAAGGCCGAGAAGAGCCTCGTCGAGGAACTCGCCCGGGTGCGGCCCGGCTACGGCCTGTTCTCCGCCGAGGTCGAGGAGACCGGCGCCGACACCTCGCACCGCTGGCTGGTCGACCCGGCGATGGGCCTCGTCAACTTCCTGCACGGCCTGCCGCATTTCGGCCTGTCGCTGGCGCTGGAGCGCAGCGGCCAGATCGTCGCCGGCGTGATCTACAACCCGGCGACCGACGATCTCTTCACCGCCGAGAAGGGC
Source organism: uncultured Alphaproteobacteria bacterium (assembly GCA_937900425.1). Lineage (GTDB taxonomy): Bacteria > Pseudomonadota > Alphaproteobacteria > Rhizobiales > Pleomorphomonadaceae > CALCDT01. Next base: position 13,014 of record CALCDT010000047.1, on the reverse strand, counting down.
ACCGGCGCCTTCCTTAACGACCGCCGCCTGCGCGTCGCCGCCCGCCGCGAGCTCGCCGATACCGTGATCGGCACCCTGCTGCCGGACCTGACCCAGGGCGACCATCGCCGCCACCAGGCCGAACTGCGCCAGGTCTCGGCCAACGTCTCGGGCGTGCGCGCCTTCGGTGCCCCGGCGCTCGACGTCGCCTATGTCGCCGCCGGCCGGCTTGACGGCGCCTTCATGACCGGCCTGCAGCCGTGGCAGATCGCGGCCGCGGTGCTGATGGTCAAGGAGGCGGGCGGCTTCGTCACCGACTACGCCGGCCGCGACAAGGCGGTGGAGAGCGGCGAGGTCGTCTGCGGCAACGAGGACGTCCGCGCCCGCCTCGCCGAACTGCTCGCCAAGGCGGCTTGAGCCGTCGCGGACCCGAATGCCGCGAGGTTCCGGCGGCGTCGCCGCCCCGGTGGCGGCGACGCCGAGGACGGGAGCTGCGGCGATCCGCGAGGCTCCGCCGGGGCCGCGGCCGGCAATTCTCCGGCAGGCGCCGTCGCGGCGGTTTTGCTCGCGCGGCTTTCGCGCTATCAAGGGGTTCGCGACGTCTCGAGACAGGTAGCCATGGCCAAGGACATCGATCCCTACAAGCTGTCGAGCCCCCAGGTCTATCTCTGGCGCATGGTGCTGTTCCTGGTGATCGCGGCGCTGATCGCGCTGCTGCTCTACCGCCAGATCGAGGTCGCCTTCCTCTCCAATCCGGCGCTCAACTTCACCATCATCCTCTGCGCCTTCATCGGCATCGTGCTGGCGATGCGCCAGGTGATCCGGCTGATCCCCGAGGTGAAGTGGGTCAACGGCTTCCGCGTCGCCGACCCCGGTCTCGCCGTCGCCCGCCCGCCGGTGCTGCTGGCGCCGATGGCGACCCTGCTCGGCGACCGGCTCGGCCGCATGGCGATCTCGACGCAGACCATGCGCTCGATCCTCGATTCGATCGCGACCCGTCTCGACGAGGCCCGCGACATCTCGCGCTATCTCACGGGCCTCCTCGTCTTCCTCGGCCTGCTCGGCACCTTCTGGGGCCTGATCCAGACCGTCTCGGCGGTCGCCGCGACGATCCAGTCCCTCGACGTCTCCTCCGGCAACACCGGGGTGATCTTCGAGGATCTCAAGGCCGGCCTGCAGGCGCCGCTGTCGGGCATGGGCACCGCCTTCTCGTCCTCGCTGTTCGGCCTCGCCGGCTCGCTGATCCTCGGCTTCCTCGACCTTCAGGCCGCCCAGGCCCAGAACCGCTTCTACGTCGACCTCGAAGACTGGCTCTCGACCGTCACCGACCTCGAGCCGGAGGACTTCGAGACCGGCCGCGGTGGCGAGGATGTCCGCGTGCTCCTGGAGAAGATCGCCCGCGACGTCGCCGACGGCGGCGGCAAGGTCCAGGGCGCGGCGCTCGCCAACCTCGCCGAGAGCATCCAGGGCCTGATCCAGCACATGCGCACCGAGCAGAAGACCCTGAAGCGCTGGGCCGAGGACCAGGGCCGCCAGCAGGAGGAGATCCGCACCCTGCTCGAGGCCCTGACCGGCGCGGTGGAACGGAGCAAGGACTGACCGTGACGCGCGGGACCGGGCGGGCGACGGCGATGCCCCGCGGGGCGATGAAAGGCTTCTGACATGGCCCTCGGACGGCGCCGCTTCAGCGGCGAGATGAATTACTGGCCGAGCTTCGTCGACGCCCTGTCGACGCTGGTGCTCACCGTCATCTTCCTGCTCTCCGTCTTCATGATCTCGCAGTATTTCCTGAGCCAGGAGATCTCGGGCAAGGACACGGTGCTGAACCGCCTCAACGCCCAGATCGCCGAGCTCACCGCCTTGCTGGCGCTGGAGCGCGCCTCGAGCCGCGACCTCACCTCCGAACTTTCCGGCATGCAGGCCAATCTCGGCGACCTTCAGGCCGAGCGCGACCGCCTGCGCGGCCAGCTCGACGCCCAGCTCGGCGCCGGGGCGGCGGCCGGCGACGAGGCCTCGCGGCTCTCCTCCGAACTCACCGCCGAGCGCCAGGTCAGCCAGCAGGCCCTCGCCCAGGTCGAACTGCTCAACCAGCAGATCGCGGCGCTGCGCCGCCAGATCGCCGCGCTGGAAGACGCCCTCGACGCCTCCGAGAGCCGCGACCGCGAGAGCCAGACCAAGATCGCCGACCTCGGCAAGCGCCTCAACGTCGCCCTCGCCCAGAAGGTGCAGGAGCTGTCGCGCTACCGCTCCGATTTCTTCGGCCGCCTGCGCGAGATCCTCGGCAACCGCTCCGACATCCGCGTCGTCGGCGACCGCTTCGTGTTCCAGTCGGAGGTGCTGTTCAGCTCCGGCTCCGAGCAGGTCAACGCCGCCGGCACCGGCGAACTCGACAAGCTCGCCGACGCGCTGCTCGAACTCGAGGGCGAGATCCCGGCCGAGATCGCCTGGGTGCTGCGGGTCGACGGCCACACCGACGCCCGCCCGCTCTCCGGCACCGGCCGCTTCCGCGACAACTGGGAGCTTTCGGCAGCCCGCGCCATCTCCGTCGTCAAGTATCTGATCTCCCGCGGCGTCAAACCCGAACACCTCGTCGCCGCCGGCTTCGGCGAATTCCAGCCGCTGGAACAGGGCGAGAGCGACGAGGTGTTTGCGAGGAACCGCCGGATCGAGCTGAAGCTGACGGAGCGGTGAGGCGAGGCTGACGCGGTAACCAGGCCTCCCGGGCCTCGCATTTCCCTCTCACAACACCGGCCGCGCCCCGCCCTCCGCGAACTGCAGCCGCGCCAGCCGGGCATAGAGCCCGCCCTCCGCCACCAGTTCGTCATGCGTGCCCGTCTCCACGATCCGCCCCGCCTCCATGACGAGGATGCGGTCGGCGGCCTGGACGGTCGCGAGGCGGTGGGCGATGACGAGGGTGGTGCGGCCCTTCATCAGCCGCTCCAGCGCCGCCTGCACCAGCTGCTCGCTCTCGGCGTCGAGCGCCGAGGTCGCCTCGTCGAGGAGGAGCACCGGCGCGTCCTTGAGGATCGCCCGGCCGATGGCGATGCGCTGGCGCTGGCCGCCGGAGAGGGTGACGCCGCGTTCGCCGAGCGTGGTGGCGTAGCCCTCCGGCAGCCGCGCGATGAAATCGGCGGCGAGCGCGTCCTCGGCGGCCGACAGCAGTTCGGCCTCGCTCGCCCCCGGCCGGCCGTAGGAGAGGTTCTCCGCCGCGCTCGCCGCGAAGATCACCGTGTCCTGCGGCACGATGGCGACGTGGCGGCGCAGGTCGACCGGGTCGAGGTCGCGGATGTCGGTGCCGTCGAGGCGGATCGCGCCGCTCGCCGGATCGTAGAAACGCATCAGCAGGTGGAAGATCGTCGACTTGCCCGCCCCCGACGGGCCGACGATTGCCACGGTCTCGCCCGGGGCGACGGTGAAGGTGACGCCGGAGACGACGCCGACGTCGGGCCGGCCCGGATAGGCGAAGCCGACGTCGTCGAAGGCGATCGCGCCGGCGACCGGCTCGGCGAGCCGCACCGGCTTCTCCGGCGCGGTGATCTGCGGCTTCACCGCGAGCAGTTCGGCGAGCCGCTCGGCGGCGCCGGCGGCCTGGCTGATCTCGCCCCAGACCTGGCTGAGTTCGCCGAGCGCGCCGGCCGCGAACACCGAATAGAGCACGAACTGGCCGAGCGCGCCGGCGCTGATGCGGCCGGCGAGCACGTCCTGCGCGCCGATCCACAAGACCGCGACGACGCTGGCGAAGACGACGAAGATGGCGAAGGCGGTGAGGAAGGCCCGCGCCTTCATCTGCGCCCGCGCCGCCTGGAACGCCTTCTCGACCTCGCCGGAGAAGCGGGCGGTGACGAAGCCCTCGTTGGTGTAGGCCTGCACGGTGCGCACCGCGCCGATCGCCTCGGACGCGTAGGCGGCGGCGTCCGCCAGCGTGTCCTGCGCCTTGCGCGAGCGCGCCCGCACCTTGCGCCCGAACCAGACCAGCGGCAGCACGATGACCGGGATCGCCAGCAGCACGAAGGCGGAGAGCCGCGGGCTCGTCACGATCATCATGACGATGGCGCCGACGAAGAGCACGAAGTTCCGGAGCGCGATCGAGGCGCTGGCGCCGACCGCCGACTTGATCTGCGTGGTGTCGGCCGTCAGCCGCGACACCACCTCGCCGGACTGGGCGCTGTCGAAGAAGGCCGGCGACAGCGTCGTCAGGTGCGCGAACACCGCCGACCGCAGGTCCGCCACCACCCGCTCGCCGATCCAGATCACGAAATAGTAGCGGCAGGACGAGGCGAGGGCGAGGACGGCGACGATGCCGATCAGCATCAGGAAATAGGTGTCGATGAAGTCGGCGTTCTCGGCCGAGAAGCCGTGGTCGATCATCCGCCGCACGGCAAGCGGCACCGCCAGCGTGGCGAGGGCCGCGACGACCAGCGCGGCGAGCGCGGCGCCGACTTCGAGCCGGTAGCGGGCGACGAAGGGCAGCAGATGTTTGAGCGGCGACAGCTTCGGCCGGCGCGACGCGCTCTCGTCCCCTCGCGCGGCCGCCGCCGCCCCCTGCCCGCTCGTCTCGCTCACGTTGGCCTCGCCTCACCCGTTCGTACCGGCCGGGAGATCACCACCCAACGCCCCGGAAGGCAAGGCCGCAGCGCATTTTCCGCGCCTGCGCCGTTTCCCGCACCCTCTTCCTTCGGGTGCCGACCACCGAATGCCGAACGCCGACCCCCGCCCCTCACATCCCCTTCGGCCGCCACCGCGTCAGCAGCGCCGCGTTGGTCACCACCGTCACCGAGCTCATCGCCATCGCCGCGCCGGCGAGCGCCGGCGTCAGCAGGCCCATCGCCGCCACCGGGATGCCGACGACGTTGAAGACGAAGGCCCAGAACAGGTTGGTGCGGATGCGACGGGCAGTGGCCGCGGCGATGTCGAGGGCGGCGGGGACGAGCCGCGGATCGGGCCGCATCAGCGTGATGCCGGCCGTCTCCAGCGCGACGTCGGAGCCGGTGCCCATCGCGATGCCGACGTCGGCGGCGGCCAGCGCCGGAGCGTCGTTGACGCCGTCGCCGACCATGGCGACGACGCGGCCGGACGCCTTCAGCGCCGCCACCTCGGCGCTCTTCTCCTCCGGCCGCACCGGGCCGCGCCAGCCGGAAAGCCCCAGTTGATCGGCGATCGCCTTCGCCACCGCCGCGGCGTCGCCGGTCAGCATCCGCGCCTCGATGCCGCGCGCCTTCAGCATCGCCACCGCTTGCCCCGCCTCCGGCCGCACCGTGTCGGCGAGGGCGACGAGGCCGGCGACGGTGCCGCCGGTCGCGACATGGGTCACCGTCTTCGCCTCGGCCTCGAGCCGGGCGAAATCGTCCCTCACCGGAGCGACGTCGACCCTGCCTTCCGCCATCAGCGCCGCGTTGCCGATCGTCACCGTCGCCCCGCCGACCTCGGCCGAGACGCCGCGCCCGGTCAGGCTGCGGAAGCGGGCGACGGGCGCGGGGGAAAGGCCGCGCGCCTTCGCCGCTTCCACCACCGCGCCGGCCAGCGGATGCGCGCTCATCGCCTGCACCGAGGCGGCGAGGCCGAGCACGTCCTCCGCGGTACGCCCGGCCACCGGCACCACGTCGGTGACCGCCGGCCGACCCTCCGTCAGGGTTCCCGTCTTGTCGAAAATCACCGCGTCGACCTTTTCGGCCCGCTCCAGCGTCTCGACGTCCTTGACGAGGATGCCGGCCCGCGCCGCCGCGCCGGTGCCGGCGACGAGGGCGGTCGGCGTCGCGAGGCCGAGGGCGCAGGGGCAGGCGACGACGAGCACCGACACCGCGGCGACGAGCGCCGCCTCGAGCCCGGCGCCCGCGACCATCCAGCCGGCGAAGGCGAGCACGGCGACCGCGACCACCACCGGCACGAACACCGCCGAGATCCGGTCGACCAGCTTCTGCACCGGCGCCTTGCCGGTCTGGGCGTTCTCGACGAGGCGGGTGATGCGGGCGAGCGTCGTGTCCTCGCCGAGCGCGGTGGCGGAAAGCGTCAGCGCGCCCTCGCCGTTGAGGGTTCCGGCGACGACGGCGGCGCCGACGCCCTTCTCGACCGGGAGGCTCTCCCCGGTGACGAGGCTCTCGTCGAGGCTGGAGACGCCGGCGACGACGGTGCCGTCGACCGGCACCCGCTCGCCGGGTCGCACCAGGATGCGGTCGCCGAGGGCGAGCGCCTCCACCGGCACCACCTCCTCCCCGGCGTCGGTCAGCCGGCGGGCGGTCTCGGGCCGCAGCTTCATCAGCGCGCGGATCGCCGCCGTGGTGCCGGCCTTGGCCCGCGCCTCCATCAGCTTGCCGGCGAGCACCAGCGTCAGCACCATCGCCGAGCCTTCGAAATAGAGGTGGCCGGCCGAGCCGGGACCGTGGAGGGCGACCATGACGACGGAGAAGGCCCAGGCCGTGGTGGTGCCGAGCGCCACCAGCACGTCCATGTTGGCCGAACCGCCCTTCAGCGCGTGAAAGGCGCCGTGGTAGAAGCGCTGGCCGGCGAGCACCTGGACGAGGGTCGCGAGCACCAGCTGGGTCGTCGGCGACAGCAGGTGATGGTCGCCCGTCACCATGCCGGCCATCGCATAGAGGAACGGCGCGGTCAGCAGCGCCGAGACGGCGAAGAGCGCCGCGGTGCGGCGGAAGTCGGCCCGCGCCAGCGCCTCCCGCTCCTCCCGCTCCCGCCGCCGCGCCGTCGGATCGGCCGCCCGGGGCGCGGCCTCGTAGCCGGCCCGCTCCACCGCCGCGACGAGCGCCTCGTCCGCCGTCCCCGGCTCGACGACGAGGTCGGCGCGCTCCAGCGGCAGGTTGACGTGGACCTCGACGACGCCGGGCTGGCGCGCCAGCACCTTCTCCACCCGCGCCGAACAGGCGGCGCAGGTCATGCCGCGGATGTCGAAGGTCTTGCGCAGCGTCGGCGGCGCGGACGCGGAGGGCGGAGAGGCGAGCGATGCGGTCATGGCGGGCGATCCGGGACAGGGACGGAATGCACCCGATGTGGGACTTCCAGTCGCTGGAAGGTCAAGTCCGTGGGAAGGCGGACCGGCGGGAGGGATCGGCGGGGGGATCGGCACGATCTTCGGCGCCTCTGCCCGGAAATTAGCCTCGCTTCGCGGCCGGCCATTGCTATTCTCGCCTCGACCCGCCGGCGCGCTTCGCCCGCATCGCCATGACGACACACAACAAATCGAGGAGCAGCCGATGAGGCTCTGGATCAGGAACCCGCTCGCCATTCTGGCCGAGAACGCCGGCGGCGGCCTCGTCGTCGAGAACGGCCGGATCGCCGAGCTGGTGGCGAGCGGCAAGGCGCCGTCGGCGCCGGTGGACGAGACCTATGACGCCTCGCGCCACGTGGTGATCCCGGGCCTCGTCAACACCCACCACCACATGTTCCAGACCCTGACCCGGGCCCACCCGAAGGCGATCAACAAGGAGCTGTTCCCCTGGCTGGAGGCGCTCTATCCGATCTGGGCGAAGAACGTGCGGATCGACGCCTTCCGCCTCGCCACCCGGCTGTCGCTGACCGAACTGCTGATGTCGGGCTGCACCACCGCCTCGGACCACCACTATCTCTACACGCCGACCATGGACAACGCCATGGACGTGCAGGCCGAAGAGGCCGGCGCGCTCGGCGTGCGGATGACGCTGACCCGCGGCTCGATGAACCTCACCGTCGAGGAGGGCGGCACCGCCATCCCCGGCACCGTGCAGGACACCGACGTCATCATGGCCGACTGCGAGCGCGTGGTGGCGAAGTATCACGACGCTTCGGAGGGGGCGATGCTCAAGGTGGCGCTCGCCCCCTGCGCGCCCTTCAACGTCAAGAAGGAGGTGATGATCGAATCGGCGAAGATGGCCGAGAAATACGATCTGCGCCTGCACACCCATCTCGCAGAGACCCGCGACGAGATCGCCTACTGCAAGGAGAAGTTCAACTGCCGTCCGGTCGACTATCTGGAAGAGGTCGGCTGGATGACGCACCGGGCCTGGCTCGCCCACGGCATCCACTTCAACGACGACGAGGTCAAGCGCCTCGGCCACGCCTGCGTCGGCGTCTGCCACTGCCCGACCTCGAACATGGTGCTCGCCTCCGGCCAGTGCCGCACCAAGGAGCTCGACGCCGCCGGCTCGCCGGTCGGCCTCGGCGTCGACGGCTCGGCCTCGAACGACAACTCCAACCTGATGGAGGCGCTGCGCCACGCGCTGATGATCGGCCGCCTGACCTACGACGCCGCCTCCGTCACTCACTTCGACGTCTACAAGTGGGCGACCGAAGGCTCGGCCCGCTGCCTCGGCCGCGACGACATCGGCAAGATCGCGCCGGGCAAACAGGCCGACCTCGCGATGTTCACCCTCGACGAACTGCGCTTCTCCGGCGCCGGCGACCCGCTGGCCGGCCTCATCCTCTGCGGTGCCCACCGCGCCGACCGCGTCATGGTCAAGGGCGAATGGCGCGTCACCGACGGCGCCCCGCTCGGCGTCGACGTCGCCCGCCTGCGCTACGAGCACGGCGAGGCGGCGAAGGCGTTCCTCGAGGCGCTGTGACGGCTGGCGGCGGCGGATGGCGGACGCCCCGCGGCGAAGCCACGCGGGTCTTGCCGATTGCGCGCCGCCGCCGGCCCCTCTATGGTCGTCGCCGACGGTGCCCCGGTGCGAGCCGGGGTGAAAAGGGAACGCGGTTCGAAGCCGCGGCTGCCCCCGCAACTGTGAGCGTCACGGCCGGCACCCCGGCCGCCGCCCCGCGCCATCGGCCACTGGAGCGATCCGGGAAGGCGGCGCGGAGGGGACGCGAGCCAGGAGACCTGCCGTCGAGCCCCGTCGACACGCGCCGCCGGAGGGGCGGCCAAGGAGAATGCGATGACCACCACGACCACCCTTTCGACCGACCGCCCGGCCCGGGCCGGCGCCCTCGCCGCCGCGACGCTCGCCTTCGCCTTCGGCGCCGGCCTCGTCTTCTTCACCGGTTTCGCCGGTGCGGGCACGCTGCACAACGCCGCCCACGACACGCGCCACGCGCTGAGCTTCCCCTGCCACTGACCGCCTGATCCGGCCCCGGCCGGACCACGGTCTCCGACATCCGCTCCGCGTGGCCGCCGCTTCGGGCGCCGCGCCGAACCGTCGCATCCGGACAAGGACGCTCCAGCGTGATCACCCGCATCTTCTCCGTCGCCCTCTTCGCCGGCCTGCTCGCCGGCCTCCTCGTCGCCGTCCTGCAGCAGGCGGTGACCTCGCCGCTGATCGTCGCCGCCGAAGCCTACGAAGCCCCGGCCGACACCGCCGCTCCCGGCGCGGCCGCGCCGCACGACCACGCCGGCCACGACCACGGCGCTCCGGCCGCCTCCGCCGCCGCCGGGGATCATCACCACGACGACGACGCCTGGATGCCGGCGGAGGGCGCCGAGCGGATCGCCGCCACCGCCGTCGCCACCCTCGCCACCGCCGTCGGCTTCGCGATGATGCTGCTGGCGGTCATGGTGGCGAGCGGCCGGGCGATCACGCCGGCCTCGGCGACCGCTTTCGGTATCGCCGGCTTCATCGCCGTCCATCTCGCCCCGGCCCTCGGCCTCGCCCCGGAACTGCCCGGTGCCGCCGCAGCCGCGCTGGAGGCCCGCCAGCTCTGGTGGGTCGCCACCGTCGCCGCCACCGCCGCCGGCCTCTGGCTGATCGCGCTCCGGCCACACACGCTGGCGAAGGTCGCCGGCCTCGCCCTCGTCGTCGCCCCCCACGTCGTCGGCGCGCCCCATCCCCATGACTACGCCAGCGCGGTGCCGGCCGAGCTCGCCGGCGAATTCGCCGCCCGCTCGCTCGCCCTCGCCGCGGTGCTGTGGATCGCCATCGGCGCCTTCACCGGCTGGTTCTGGCAGCGCGGCGAGACCACCGGCACGGTGCCGGCGTGAGCGCGGCCTTCGCCGGGACGGATGCGGGGACGGAGACGCGACGCGACGAAGCCGCCGTCACCGTCTTCGTCTGCACCAGCTGCCGCCGGCCGCTGGTCGAGGGCGACGACGAGGCCGGCTACGGCTTTCCCGGCCTCGCCCTGCACGCCGGACTCGCCGAGCGGCTCGCCGGCGAGCCGCGCATCCGGGTCGAGGCGGTCGACTGCCTCGCCGTCTGCAAGCGGGCGGCGACGGTGGCCCTCGCCGGCCCGGGCCTTTGGACCTACGTCGTCGGCGATCTCGACCCCGACACCGATCTCGACGACACCGCGGCGATGGCGCGGGCCTTCCTCGCCTCCGGCACCGGCATCGTCGCCTGGCGCGAGCGGCCGCAGCCGTTCCGCAAGGGCGTGATCGCCCGGCTGCCGCCAGTCCTCCCGCCGCTGCTCCCGCCGGCCGCGCCGGCGTCGCGGGCCGTGCCCGCCGCCGCGCCCGCACCCGAAAAGGTGACCTGATGACCCGCCTGACCAAGACCCCCGTGACGATCGTCACCGGCTTCCTCGGCGCCGGCAAGACCACGCTGATCCGCCACATCCTCGAAAACGCCGGCGGCCGCCGGCTCGCCCTCATCGTCAACGAATTCGGCGACGTCGGCGTCGACGGCGAGATCCTGAAGTCCTGCGGCATCGAGGCCTGCCCGGAGGAGAACATCGTCGAACTCGCCAACGGCTGCCTCTGTTGCACCGTCGCCGACGACTTCGTGCCGGCGATCGAGGCGCTGCTCGCCAACCCGAACCCGCCCGAGCACATCATCGTCGAAACCAGCGGCCTCGCCCTGCCCAAGCCCCTGGTCAAGGCCTTCGACTGGCCCCCGGTGCGCGCCCGCCTCACCGTCGACGGCGTCGTCGCCGTGGTCGACGGCGCCGCGGTGGCGGCCGGGCGCTTCGCCGACGACCCCGAGGCCGTGCTCGCGCAGCGCGCCGCCGACGACGCCGTCGATCACGACAACCCGCTGGAGGAGGTCTACGAGGACCAGCTGCTCTGCGCCGACCTCGTCGTCCTCAACAAGGCCGACCTGCTCGGCGCCGGCGAGCTCGAGGCCGTCACCGCCGCGATCACCGCCACCATCCCGCGCGCGGTGAAGGTGGTGACGTCCAGCGAGGGCCGCGTCGCCGCCGACGTGCTGCTCGGCCTCACCGCCGCCGCCGAGGACGACCTCGACGCCCGGCCCTCGCACCACGACGCCGAGCCCGACCACGACCACGACGACTTCGACAGCTTCGTCGTCGACATCGGCCCGGTCGGCGACGTCGACGGCCTCCTCGCCCGGCTCGCCGCCCTCGTCGAGGTCCACGACATCCTGCGCGTCAAGGGCTTCGTCGAGGTTCGCGGCAAGCCGATGCGCCTGCTGCTGCAGGGCGTCGGCGCCCGATTCCGCCAGCAGTTCGACCGGCCGTGGACGCCCGGCGAGCCGCGCGCGAGCCGCCTCGTCGTCATCGGCGAGAAGGGCATCGACCGCGCCGCGATCGAGGCGGCGCTCGGGGAGATCCGCGCGGCGGCGTGAGGGTTCGGGGGCGGAAGCGGAGGCGGCGGAGGCTGGCGAGAGGCTTCGGCCCACCGGCCACCCCGGCCTCGGCGACACCGGTCAAGGCACGACACCAGGAGACCGCCCATGCACATTCTGGCCTCGGAGATCCGCACGCTGGACGAGACCGTCGAGGCGGTGGATCTCGGCCAGACGCCGGCCGAGGCGGTGGTGCTGTCCTTCACCGACTCCGACCTCGCCCTGCTCGCCGCCGCCCATGAGCGCGCCGGGCCGAATGCCCCTACCGTCCGCCTCGCCCGGCTCGCCGACCTGCGCCATCCCTATTCCGTAGACCTCTACGTCGAGGCCGTCGCGCGCCACGCCCGCGTCGTCGTGGTGCGCTGCCTCGGCGGGCTCGACTACTGGCGCTACGGCGTCGAGGAACTCGCCGCCGCCGCCCGCCGCCACGGCTTCGCCCTCGCCGTGCTGCCGGGCGACGCCATGGCCGACGGCCGGCTCGACGAAGCCTCGACCCTCGGCGAGAGCGATCTTCGCCGGCTGTGGGGCTGGTTCCAGGCCGGCGGCCCGGACAACGCCGCCTCGCTGCTCGGCTGGCTTTCCGCCCACTGCGGCCGGGAGGCCGCGTGGCGGGAGCCGGTGGCGCTGCCGGCCTTCGGCCTCTTCGACGAGGCCGCCCGTGACGGACACGCCGGACCGGGCGAGGCACCCGGCGACGGGGCTGGCGCGGCCGCCACCGGCGCCCCCCGCGCCCTCCTCGTCTTCTACCGCTCGCTGCTCCACGCCGCCGACACCGCGCCGGTCGTCGCCCTCGCCGACGCCCTCGCCGCGCGCGGCTTCACCGTCCGCGCCGCCTTCGTCACCTCGCTCAAGGACCCCGCCGTCGCCGAGGGCCTTTCCTCCCTCCTCGCCGGCTTTTCGCCCGACATCGTCCTCAACGCCACCGCCTTCTCGGCGAGGCTCGGCGACGGCGGCACCCTGCTCGACGCCGCCGGCGCCCCCGTCCTGCAGGTCGCCTTCGCGGCGACCTTCCGCGACGCCTGGGCCGCGAGCCCGCGCGGTCTCTCGGCGGCCGACTTCGCCATGAACGTCGTGCTGCCCGAAGTCGACGGCCGCCTCTTCGCCGGGGCGGTCTCCTTCAAGGCCGAGAGCGGGCGCAGCGAGGCACTGCAGTTCACCCGCATCGTCCATCGGCCCGAGCCGGACGCCGTCGCCCTCGCCGCCGACCGCGCCGCCGGCTGGGCACGGCTGCGGCGCCGCGCCGCGGCCGAGCGGCGCGTCGCGCTCGTGCTCTCCGACTATCCGGCCAAGGGCGGGCGCACCGCCTATGCGGTCGGCCTCGACGGCCCGGCGAGCCTTGCCGCCATCGCGGCGGATCTCGCCGCCGCCGGCTACGGCGTCGGTCCGTTGCCGGATCCGCAGACGCTGGTCCGCACCCTCGAGGCCGGCGCCGCCACCGTCCGCCTGCCGCTCGCCGCCTATCGCGCCCTCTTCGCCGCCCTCCCCGCCGCCTTCCGCGACGCCGTGACCGCGGCCTGGGGCGCCCCCGAGGCGGACGACGCCTGCGACGGCGACGCCTTCACGCTGCGCGCCCTCGTCGCCGGCCGGCTCGCGG
>CALCDT010000046.1 GCA_937900425.1 uncultured Alphaproteobacteria bacterium | reverse complement strand
CGCCGCGCCCCGTCCCGCCGCCCCGGTGCAGCGCCCGGTCCAGCCGCGCATGGCCCCCGAGGCCCAGTCGCGGATGGCGAGCGGCCAGCTCGACGCCCAGGGCCGCCAGGCCGCCCCGGCGCCGCGGTTCGCCGAAGACGACCAGCTCGAGATCCCGGCCTTCCTGCGCCGCCAGAGCAACTGACCGGACCCGGGGCAGGGGTGTTTCGACCCCTGCACCACCCTCATGACCCTCCCCGCCGCGCGCTGCGCGGCGGGGATTTTCGTTTTCGGCAAGCTCCTGAATCGGCTCGGCTTTCCGGCGGGCGGGCGGGGGGCGTCAGCCGTAACAAAGCGTAAAGAAGAGTGATTTTCGGGCTGGCGCGCGGGCGTGTAGGATCAGCGCAATCACGAGAGGGTGCACGCCCGTGCGCCCCGGTTTTTCGCTCCGGTCCGCCGCTTTCCGGCACGCCCGTGGCACCTGCGACCGGCCTTCGGGCCGCCTCCGAGGACATCTGATGCGCTTCAAGACGTTCGGCGATCTGCAGACGACGCTCGCCGGAGAGATCCGCTTCGAGGGTATCGGCGTGCACGCCGGCAAGCCGGCGAGCCTCGTGCTGCGCCCGGCGCCGGCCGGCAACGGCATCGTCTTCCGCCGCCTGTTCGACGACGGCCGCGAGGTGGCGATCCCGGCGCGCTTCGATCACGTCGTCAACACCGACCTCTGCACCGTGCTGGGCAAGGACGGCGTCACGGTGGCGACCGTCGAGCACCTGATGGCTGCGCTGCGGGCGCTCGAGGTCGACAACGTCGACGTCGAGGTCGACGGGCCGGAGGTTCCGATTCTCGACGGCTCGTCCGCCGTCTTCGTCGCGGCGATCACCGAGACCGGCCTCACCGTCCAGGCCGCCCCGCGCCGCGCCGTCCGGGTGCTGAAGCCGGTGCGGGTCGAGCGCGGCGACGCCTTCTCCGAACTGACCCCGCACGAAGGCTGTCGCTTCGACGTCACCATCGATTTCGCCGATCCGGCGATCGGTCGCCAGCACCGCCTGACCGACCTCTCCTCCGCGAAGTTCCGCGAGGAGATCGCCCGGGCCCGCACCTTCGGCTTCGTCGGCGACGTCGAGAAGCTGTGGAAGATGGGTCTCGCGCTCGGGTCCTCGCTCGAAAATTCCGTGGCGATCGCCGACAGCCGTGTCGTCAACGCCGACGGCCTGCGCTTCCCCGACGAGTTCGTGCGCCACAAGACGCTGGACGCCGTCGGCGACCTCGCCCTCGCCGGGATGCCGATCATCGGCGCCTACCGCTCCTTCAAGGGCGGCCACCGCATGAACGTCGCCGTGGTCGAGGCGCTTTTCGCCGACCCGGCCGCCTACGAGATCGTGACCCGCCCGGTGGCGCGGCGCGGCGCGGCGGCGACCGGCGACGTCGCCCTGGCGGTGGAGATCTGACGGCGCACCGCCTCGCCGCGGGCGGCCGCCACGGCGGCGCCGTATTTGGTGGACAGGCTCTGCGGCAGGGTGGCGAACGACCGGCGGGCCGTGCCTTCGGCGTGGCGCGCCGTTTTCGTTTGCGGTAAAAGCCTTTCCGTCGAGCGGCGGTTCCGTCGCCGCCGGCACTGGCTCATCCCGCGCCGCCGGCGCCGATCCTGTGATCGCGCGCCCGCGTGTCGGAACACGGACCTCGGGGGAAGCATGAATTTTCCGCAGTCGCGATCGGCGGGCAACGGCGCCGCAACGGCGCCGCGTCGTCATCTCGGGCGTATCGTCGCCGGCCCGTTCGTCGCGGCGCTGCTGCTCGCCGGCTGTTCGTCCGACGCGGTCGACGATCTCGCCTTCCAGGACATCCCGGCCGAGAAGTCCTACAACGAGGGTCTCGCCTACCTGAAGGCCGGCGACTATCCGTCCGCGACCAAGAAGTTCGAGGAGGTCGACGCGCAGCACCCCTATTCGGAGTGGGCGCGCAAGTCGCTGATCATGCAGGCCTACACCAACTACACCCGCGGCCGCTTCGACGAGACCGTGACGGCGGCGCAGCGCTACGTCACGCTCTATCCGGGCTCCGAGGACGCGGCCTACGCGCAGTATCTGATCGGCCAGTCCTATTTCAACCAGATGCCCGATATCTACCGCGACCAGGAGATGACGCGGAAGGCACTGCAGGCGATGACCGAGGTCACCCAGCGCTATCCGGATAGCTCCTACGCCACCGACGCCCAGCGCAAGATCGACATCACCCGCGACCAGCTCGCGGCCAAGGAGATGGAGATCGGGCGCTACTATCTCGCGCGCTACAACTACATCGCCGCGATCAACCGCTTCCGCGTCGTCGTCACCGACTATCAGACGACGCGCCACACCGAGGAGGCGCTGCAGCGCCTGACCGAATCCTATTTCGCCATGGGCGTGGTCAACGAGGCGCAAACCGCCGCGGCGATCCTCGGCCACAACTATCCCGACAGCCGCTGGTACAAGGACGCCTACACGCTGCTGCAGTCGAACGGGCTGGAGCCGCGCGAGGACACCTCGTCCTGGATGTCCCGCGCCTTCAACGGTCTGCTCGGATAACGCGGGCGGGCGAGCGCGCAACGGATTGACGCCCCATGCTGCTGTCGCTGGCGATCCGCGATATCGTCCTGATCGAGCGGCTCGACATCGCCTTTTCCGGCGGCCTCACCGTGCTGACCGGCGAGACCGGCGCGGGCAAGTCGATCCTGCTCGACGCGCTCAGCCTCGCGCTCGGCGGGCGCGGTGACGCCGGCCTCGTGCGCGACGGCGCCGCGCAGGGTCAGGTGACCGCGGTGTTCGAGCTGCGTCCCGACCATCCGGTGCGCGCCCTCCTCGCCGAGAACGAGATCGCCGACGAGGGCGAACTGATCCTGCGCCGGGTCCAGTCCGCCGACGGGCGCACCCGCGCCTTCGTCAACGACCAGGCGGTTTCGGCCGGGCTGCTGCGCCGGCTCGGCGCCGGCCTCGTCGAGATCCACGGCCAGCACGACGATCGCGCCCTGGTCGATCCCGCCGAACACCGCCTGCTGCTCGACGCCTTCGGCGGCCTCGAGGCCGACGTCGCCGCCCTCGCCGCGGTCCACCGCGACTGGCGCGGGGCCGAGCGGGCCCTCGGCGAGTTGCAGCGGCGGATCGAGGCGGCGCGGCGCGAAGCGGACTATCTGCGCGCCTCCGTCGAGGAACTCGAGGCCCTCGCCCCGATGCCGGGGGAGGAGGGCGAACTCGCCGAGCGGCGCGCGGTGATGATGCGCGGCGAGAAGATCGCCGCCGACCTCGCCGAGGCCGCCGAGCACCTCGCCGGCACCGCCTCGCCGATCCCGGGGCTGTCGTCGCTGATGCGGCGGCTCGAACGCAAGGGGGCCGAAGTCGGTGCCCTGCTCGAGGAGCCGCTCGCCTGCCTGTCGGCGGCGCTCGACCAGCTCGAGGAGGCGCGGGCCGGCTTCGAGCGGGCGCTGCGCGAAAGCGAATTCGATCCCGCCGTGCTGGAGGCGACCGAGGAAAGGCTCTTCAAGATCCGCGCCGCCGCCCGCAAGTTCGACGTCTCGCCCGACGAGCTTCCGGCGCTCGCCGTCAGGATGGCCGACGACCTCGCCGAGATCGACGCGGGCGAGGAGCGGCTTTCCGGTCTCGCCGGGCAGGCCGCGGCCGCCCGCGCCTGCTACGACGCCCTCGCCGCCACGCTGTCGGAGCGGCGCGGCGAGGCGGCGCGGCATCTGGAGGCCACCGTCGCCGCTGAACTGCCGGCGCTGAAGCTGGAACGCGCCGCCTTCATCGTCACCCTCGCCGCCGATCCAGAGGCGCGCGGCGCCGAGGGCATCGACCAGATCGAATTCTGGGTGCGCACCAACCCCGGCACCCGGGCCGGTCCGATGATGAAGGTCGCCTCCGGAGGCGAGCTGTCGCGCTTCCTGCTCGCCCTGAAGGTGTCGCTCGCCGATCGCGGCTCGGCGCCGACCCTCGTCTTCGACGAGATCGACACCGGCGTCGGCGGCGCGGTGGCCGAGGCGATCGGCGCCCGGCTCGCCCGGCTCGGTTCGCGGGTCCAGGTGCTCTCGGTCACCCACGCGCCGCAGGTCGCCGCCCGGGCCGGCCGCCACCTGCTGATCGCCAAGGACGCGGTGGCCGGCGGCGAACGGGTCGCGACCCGCGTCACGCCGATCGACGAGGAACACCGCCGCGAGGAGATCGCGCGGATGCTGGCGGGTTCGGTGATCACCGACGAGGCCCGCGCGGCGGCGGAACGGCTGATCGCCGGAGCCGGGTAGAGCCGCCGGCGGCGCGACGCCGGGTCCCGCACGTCATCGCTCACGATCCGCGACGCTGACAATCCGCGAAAGGGGCACCGGAGAGGCCGGTCTCACCCGGCGCTGCGGCTCTTCGCGCGCGCCGGCGCGGCGGGTTCGGTGCGGCGGCAGCGGACGATGTTGCGGCCGGCGTTCTTCGCCTCGTAGAGGGCGGCGTCGGCGGCGGCGATCAGCGCCGCCGGGGTGCCGGTGGCGGCGTCGAGCGAGGCGACGCCGACGCTGGTGGTCAGGCGCAGGCCGTCGCGGGCGGTGACGTCGGCGACGGGCAGGGCGCTGACCGCGACGCGCAGGCGTTCGGCGAAAAGCACCGCCGCGGCGAGATCGGCGCCCGGCAGGATCACCGCGAATTCCTCGCCGCCGTAGCGGGCGACCTTATAGCCGGTGCCGCGGCAGTGGCCGTCGATGGCGGAGGCGACGGTACGCAGGCAGACGTCGCCGACCTGGTGGCCGTGGACGTCGTTGATGTGCTTGAAATTGTCGAGGTCGAGCAGCAGCAGCGACACCCGTCCGTCGGCCCTAGCGCCTTCGGCGAAGGCGAGATCGAGGGCCGCGTCGAAGGAGCGGCGGTTGCCGACGTGGGTGAGGGCGTCCTGGCCGGACAGCACCTGCAGGGCCTCGTTGGTGCGGCGCAGTTCCGCCGACAACTCGCCGTAGGCTTCCACGGCCCGGGTGATCATGCGCAATTCGCCGAGCACCGGCTCGGCCATCGGCGGGCCGTCGCGATTTTCGGCGCCGATCGTCGCGAGGCGGTCGATGGTGCCGTTGATCGGGCGGACGACGTGGCGCTGGAACAGCCAGAACAGCAGCAGCGCGCCGAGGGCGGGCACCGCGAGGATGGCGATCCAGATGCCGCGGATGCGCGAGGCGGCGTCGCGGATGTCGCGCGAGACGTCGTCGGCGGCGAGGGCAGCGTCGCCGGCGAGATATTGCGACAACCCCTCGACGGCCTTCATCGCGTCCTCGTAGGCCCGGCGGACGATGATCTCCTCCTCGGCGGCGTCGCCGGGGCTGGAGCGTGCCAGCGTCCGCAGTTCGACGATCCGCTTGACCTCTTCGGCGATGCGCCGGCCGCCGGCCGACAGCCGCTCGTTGCGGTCGAGCGAGAAGCTCTGGGTGAGGGCGCTGACCTGGAGCTGGACCTGGCGCTCGATGCGGGCATCACGGGCGAGGTAGACCGAGCGAACCAGCGAGCCCAGTCTCTCGACCTTCACCGCGTTGCGGTTCTGGGTGAGGATCGCGGGGATGCGCTGTTCCTGGATCGAGGCGGCGCCGGTCTCGACGTGACGAAGAAATCCGACGGACAGACCGACCACGGCGACGGCGTAGACCACCGCCAGAACGACGAAGATCCGGCCGGCGCCGACCAGGGTCAGCTGTTCCTCGATGTGTCGGCGCAGGGGCATCGGCCGTCGTCACTCAGTAGATGCTGAAGGGGAAGTAGGCGTCGTTGATGCGGTCGTAGGTGCCGTCGAGCCGGATGTGCCGGATCGCCTCGTTGACGCGGGCGACGAGATCGCCGGCGTCCTTGCGGGCGGCGATGCGGGCGGAACTCTGCAGGAAGGCGTCGCCGACCGGATCGCCGATGTATTCGAAGCGGGCGTGTTCGGCGGCCTCCATCCAGCTGAGCAACTGGATCGCGTCGCCGAGCACGACATCGACTTCCCCGGCCTCGAGCATCTTGAGGATCACGATGGAGTCGGGAGCCTCGACGATGGTGAGTCCGGGAAAGGTGCGTTTCAAATAGTCGGCCTGGATGGTTTCGGTGGCGACGCCGATCCGCCGACCGGCGAGGTTCTCCGGGCTGGTGCCGAGGATCTGCGAGGCGTCGCCGATGAAGACCGAGTGGGAGCGGTAGTAGAAATCGGAGAAGGCGACCCGTGCGGCCCGCTCGGGCGTGTGAGCCATGCTGGCGACGACGAGATCGTAGTCGCCGGCGACGAGGCCGTCGATGATGCCGTCCCAGGCCACGGCCCGATAGCTGCAGACGACCTTCATCTCGGCGCAGATCGCCTTGGCGATGTCGACGTCGAAGCCGGCGAGGCTGCCGTCCTCGGCGACGTAGTTGAAGGGCGGATAGGCGCCTTCGGTCGCCACGCGCAGGGTTTCGGCGCCGGCGGTGGCGGGTGCGAGGCCGGCGGCGAGGAGCAGAAGCGTGAAACCGAAACGGCGCGAAAGCCACATGGAGATCTCTCCGGTCCAACGAAGTCCGGCAGAGTTTCGCCGAAAGTCGTCAAAGCCGGGTAATCATGCGCGATTCGCAATCCCTCCGCTCGCACCTTGGTTTACGGAGGGTGAAGAAGCACGCCTGACGGGAGGGCGACGCCCCCGCCCGCCGCCCGCCGGCTTTCCTCCGCCGGCGCCTCCGCTATAGTCCGCCGGTCGCGAATCCGTCACCTGCGGGAAGTCTCATGTCCGATCCTGCCGCCGCCGATCCGAAGTCGCTGACCGAGCCGGAGGCCGCTGCGGAACTCGCCCGGCTGGCAGCGGAGATCGCCCGGCACGACGGCCTCTATCACGGCGAGGACGCGCCGGAGATCTCCGACGCCGCCTATGACGCGCTGAAGGCGCGCAACGTGGCGATCGAGGCGGTCTTTCCCCATCTCGTGCGCGGGGATTCGCCGTCGGTGCGGGTCGGTTCGGCGCCGTCGGAAGCCTTTTCCCAGATCACCCACGCCCGTCCGATGCTGTCGCTCGACAACATCTTCGCCGAGAGCGAGGTCGAGGAGTTCGTCGCCGGCGTGCGGCGGTTTCTCGGTCTTGCGCCCGAGACCGCCCCCGTCTTCACCGCCGAGCCGAAGATCGACGGCCTGTCGATGAGCCTGCGCTACGAAAGCGGCCGGCTCGTCACCGCGGCGACGCGCGGCGACGGCACCACTGGCGAGAATGTCACCGCCAACATCCGAACCATCGACGAGATCCCGAACGAGTTGCCGGCGGGCGTTCCCCAGGTCGTCGAGGTGCGCGGCGAGGTCTACATGGCGAAGGCCGATTTCCTCGCCCTCAACGCCCGGATGGCGGAGACCGGCGGCAAGCCTTTCGCCAACCCGCGCAACGCGGCGGCCGGCTCGCTGCGCCAGCTCGACCCGAAGGTGACGGCGTCGCGGCCGCTGCGCTTCTTCGCCTACGCCTGGGGCGACATGTCGGAGGTGCCGGCCGAAACCCAGTATGACGTGGTGACGACCTTCGCGAGCTGGGGTTTTCCCGTGAACCCGCTGATGACGCGCTGTGCGTCGGCCGCAGAGCTCGTGGCGGTCTACCGCCGGATCGAGGGCGAGCGCGCGAGCCTGCCCTACGACATCGACGGCGTCGTCTACAAGGTCGACCGGCTCGACCTGCAGCAGCGGCTCGGCTTCCGCTCGCGCTCGCCGCGCTGGGCGACGGCCCACAAGTTCCCCGCCGAGCAGGCCTTCACGCGGGTGGAGCGGATCGACATCCAGGTCGGCCGTACCGGGGCGCTGACGCCCGTCGCGCGGCTGACGCCCGTCACCGTCGGCGGCGTCGTCGTCACCAACGCGACGCTGCACAACGAGGACTACATCAAGGGCATCGGCCAGAGCGGCGCGCCGATCCGCGAGGGGCGCGATCTGCGCATCGGCGACACGGTGATCGTCCAGCGCGCCGGCGACGTCATCCCGCAGATCGTCGACGTCGTCGCCGAGAAGCGGCCGGCGGGCGCCGCGCCCTACCGCTTTCCGACCACCTGCCCGGCCTGCGGCAGCCACGCGGTGCGCGAGGAGGGCGAGGTGGTGCGCCGCTGCACCGGCGGCCTGATCTGCCCGGCCCAGGCGGTGGAGCGGTTGCGCCACTTCGTCTCGCGCGGGGCGCTCGACATCGAGGGTCTCGGCGAGAAGCAGATCGCCTTCTTCTTCGCGGCCGAGGACCCGGCGCTGTCGATCCGCAGCCCGGCCGACATCTTCACGCTGAAAGCGCGGCAGGAGGCCTCGCCGCTCGTCAAGCTGAAGAACCGCGAGGGCTGGGGCGAGACCTCGGTCGCCAATCTCTTCGCCTCGATCGACGCCCGCCGCAATCCGCCGCTCGCCCGCTTCCTGTTCGGCCTCGGCATCCGCCACGTCGGCGAGACCAACGCCAAGCGCCTCGCCCGCCACTACGGCAGCTTCGACGCGCTCGCCGAGGCGGCGGAATCCGCGGTGCCGCCGCGGCACGAGGCCGCTCCCGCGGTGGGCGAGGGGGACGCCGCGAGCGAGGAGGCGGCCGTGGCGACGGAAATCGCCGCGACGCCGAAGCGGCGCGAGCGCGACAAGGGCAACGAGGCGTGGCAGGAACTCGTCGGCATCGAGGGCATCGGCGCCGTGGTCGCCGAGGCCGTGGTCGACTTCTTCGCCGAGCCTCACAACCGCGACGCCGTCCGCGCCCTGCTCGAGGCCGGCGTCGCCCCGGCGGACGCGGAGGCCGTCGCCGCCGCCGCTTCCCCCGTCGCCGGCAAGACGGTGGTCTTCACCGGCAGCCTCGAGAAGATGACGCGGGACGAGGCCAAGGCGACGGCCGAGCGGCTCGGCGCCAAGGTTTCGGGGTCGGTGTCGAAGAAGACCGACCTCGTCGTCGCCGGGCCGGGCGCCGGCTCCAAGCTCGCCAAGGCCGCCGAATTCGCAATCGAGGTGATCGACGAGGACGCCTGGATCGAAATCGTCCGCGGCGCCGGCGGATGAGGGCGACGGGGGGATCGGTCCGGCGGGTGTCGCCGGGGCCGTGGCCGACGTGCTCGCTCCGAGCGTGCCGGGCCGGCGCGTCGCGGTTCGTTTCCTCCCTCTGCGGGCTCGCCGGCGGGGACGTCCAGGTCTTGAACATTTCGGTTCTCGGCCCCGGGCCGTCGGTGTAGGTTTCGCGCCGCCCGGATCGCCGCGGCGGCAGGCCCTCGGCTGTCCGGCTCGCGGGCGAGGGCGAGGTGCCGCCGCCTCCACGGCGAGGGATGGCCCTCAGGAGAGCGGCAGGCCGCGATCGGCCCGTTTTCCGGCGCAGGGCCCGGGCGGGCGTCAAGAGAAGAAGACCGCGGCTTTCGCCCCTCGGGCCGGCGGTTTCCCCTCACGTTTGCGAAGGACCGAGCATGCCCCAGATCCACGCCCGCCTGATCGCCGGACCGGCCGAGGCCGAGCGGATCGCCTCGTTGCTCGAGACGGCCCTCGGCGACGAGGTGCCGGTGGCGTGGTCGGAGCAGGGCGAGCCGTCGGAGATCGGCACCGACCGGGCGGCGGAATGGGCGGTCGACGTCTATTTCGACGACGGCGATCCGGGCGATATCGAGGCGCGGATCCGCGACATCCTCGGCAGCGACGCCTTCGGGGCGCCGCTGACGGTGGAGGCGCTGCCGGAGATCGACTGGGTCGCGGAAAGCCTGAAGGGCCTCGCGCCGGTGGTGGCGGGGCGCTTCGTGGTGCACGGCGCCCACGACCGCGACCATCTTCCCGCCGGGGCGATCGGGCTCGAGATCGAAGCCAACCAGGCCTTCGGCACCGGCCATCATCCGACGACCTGGGGCTGCCTCGTCGCGCTGTCGCGGCTGTCGCGGCTGCGGCGGTTCCGGTCGGTGCTGGATCTCGGCACCGGGTCGGGCGTGCTCGCCATCGCCCATGCCAAGCTGACCGGCACGCGGGTGCTCGCCAGCGACATCGACCCGGTGTCGACGCGGATCGCGTTGGAGAACGCCGCGCTCAACGGCGTCGGCCGGCTGGTCGAAGGGGTGACCGCCGAGGGCTTCCGCCATCCGCGGCTCGCCTCGGGGCGGTTCGATCTCGTCCTCGCCAACATCCTCGCCGGGCCGCTGAAGAGCCTCGCGCCCGAAATCCGGGCCCGGGCGATGCCCGGAGCCGTCGTCATCCTCTCCGGCCTGCTGGCGAACCAGGCGGCCGAGGTCGACGCCGCCTTCCGCGCGCAGGGCTTTCGCCGCCGCGAAGCCTTCGTGCGCGAGGGCTGGGCGACGCTGGTGCTCGGCTACGCCCCGCCGTCGCGGCGCTGAGGCATGATCACCGGCCCGCGAGGAGCGATCAGCGGGCGGTCTGGCGGCGCAGGATGCGCCGGATCTCCTCCGGCTCGTAGCCGAGGCCGGCGAGGGTCTCGGCGTCGAGCGAGGCGAGGTAGGCGGTGACGAAGCGGCGGGCCTGACGCTCGCGCGCCCCCATCATCATCTCGAAGGTGCGGCGGAACAGGCCGAAGCCGCTGCGCCGTGCGGCGCTGTCGATCATGTCGCTGCGGGTCGCCATCGTGTCGTCTTTCCTGTGTGGGCCGCGGCGGATCGCTTCCGGCCTGCGGCGACGATGAACTGCCCGGTCCGGCCCGAAGGGCCCGATCGGACGGCAACCTCCCGATAGGGTCTGATTCTTCTCGGCCGGACGGAGAGACCGCCGCAGCCGGCGGCCGCAGGGTCCGTTTCGTCGTTCGGCGCCGGGCCGTCCGCCCGGATGCCGAGCCCATTGGCCGTGCGACACGGCATCCGGCCGAAGCCGTCTCCTCGCCATGTTGCGATGCACAAGATAGGGGAGTCGTCCTGGTGCAGGAAGTGCATGTCCGCTGGTTCAGCCTTGCGAAATCCGCATGGGCCCACCGGACGATACCGTCGGCCGAGGCGGGTTGACGGCCGTTCCGCCCGGCCGTTAGCTCGCGGCCTGCCCTCCCGCGCGGTCGATTCCCGAAAGCTCGCCGCCAGGAACCCCGCCACGATCCGAGGACCCGCCGCCATGTTCCAGAGTTTCGAGACGACGTCCGACCCGTCCACCGGCGCCGGGCGCCTCGCCCTGCTGCGGGCCGAGCTCACCGCGCGCGGGATCGACGGTTTCCTCGTGCCGCTCGCCGACGAGCACCAGGGCGAATACATCCCGCCCTCGGCCCAGCGCCTCGCCTGGCTGACCGGCTTCACCGGCTCGGCCGGGCTCTGCATCGTGCTGGCCGACCGCGCCGCCGTCTTCGTCGACGGCCGCTACACCATCCAGGTCCGCGGCCAGGTCGACACGACGGTGTTCGAGCCGCGCCATCTCGTCGACGAGCCGCCGGCGGAGTGGCTGGCGAAGGCGGTGGCGCGGGGCGCGGTGATCGGCTTCGATCCCTGGCTTCACACCCGCGCCGAGGTGCGCCGTTTCGAGAAGGCGCTGACCAGGGCGGGCGCCGACCTCGTCGCGCTCGCCGACAACCCGCTTGACGCGGTCTGGACGGACCGGCCGCAAGCGCCGCTCGGCGCGGTCGTGCTGCGCGAGGAGACCCTCGCCGGCGAGGCGACGGCCGGGCGACTCGCCCGCCTCGGCGCGCTGGTCCGCGACCGCGGTGCCGACGCGGCGGTGCTGACGCAGACCGATTCGATCGCCTGGAGCTTCAACATCCGCGGCGCCGACGTCGCCCACACGCCGGTGGCGCTCGCCTTCGCGATCCTGCGCGCCGAGGGGCGGCCGACGCTGTTCGTCGACGGTCGCAAGCTCTCCAACACCGTCCGGGCCGGTCTCGAGGCGGTGGCCGACGTCGCCGAGCCGTCAGATTTCGCCCCGGCGCTCGAGGCGCTCGGCGCGGCTCGGGCCTGCGTCCTGATCGACCCGAAGACCGCGGCGGTGCGGGCGGTCGACCTGCTCGAAGCCGCGGGCGCCGTGATCGTCGAGGGCGACGATCCGGTGACGCTGCCGAAGGCGGTCAAGAACGCCGCCGAGCTCGATGGAACCCGGGCGGCGCACCTGCGCGACGGGGCGGCGATGGTACGCTTCCTCGCCTGGCTCGACCGCGAGGCGCCGAAGGGTGGGCTCGACGAGGTCGTCGTCGCCGAAAAGCTGGAGGCGATCCGGGCCGAGACCGGTGCGCTCCGCGAGATTTCGTTCGACACGATTTCCGCCGCCGGCCCGCACGCGGCGATCCCGCACTATCGGGTGACGCACGCGAGCAGCCTGCCGCTGGCGATGGACGGCATCTTCCTGATCGATTCCGGCGCGCAATACGAGGACGGCACCACCGACATCACCCGGACGGTGATCGTCGGCACGGCGACGTCGGAAATGAAGGACCGCTACACCCGGGTGCTCAAGGGCATGATCGCGATCTCGCGGGCGCGCTTCCCGAAGGGCACCACCGGCGCCCATCTCGACGTGCTGGCGCGCCAGGCGCTGTGGAGCGCCGGGCTCGACTTCGACCACGGCACCGGCCACGGCGTCGGCGTCTATCTCTCGGTCCACGAGGGGCCGCAGCGCATTTCGCGGATCAGCCACGTGCCGCTCGAGCCGGGCATGATCCTCTCCAACGAGCCGGGCTACTACAAGGACGGCGCCTACGGCATCCGCATCGAGAATCTGGTGGTCGTCACCGCCCCGCAGCCGGTCGCCGGCGGCGAGCGGCCGATGATGGGGTTCGAGACGCTGACGCTGGCCCCGATCGACACGCGCCTGGTCGCGCCCGGCCTGATGTCGGGGGAGGAGATCGCCTGGCTCGACGCCTATCACCGCCGCGTCCGCGACGAGGTCGGCCCGCTCGTCACCGACGCCGCCGACCGGGCCTGGCTGGAGCAGGCGACCCGTCCGCTCGGCCAGGATGGGGAGGGGGACTGAAAGCGGAGGCGGAGCCTGAAATCAGGAGGAACAAAAGTCCGGGTGCGATGTTTTCCAGTCATGCAAACGCCTTGTGGGCGGCGACTTCAACAAGTCGGCTGATCGCAAGGTAGAAGCAAGTGGAATGGACCGAGGGGGATACGGCAACCGTGTCGTCCGCGGGGCAATTCTTGGATGAATTAGGACTGGAGGATATCATGAAGACGCTTCTGACCGCCACCGCTCTCACCGCTCTTCTGGCCACCGCTCCGGTGATGGCTCAGGATGCGGCGCCGACGAACGATCCGGCCACGGGCACGATGAACGCTCCGGCCGCCAATTCGGAGCCGATGGACAGCAACACCGCGGCTCCGACCACCACCCCTGACACCGACATGAGCACGCCGGGCGGCTCCGCCGCCACCGAGACGGCTCCCTCGACGGACATGGACACCGCCGCCGAGCCTGCGCCGGCGACGGGCATGGACACCGCCGCGGCCTCGACCGAGACCTTCATCGCCGAGCAGCAGCCGGGTGAGATCATCGCCAGCGAGCTGATGGGCACCAACATCTACAACAGCCAGGACGAGGGCATCGGCGCCGTGACCGACGTCGTCGCCACCGAGGAAGGCCAGATCAAGGCGCTCGTCGTCGGCGTCGGCGGTTTCCTCGGCATCGGCACCAAGGACGTGGCGGTGAACTACGACGAGTTCACGGTCGTCACCGACGGGGACGCCAACCAGCGCGTGGTGCTGAACCGCTCCAAGGAAGAGCTGGAATCGGCTCCGGAGTTCCGTACGCTCGCCGACATCGCCGCCGAGCAGCCGATGTCCGCCACCGGCACCGACGCCCCGACGGGCTCGGTCGGCGCTCCGGCCACGGCCCCGCAGTAATCGTCTCTCCGCATCGCGGAAGACCGGCCCCCGCGCTTCCTGGAGCGCGGGGGCTTTTCTTCGTGCGGAGATCGACGTTCGGGTCGTTCGAAACGCCACGATCCACAAGAGCCGGTCTTCGCCAGCGCCGGGGCGAGGGACCATGGCGCCGTGATCCGCCGAGCAACGGCCGACCCGGTCACGCCTCGTCGACGAAGCTGTCCACGACCTTCTTGCGGCCGGCCTTGTCGAAATCGACGGTGAGCTTGTTGCCGTCGACCGAGAAGACGGCGCCGTAGCCGAACTTCTGGTGAAAGACGCGCGCACCGACCGCGAAGCGGGCCTCGCCGCCGACGACGGAGCGGGCGATCAATTCGCCCTCGATCACCTTCGGCCCGGTGCGGACGGGCGGAACGCCGGTTCCCGCGCCGGCGGCCCGCGCCGCCTTGGCGCGCTGCCAGCCGGGCGTGTCGTAGGACGAGGAGAAGCTCTGGGCGCGGTCGAAGCGGCTCTCGCCGTAGGCGCCGTAGGTGCTTCTGGCGTAGCCGCCGTAACTCGACCCCTGGTCGACGACCTCGACGTGGGCGGCGGGCAGTTCGTCGAGGAATCGGGACGGGATCGACGACTGCCAGCTGCCGTGGATGCGGCGGTTGGAGGCGAACCAGACGTAGGCGCGCTTTCGCGCCCGGGTCAGGCCGACATAGGCGAGGCGGCGCTCCTCCTCGAGGCCGGCGCGGCCGCTCTCGTCGAGGGCGCGCTGGTGCGGAAACAGCCCTTCCTCCCAGCCCGGCAGGAAGACGTCGTCGAATTCCAGACCCTTGGCCGAATGCAGCGTCATGATCGACACCGCCTCGGCGCCGTCGGCACCGTCGCGGTCCATGACGAGGGAAATGTGTTCGAGGAAGCCGGCGAGGCTCTCGAAATCCTGCATCGAGCGGATCAGTTCCTTGAGGTTTTCCAGCCGCCCCGGCGCCTCGGCCGAGCGGTCGTTCTGCCACATCGCCGTGTAGCCGCTCTCGTCGAGGATCAGTTCGGCGAGTTCGATGTGGGAAAGCGCGTCGATCTGGCCGCGCCAGCGGCCGAGCGAGGCCATGACCTCGCGCAGGCCCGAGCGGGCCTTGCCCTTGATCTCCTCGGTCTCCAGCATGTTGGCCGCGGCCTCGGTCAGCGGCACCCGGTTGGCGCGGGCGTAGGCGTGGAGCATCTGGACCGTGGCGTCGCCGATGCCGCGGCGCGGGGTGTTGACGATGCGCTCGAAGGCGAGGTCGTCGGCCGGCTGGCTGACGAGGCGGAAGTAGGCGATGGCGTCGCGGATTTCGAGCCGCTCGTAGAAGCGCGGGCCGCCGACCACCCGGTAGGGCACGCCGAGGGTGACGAAGCGGTCCTCGAATTCGCGCATCTGGAACGAGGCGCGCACCAGGATCGCGACCTCGTCGAGGCTGGCGCCGCGGCGTTGAAGGCGCTCGATGGCATCGCCGATGGAACGGGCCTCCTCTTCGGAATCCCAGGCCGCGGCGACGCGGACCTTCTCGGCGTCGGGATCGTCGCTCTCGGTGAACAGCGTCTTGCCGAGCCGCGCCTCGTTGTGGGCGATGAGGTGGGAAGCGCTGGCGAGGATGTGGGCGGTGGAGCGATAGTTGCGTTCGAGCCGGACCACCTTGGCGCCGGGGAAATCCTTCTCGAAGCGCAGGATGTTGTCGACCTCGGCGCCGCGCCAGCCGTAGATCGACTGGTCGTCGTCGCCGACGCAGCAGATGTTGCGCGAGCCCTGGGCGAGCAGGCGCAGCCAGAGATACTGGACGACGTTGGTGTCCTGATACTCGTCGACGAGGATGAAGCGGAAGCGGCGCTGATAGTCGGCGAGGACGTCGGGGTTCTCGCGGAACAGCCTGAGAGTTTCGGTGAGAAGGTCGCCGAAGTCGACGGCGTTGAGCACCTTCAGCCGGTCCTGGTAGCCTGCGTAGAGTTCGCGGCCGCGGCCGTTGCCGAAGAAGCGGGCGTCGCCCTCGGGAATGTCCTTCGGGGCGAGGCCCTTGTTCTTCCAGCCGTCGATCAGGCCGGCGAGCTGGCGCGCCGGCCAGCGCTTCTCGTCGAGACCCTCGGCCTGGATCTGCTGCTTGAGCAGGCGGATCTGGTCGTCGGTGTCGAGGATGGTGAAGTCGGAGCGCAGTCCGACGAGTTCCGCGTGGCGGCGCAGCAGCTTGACGCCGATCGAGTGGAAGGTGCCGAGCCAGGGCATGCCCTCGACCGCTCCGCCGACCAGGTGGCCGATGCGCTCCTTCATCTCGCGGGCGGCCTTGTTGGTGAAGGTCACCGCGAGGATCTGCGAGGGGAAGGCCTGGCCGGTGGCGAGGATGTGGGCGATGCGGGTGGTCAGCACCCGCGTCTTGCCGGTGCCGGCGCCGGCGAGCACGAGCAGCGGCCCCTCGATCGTGAGGATGGCGTCGCGCTGTTCGGGATTGAGATTGTCGAGATAGGCGGCGGCCGGACGGGCGGCGGCCATGGCGCGCGCCGCGATCGAGCCCGTCCGCGGCGCCGGCGCCTCGCTTTCGGACCGGGGGGCGGCGGCGGAAGTCGGCTGATTCTGCA
Organism: uncultured Alphaproteobacteria bacterium; assembly: GCA_937900425.1. GTDB lineage: Bacteria > Pseudomonadota > Alphaproteobacteria > Rhizobiales > Pleomorphomonadaceae > CALCDT01. The sequence goes on along the minus strand of CALCDT010000046.1, from coordinate 8,862 downwards.
TCGGCCCAAGATAGTGCATCCGGGCCGGCGAGGGGAGGGCGCTTGTTCGGCGCTCACTCCCCTTCCGAAGCCGGCGTTCCGGGCGCGGCGACGGCGACCCGTTCCACGGTGATCCCCCGCTCGGCGAGAAACTGCTGGACGCTGCCCTCGCCGGAGAGATGGGCGGCGCCGACGGCGACGAAGGTGGTGCCGGCGCCCTCCGCCATCAGGTCGGCGATTTCGTCGGCCCAGGCGCGGTTGCGGTCGGTCAGCAGGCGGTCGCGCATCGCCGTGTCGACGCCGGCCATGCTGACGAGCAGCAGGCGCATCAGACGGTCCTCGTCGCCCTCGATCCAGGCGGTGGCGAGGTCCTCTATGTTGCCGTCGATGCCGTCGAGGTGGTCGACGGTCGAGACAAGCATCTCGATCTGCTCGGCTTCCGGGGCGTTGGCGAAGATCTCGAGCTGGTCGCGCACGGTTTCGAGGCCGCGGACCTCCTTGCCCGCGACGATGGCCTTGCGCATCAGCTCGAGGTCGGCGCCCTCCTGCCGGTAGCCGCCCTCCTTGGCGGCGAGCGCGCTCAGCGTCACCGCCGCCAGCCAGGGCTGGAGCGGGTCGAGCACCGCGAAGTCGACGCCGGCCTTCTGCGCCCCGAGCTTGACGTAGGCGAGATCGTCCTCCGACAGACGCTTCGACAGCGGCAGGTCCGGGCTGGTGCCCAGCGTCGCGACGACGCCGATGGCGGTATTGCGCAGGTCGACCTCCAGATAGAGCGTGTCGGCCTCGGCGAGCCGGCGCATCAGGTCGGCGCTCATCCAGCGCAGGCCCGGGCGCAGCACGTGGATGGTGCCGAAGAGATAGACGGTGCTGTCGTCGTCGCGGGCGACCCACAGCGCCGGCTCGGCGGCGGCAGGTGTCGCGAGACCCGCGGCCATGAGCAGGGCGGTGAGGCGGTGTCGCCACCGCGGGCGTCGGCGATCATCCGGTCCGGTTCTGGTCATGGTGTCCTGTCGCCCCCGTCGTTCCGCCGCCATCATTTCCCAAACCGTGGCGTTTCGGAAGCACAATACGCGGAGCGGTTGCGGGTGGATGATCGGGCAGCGGCGACGCGACCGCGCTTTTCTCCCCGCCAAGGTTGACGCCTTCGCCGCGCAAGTGCGAGACCTCGGGCATCCCTTCTGAAAGATCGACCGTCGGACCGCTTCACCGGCGACGATCCGACCGCTGCGAGCGCGTGCCCATGTCCGTCGCGAAGTCCCCGCTGCCGTCCGAGGGCGCTCCGCCCGAACGCGAAGTCGGCCTTCCCAGACTGATCGTCCTCGCCTTCGTCGTCGGCTGCGTCGCGGCGGCCGGCGCGATCGTCTTCAAGTTCCTGATCGCGCTGATCCACAATCTCGCGAACTACGGCGTGCTCTCGTTCGAACTCGACCCCAACGTCTACGGACCGGAGAGCCCCTGGGGGCCTTTCGTGATCCTCGTGCCGGTGCTCGGCGGCCTCGTCGTCCTCTTCCTGGTGCGCAGCTTCGCGCCGGAGGCGAAGGGCCATGGCGTGCCGGAGGTGATGTACGCGATCTATCACAACAACGGCGACGTCCGCGGCATCGTGGCGGTGGTGAAGTCGCTCGCCTCGGCGCTCTCCATCGGCACCGGCGCCTCGGTCGGCCGCGAAGGGCCGATCATCCAGATCGGCTCGTCCTTCGGCTCCACCTTCGGGCGGATGCTGGGCCTCGTGCGCGCCCAGAAGATCACCCTGCTGGCCGCCGGCGCCGGTGCCGGAATCGCGGCGACCTTCAACACCCCGCTCGGCGGTGTGCTCTTCGCGGTCGAGGTCCTTCTGCCGGAAGTGAGCACCCGCACCTTCCTGCCCGTCGTGGCGGCGACGGCGACCTCGACCTATATCGCCCGCCTCGCCCTCGGAATCGAATCGGCCTTCGTCGTGCCGGTCGCCGCGCTGCCGCAGATCGAGACCGTCAACATCCCGGAACTGATCGTCGCCGCCGCCGTCGGCCTCGCCATGGGCATCGCCGCCTTCGCCTTCGTCCGCGTCCTCGAATACTGCGAGGACACCTTCGAGAAGATGCCGCTCGATCCCTATGTGCAGAACGCCATCGGCATGAGCCTCGTCGGCCTGATGGGCTACGGCTTTCTGCAGTGGACCGGGCACTACGAGGTGATGAGCGTCGGCTACGCCACGATCCAGTCGGTGCTGAACGGCGACAAGACGGTGTTCGTGGTGCTGGTCGCGCTGTTCGTCGCCAAGATGCTGGCGACCTCGATCAGCCTCGGCGCCGGGGCTTCGGGCGGCATCTTCTCGCCGAGCCTGTTCATGGGGGCGACGCTCGGCGGCGCCGTCGGCGTTCTCGGCACGATGATCTTCCCGGGCGCCGGCCTCGACGTGCCGACTTTCGCCGTGATCGGCATGGGCGCCATGGTCGGCGGGGCGACCAGCGCGGCGATGACGGCGATCGTGATGATCTTCGAGATGACGCGCGACTACGCCATCATCGTGCCGCTGGTGCTCGCGGTGGCGCTCGCCGTCGGCGTGCGCCGCTCGCTGGTCGCCTCCGACATCTACACGATCAAGCTCAGGAACCGCGGCAAGCCGATCCCGACCGACCGCTCCACCAACATGTTCCTGGTGCAGCCCGCCCGCGAGGTGATGAGCACGTCCTTCTCCGTGTTTCCGGCGGAAACACCCGTCGGCGACATGCTGGCCGCCCTGCCGGCGGAGGGGCGCCGGCACGTGATCGTTTCCGACGGCGGGCGCATCGCCGGCTTCGTACGGCTTGCCCGGGTGCCCTACCGGCCCGACCGCTTCGCCGGGCAGACCCTCGCCGACATCCTGTCACGCGATTTCGTGCTCGCAGGCGACACCAGCGTCCTCAACACGGTCATGACCCGCATGAGCCGGCGCCAGCGCACCTTCGCGATGATCATCGAGGAGGGCCCCGGCGTGCCGCGCCCGGAGGACGTCGTCGGTGTCATCGACGAGCCGGAAATCGCCGAGGCCCTCGTCCGCAACCACTACGGTTGACGAAGCCGCAATCCGGGCGCCGGCGGTTCGAACGGAAGGAGGGGACGGCGCCGCGGCCGGGGCGAGGATCGTCGATCGGGACAGGTGCCCCGAAAGTCGCCGGTCAGCGGCCCTTCAGCTGGATCGCCCGGCCGGCGCGCTCGGGCGGGGGAAGGCGGCCGTGGCTTTCGAGCATCTTGCGGATCGCGCCGCGCACGTCGTCGGGGAAATCACAGGCGCGGCGACGGTCGAGGTCGACGTGGAGGCTCAACTGCTCGCAGGTGGCGTGGAGGGTGCCGTCGCCGATGCCGCGCATCTCCTGGAACCAGTGGATGCGTTTGGCGTCTGCCGCCAGCATCTGCGAGGTCACCTGCACCATGGCGTCGCCGCGGATCTCGGCGAGATAGCAGAGGTGGACCTCGACGGTGAAGGTCGAGAGCTTGCGCACCGAGGCGTAGGCGGGGCCGAGGCCGATGGCGCCGAGGATGTCGTCGAGCGCCCGGTCGAACAGGACGTTGTAATAGGCGACGTTGAGGTGGCCGTTGTAGTCGACCCAGCCGGGCTCCAGTCCGGCCGCAGGCGAGACGAAGGGAACGGGGAGGGACATCGCGGCTCCTTCTCGGCGGCGCCGCGGTCGGCGGGCCGGCGCTGAACACCCGGCCATAACATCACGGCCCGCCGGGGATGAGAACGCCTTTTCGTCGCGAACGGGCGTCGGCGCCATGAAATTCCGGCGAAATCATGCTATCGGCGCAGAAGCTTCCCGCGCCGCCGGCAAGGTTGGGGCACGGGATGCGCCGCGGCCGCCTGCGGGGGCGAGGTCGGGCCGGCGATCCGGCACGGGCGAGGCCGCGGCGACAACGGGTGGCGAGAGCGGGCGGGCGAGGATGCGATGAGCGCGATCGAGGCGAAGACGGTCGAGAGCGGACGGCGGGACGGGTTCGCGGCGCTGGCCGCCCGCTTCGGCGACCGGTTCTCGCGGGCCGAGGCGGTTCGGCTCCAGCACGGCCACACCACCACGTGGCTGGCGAACCAGCCGCCGGAGGCCGTGGTCTTCGCGGCGTCGACGGCGGACGTCGCCGACGCGGTGCGGATCGCGGCGGCGGCCGGCCTGCCGGTCATCCCCTTCGGTACCGGCTCTTCGCTCGAAGGCCACGTCAACGCGCCGTTCGGCGGCGTCTCGATCGATCTTTCGGCGATGAACCGCCTCCTCGCCGTCCACGCCGACGACCTCGACTGCGTCGTCGAGCCGGGAATCACCCGCAAGGCGCTCAACACGCAATTGCGCGACACCGGCCTGTTCTTCCCGGTCGATCCGGGCGCCGACGCCAGCATCGGCGGGATGGCCTCGACCCGGGCGTCGGGCACCAACGCCGTGCGCTACGGCACGATGAAGGACAACGTGCTGGCGCTCGCCGCGGTGCTGCCGTCCGGCGAGATCCTGCGCACCGGCAGCCGGGCCCGCAAGTCGTCGATGGGCTACGACCTCACCCGCCTGATCGTCGGCGCCGAGGGCACGCTCGGCATCATCACAGAACTCACGCTGAAGCTCCACGGCATCCCCGAGGAGATCGCGGCGGGCGTCTGCCCCTTCGCCACCGTCGAGGGCGCCTGCCGGGCGGTGATCGCCACCATCCAGTGCGGCATTCCGGTGGCGCGGATCGAACTGCTCGACGCCGAGCAGGTCCGCGCCTCCAACGCCTATTCGAAGCTGACCCTGCGCGAGACGCCGACGCTGTTCGTCGAGTTCCACGGCACGGCGGCCGGCGTCGCCGAGCAGCTCGAACTCTTCGCCGCCATCGCGGCGGACAACGGCGGCGGCGCCCTCGACTTCGCGACCCGGCCGGAGGACCGCACCCGGCTGTGGCAGGCGCGCCACGATGTCTATTGGGCGGCACAGGCCTTGCGTCCCGGCTGGCGGGTGGTGGCGACCGACGCCTGCGTCCCGATCTCGCGGCTCGCCGACTGCGTCGTCGCCACCGCGGAGGACGTCGCGGCGAGCGGCCTGCTCGCCCCCATCGTCGGCCACGTCGGCGACGGCAACTTCCACCTGAGCCTCGTCGTCGACCAGGACGACGCGGCGATGGTGGAGCGGGCCGAGGCGCTGATCGCGCGGCTCGCCGTGCGGGCGCTGGAAATGGGGGGAACCGCCTCCGGCGAGCATGGCGTCGGCCAGGGAAAGCTGAAATACATGGAGCGCGAGCATGGGGCGGCCGGGCTCGAGGTGATGCGGCGGATCAAGCGGGCGATCGACCCGGCCGGGATCATGAATCCGGGCAAGATGCCCGGGGCGTGATCGCGCGGTCCGGGCCGGGGTGTCCCGCGGCGTGGAGAGTTGAGCGCTGAACAAGCTTTATTTCGGTCTCGGGATCCTGATCGTGCTGGCGCTGCTGACGGCGCTGGTCGGGCCCTTTTTCGTCGACTGGAACGCCTTCCGCTCGAACTTCGAGGCGCAGGCGGAGGCGATGCTCGGCCACCGGGTCCGCGTCGACGGCACCGCCGACGCCCGCATCCTGCCGCTGCCCTCGCTGACCTTCACCGACGTGCGCATCGGCGAGGCCGGGGTGCCGCCGCTGATGACGGTCAAGCGCTTCTCCGTGCGGGTCGAGCTGTTTCCGCTGCTGCAGGGCGAGGTGCGGGTCGTCGACATGGCGCTCGACGAGCCCTCGATCAACGTCCGCATCACCGAGGACGGCGCCTTCGAGTGGCTGAAGAACCGGGTTCCGGCGCGGATCGACCCGAAGAAGGTGGTGCTCGAGAAGGTCGAGATCCGCAACGGGCGGATCGTCGTCGCCGACGAGCGCCGCGCCGCCGACTATTACGTCACCGGCGTCAATGCCCTCGTCGACGCCCGTACCCTCGCCGGACCCTACAAGTTCGACGGCGCCGCCGTGTTCGGCGGCGAGCCGGCGATGATCCGGGCGGCGGCGGGCGAGGCCGACGAGAGGGGCGAGATTCGCGTCAGCGCCGAGATCCTGCCGGCCGGGCGCCCGCTGTCGATCGCGCTCGACGGCAAGGTCGGCGTCGAGGGCGGCGAACCGCACTATGCCGGAACGCTGGCGGTCAACCGGGTGATCGCCGAGGGCGACACCGAGACGACGCCGTTGCGCCTCGCCGCGGGCTTCGAGCTCGATCCTTTCCGCCTGCTGCTGAAGGAGGGCGAGATGCGCGTCGGGCCGGAGGACCGCCCGCTCGTGATCAGCGGCGCCGCCAACGTCACCTTCGCAGACGCTCCCTATTTCGACGCCGTGCTGTCGTCGCGGCAGATCGACGTCGACCGCGCGCTCGGCGGCGGCGCGGCGCAGCCGGTCGGCTTTTCGGAGGCGCTCGGCGGGCTCGCGGCGACCCTCGCCGCGCTGCCGAAGCCGCCGATCCCCGGGCAGATCGGCTTCGACATCCCGGGCGTCGTGGTCGGCGGCGACCTCGTCCAGAATCTTCGCTTCGACGCGGCGACCCGCGACGGCGGCTGGTATCTCCAGCAGCTCGAGGCGCGCCTGCCGGGCCAGAGCGATCTTGCGGCCACGGGCGAGCTGACGGTCGGTGAAACCCTCGGCTTCCGCGGTCACGCCGCGCTGTCGTCGCGCCAGCCGGAGACGCTGGTGTCGTGGTGGCGGCCGGGGGCGAGCGCCGGGCGCCTGCCGGCCTTCTCTTTCGACGCCGAGGTCGCGGCGTCGGCCGATGCGGTCTCCCTGTCCGACCTCGACGCGCGGATCGGCGAGGCGACAGTCGCCGGCAGCCTGACCTGGGACGCCGCGGTCGGCGCGCGCAAGGCCCATTTCTCGGCGGTGCTCTCCGCCGACACTCTCGATCTCGAAGCGGCGCGCGCCCTCGGCGCCGTCGTCGCCGGCCGCGACCCGGCCGCCTCGCTGACGGAAACCGACTTCGCGCTGACGCTGACCGCCGACGCCGTCGGCCTCGGCGAGGCGACAGCGCGGGGCGTCGACGTCGACGCCCGTCTCGAAGGCGGCACCCTCGGTCTCGACCGCTTCCGCATCGCCGATCTCGCCGGGGCCGCGATCACCGCCTCCGGCCGCGTGGTCGACATCGCCGGCGCCCCCGACGGCAAGATCGAGGCGTCGCTGTCGGCGGAGAGGACCGAGGCGCTCGCCGCACTGCTCGGCCGGCTCGCGCCGGGCGCCGCTTCGTTTTCGGCCACCGCCGCCCCGGTGATCGCTCCGCTGCGGCTGCGGGCCAGCCTCGACGCGCGGGCCGAGGGCGGCGACACCGTGCTCGCGGGCCGCCTCGAAGGCGGTGCCGGGGCGACGAAGATCGCCACCGACCTCGCCTTCACCGGCCGGCCGGAACGCTGGCGCGACGGCAGCGTGCGGCTCGCGGCCACGCTCGAGGGGCCGAACGGTGCGCGGATCATGCGCCAGCTCGGCTTCCCGGTCGACGACGACGGCAGCGCCGGGGCCGGCCGCGTCGGCGTCGACCTCGACGGCGTGCCGTCCCGCTCGCTCGCGATCACGACCGACGCCGCGCTCGGCACGACGGCCGCCCGCGTCGAGGGCGAGGTCGCCGTGCCGGCGGGCGCCGCGGCGCGGGCCGATCTGGCGCTGGCGGTGAAAAGCGACGATTTCGGCCCGGTGCTGGCGCTGTCCGGGCCGCGGCTCGCCAGCCTCACCCGAAGCCTGCCGCTCGACCTTTCGGCGCGGCTCGCCCTCGCCGACGGCAAGCTGACCCTCGCCGGACTTCGCGGCGACCTCGTCGGCACCGCGGTTTCCGGCGATCTCGCGCTCGATCTCGCGCCGCGGCGGCCCCATCTCTCCGGCGCGCTGTCGGCCGACGCGGTCGACTTCGCCGCCCTCGCCGAACTCGCGCTCGGCTCCGGCACCCTCGATCCGCCGGTGACGACGAGCAGCCCGTGGCCGGAGGTGCCGTTCGGCCCGGCCCTGATCGAGGGGCTCGACGGGGTGGTTTCGCTGTCGACGCGCCGGCTCGCCCTCGCCGGCGACCTCGTCGCCGAGGGGGCGTCGGCGCGGCTGCGCGCTTCGGCGACCGGCTTCGCCGTCGAGGAGATCGCCGGGCGGATCGCGGGCGGCGCGCTGACCGGCAGCCTGTCGATCAGGCGGGACGGGGAGGGGGCGGCCGACGTCGCGCTCCGGGCGCGGCTCGAGGGCGCGGCGCTCGACGAACTGGTGTGGCAGCGCGGCGGACGGGCGGTGGCCTCCGGCCGGCTCGACGCCCATCTCGACGTCGAAGGGATCGGGCGCAGCGTCTCCGGCGTCGTCGCCGGGCTCGGCGGCGGCGGCGGCATGACGATTTCCGACGGCGTGATCCGCTCGCTCAATCCGGCGGCCTTCGGCGCGGTTACACGGGCGGTCGACGCCGGACTCACTCTCGAAAGCGACGACATCGCTCGTGCCTTCACCGCCCAGGTCGACAGCGGCGACCTCGCCTTCTCCCGGCTCGAGGGCTCGTTCACGGTGGCCGGCGGCACGCTCCGGGCGCCGCGGATCGCGGTCGCCGGCGCCTCGGCGGCGACCGGCGCCTCGGCGATCGTCGATCTTTCGGCGGGAACGCTGTCGAGCGACTGGACGCTGACGGTCGACGCCGGCGCCGACGCGGTGGCCGGTGCCCAGCCGCAGGTGGCGATCCTGTTCCGCGGCCCGGTCGCTGAACCGGCCCGCAGCATCGACGTCACCGCCTTCACCGCCTATCTGACTCTGCGCGCCTTCGAGCGCGAGGTGCGGCGGGTCGAGGCGATGCAGTCGGACATTCTCGAGCGCGAGACCTTCTCGCGCCAGCTCAAGCGGATGAAGCAGGATCGCGAACTCGCCACCCGTGACGCGGAAGCGGCGAGGGTCGAGGCCGAGCGGCAGGCGGCGGAAGCGGCCGCCGAGGCCGAGCGCGCCGCCGCCGCCGAAGCC
>CALCDT010000045.1 GCA_937900425.1 uncultured Alphaproteobacteria bacterium | reverse complement strand
GGTGGGCGAGGACCGGTTCGTCGGCCGAGCCGAGGTCGAGCGCGCCGACGACGACCGCCGCGGCGAAGCCGCCCGGCGGCGCTTTGACGGCGCCTGCCCGGAACGCTTCGACGCCGACCGCGACCGCGGTGAACTCGCGGTCGAGGGTCGCCGAAAGCGGCGCGTCGACGCCGACGAGGAGCGCCGGCAGGCGACGGTTGAGCAGCACCGAACCCGCGAGCCAGCGCCACAGCGTCCGCTGTGCCGCCGTCGAGGCGCAGGCCGGACAGAGGGCGTCGGACCGTGCATCCACCCCGGCGGCCGTCGGGGCCGCCCCGGCGACGGCCTCGGCGCGGAAGGCCGGCCCCGTCCACCCGCACAGATTGCAGTGCCTCGCGCGGCCGGCGGCGATGGCGTCGAGGTCGGGAAGGTCGGCGAGGCGCGGCGGGTGGGCGGCGGCGACGGTCTCGTCGATGCGCGCGGAAAGGCCGGGCCGGGTCTTGGCGTAGAGGCCGAGAATGCCCGGTACCTCGGCGAGGCGCCAGCCGTTCGCCTCGGCGTGGAAGCTCATCTCGACGTCGGTGTAGGCGTGGGGCACCGCGTCGCTGAAGCCGCCGATCGCCTCCGCCATCGCCCGCCGCACCGCGAACAGCCCGCCCTGCACGTGGGCGAAGAGGCGGTGCGGATTGTCCGTCGCGAAGGCCTTGTCGCGGAACGCCTCGAACAGCGGGATGCCCGTTGGATAGTCGCGGCCGGTGAGATAGGTCGGCGAGTGGCAGAGGGTGCCGGCGAGACCGACCCGCGGATCCTCGGCCATGACGTGGCGGAAGCCGATCTCCCAGCCCGGCTTCAGCGCGAAGCCTTCCTTGCCGCAGACATAGACGAAGACCTCGCCAGTGCCCTGCGCCATGGCGACGTTGGTGCCGGGCCCGACCAGCGCGTTGCGGTCGTTGAGGACGAGCGTCAGGTTGTCCTTCGCCCGCCACAACTCGACCAGCCACGCCCGCAGCGTCGGATCGGAACGGTTGTCGCAGATGACGAGATGGAACGGGGTCGCCGTCAGCCGGTAGAGCCGCTCGACGATCTCCTTCAGTTCCTCGGGATTGTTCCAGGCGACGATGCCGAGGTCGAGCGGCTCGTCGCGCCACACGGAAAGCAGCACCCGGACGAGCCGCGTCACGTCGAATCGGGCCGCGACGCGGTCGGCGGCGATTTCGATCATCGCCGCGACGCGGGCGTCGCTCAGCCCGTAGAAACGGCGGATGCCGGCGGCGATCGCCTCCGGCGTCGGCTCGACGACGATGCCGGTCAGTCCGTCCTCGACGACGTCCGGCAGGCCGGCGGCGGCGGTCGTCAGCACCGGCAGCCCGGCCGCCATCGCCTCGAGCACCGAGGTCGGGATGCCGTCGACGTCGCCGTCGGCGGCGACGACCGACGGGCAGGCGAAGAGGTCGGCCTCGCGCAGCGCGGCGAGGACGGCGTCGCGTCCCGCCAGCCGCCCCTCGATGGTGACGTTAGCGATCCTCTCCTCGGCGATGATCCGCCGGTACGCCTCTTCGCGCTCGCCGTAGCCGTAGAGGCGGATCGAGATCCCGTCGCCGTCGAGCAGCCGGCCGGCGCGGATCAGCGCCTCGAGGCCCTTCTTCTCGGCGAAGCGGTGAATGGCGACGACGGTCCGCGTCGTCCGTCGCTCGCGCCCCTCGACCCGGGCGGCGGCGAACGCCCTCGTGTCGAGGGCGTTCGGGTTGATGACGATCTTCTCGGCCGGCACGCCGCGCGCGATCAGCCAGTCGCGGTGATAGCGCGACAGCGTGAAGACGCGCCGGCAGCGGTCCGAGCGGGCGATTTCGCCGACCCGGTTCTTCGCGTCGGTCTCGTGGCGGAAGATGTCCTGGGCGTGGGCGATGAAGGTGAAGTCGAGGCCGGCCCGTTCCGCGGCGGGCCAGGCGAACTCCGTCACCGTCGGATAGGTGAAGTGGGCGTGGACGATCGTCCGGCCGGTCTCGACCAGACGGGCGGCGAGCAGTTCGGCACTCTCGACCCGCTCCCACGGCACGGCGACGCCGGGGTCGAAGTCGGGATGCGGCACGTGCCGGCAGAAGACCCGGACGTCGTGGCCGAGGGCGACGAGCTCGGCGAGCTCGGCGAGGACGAAGGTCTCCGACGGCACCGGATAATGCCAGAGCACGTAG
>CALCDT010000044.1 GCA_937900425.1 uncultured Alphaproteobacteria bacterium | reverse complement strand
GCCTGCGCCGCGCCGCCGAACGCCGCCGCCTCGACCTCGCCGCCGCCCGGGCGCTCGTCCTGTTCGGGGCGGCATCCCCGGCCGGCGACGAGGCGAGCCTCGTCGTCGCGGCGGCGGGCGTCGTCATCGTCGCCGCCCCGGGCGCGCCGATGGCGGTCGACGGTCACGACACCACGACGCCGGTCACGGTCCTCGTCGAGCGGGCGAGGCCGCGCGGCTCCGGCCGCTTCGCGCTGCCCGACCCGCTGGCCGACCCGGTCCTCGACCTGCGCATCGCCTCCTCGACCGCCCGGGCCTATCTGGTCCGCGCCGGCGACTACATCCAGATCCTCGACGTCGACGGCCGCCAGTGCACCGACTTCCAGTGCTTCTCCGCCCGCAAGCTCGACCGCGGCATCGAGCATCCGCTCGACGTCACGACGACGCGCACCCTGATGGGCGGGGCCTATCCGATGCCCGGGCTGCATTCGAAATACTACGACCAGGACATGGAACCGCTGGTCGAGGTGGTGCAGGACACCTGCGGCCGCCACGACGCCTTCGCCCTCGCCTGCTCGGCGAAATACTACGACGACATCGGCTATCCCGGCCACGTCAACTGCAGCGACAATTTCAACGGCGCCCTCGCCGGCCACGGCGTCGCCCCGCGCGCCGGCTGGATGGCCGCCAACTTCTTCTTCAACACGGCGATCGACGCCCACGGCCAGATGATCGCCGACGAGCCGTGGTCGCGGCCGGGCGACTACGTGCTGCTCAGGGCGCTGACCGACCTCGTCTGCGTCTCGTCGGCCTGTCCCGACGACACCACCGCCGCCAACGGCTGGAACCCGACCGACATCCACGTGCGGACCTATTCGGGCGCGGAGAGATTCACCCGCGCCGTCGCCATCCGCCCGACCAGGGACGCCGAACCGCAGATGACCCGCGAGACCGCCTTCCACGCCTCCTTCGCCGCCCACACCCGCAACTTCGTCGAATACCGCGGCTACTGGCTGGCGAAGGATTTCCCCGCCACCGGCGCCCTCGGCGAATACTGGGCCTGCCGCGAGAAGGCGGTGGTGATGGACCTGTCGCCGCTGCGCAAGTTCGAGGTCACCGGCCCCGACGCCGAGGCCCTGCTCGACCACTGCCTGACGCGCAACGTCCGCCGCCTCGCCGTCGGCGACGTCGTCTATTCGGCGATGTGCCACCCCCACGGCGGCATGATCGACGACGGCACCTTGATGCGCCTCGGCGACGACAACTTCCGCTGGATCGGCGGCGACGACTACGGCGGCGTCGCCCTGCGCGAGAAGGCCGCCGAGCTCGGGCTCAAGGTGCTGGTGCGTTCGTCGAGCGACCAGCTCCACAACATCGCCGTCCAGGGTCCGCTCAGCCGCGAGATCCTCGCCGAGGTGATCTGGACCGCGCCGGCCCGGCCGACGCTCGCCGAACTCGGCTGGTTCAAGCTGACGGTCGGGCGCCTCGGCGGGCCGGCCGGGGAGCCGGTCGTCGTCTCGCGCACCGGCTACACCGGCGAACTCGGCTACGAGATCTGGTGCCATCCCAAGGACGCGAAGGCGGTGTTCGACGCGGTCTACGAGGCCGGTGCGCCGCGCGGTCTCGTGCCGATGGGGCTCGCCGCCCTCGACATGGTGCGCATCGAGGCCGGCCTCGTCTTCGCCGGCTACGACTTCTCCGACGAGACCGACCCCTTCGAGGCGGGCATCGGCTTCACGGTGCCGCTCAAGACCAAGGACGCCGACTTCGTCGGCCGCGAGGCGCTGATCCGTCGCAAGGCCCACCCGGCGCGCAAGCTGGTCGGCCTCGAGATCGACGGCGCCGTCGTCGCCTCCCACGGCGACTGCGTCCACGTCGGCCGCGCCCGGGTCGGCGTCGTCACCAGCGGCACCCGCTCGCCGATCCTGAAGAAGACCATCGCGCTCGCCCGGCTCGACGTCGCCTGCGCCGACATCGGCACCGAGGTCGAGATCGGCAAGCTCGACGGCGAGCAGAAGCGCCTGCCGGCCCGGGTCGTCGCCTTCCCGCATTTCGACCCGGAGAAGACCCGCCCGCGGTCCTGATCCTTCCGTTTTCCACCACGAAATCTCGATCGGAAGGCCGGCCCTGCGCCGGCCTTTTCACGTTCTCGCGCCCGCGGGACCGACGTTGCGGCGCGGCGAGGGAGATCCGACGCGCCGGCGGCCGCGACGGGTCGGCACGCTTTGCCGGGTGGTGATGCCGGAATGCCACGGTTCCGCCGCGCCGTCCGCTCAACCAGCGCAAGATCGCGCGGCACCGGAAGCGGACATGCGGCGCGCATAGGTCGAATAGACGCGAACAATAACCCGGATTTCGAGCGGCTTTTGTGCGTCGCAACGGAAACAATTCGCGAATGCGATATCAAAATCACTTCCGATCCATGCGAAAGCTCGTCGGAGTGAACGATCTACTGTGACATTTTTGTTCTGTTTTTTCTTCGGGTTTCGAATTATGCGTTTTTGGGACGGAAGAATTTTAACCATTTGTTCAGGATCGGCACGCAGCCTCGGCTCTGGGGGCGTATGGTTTGCGAAGTGCTAATGCACGACGCGTGGTTCGAGGAGAAGCTCCGGTGACCCAAGTCTCCGGCATGCGAAACTTTCGCGGCCTGCTCACCGCCTGGTGGACGTCGGCGCGCTGGGCGGAGGCCTGGGCGCTGGCCATCGCCGTCGCCTGCCTCACAGCCGCGGTGAGCAAGTCCGGCGTCTGGGTCGCGGAAGCCTCCGGCGAATTCATCAGCGCCATCGTCAACTTCCACGTCGTCGAGACCGAGGTCGCGAAAGGCCGGCTGCTGTCGAGCGGCCTCGTCCTCGTCGGCCTCGCCGCCCTGAAGTCCTTCCTCCTCGTCGGTATCCGGCACTACGTCTCCACCACCATGCACCGCAAGTGGCGGCGCTGGCTCGACGGCGAGTTCAACAAGGCCCTGCTCGGCGAGCGGCGCGCCTATTTCCACCTGATGAGCGGAACGGGAGCCGAGGCGGGCGGAACCCGGCTGCCCGACAACATCGACCAGCGCGTCCAGGACGCGGTCAAGGACATGACCGGCGGCGCCCTCGGCCTCGCCATGGGCCTGCTCACCGTCGTCACCTCGGTCTTCTTCGTCGGCCAGAAGCTGATGGAGACCACCACCGCGGTCGAGGGCCTCGAATTCCTCGGCCAGTGGGGCTCGATCGTGCTGGTCTTCGTCGTCGTCGGCGCCTACGTGCCGCTCAACACCTTCATCGCCCTGAAGATCGGCAAGGTGATGGAGCGCCTCAACGTCGCGATGCAGAGCTACGAGGCGAGCTATCGCGGCGAATTCAGCGCGCTGACCCGCCGCTCGCTCCAGGTCGCCGCCTCCCGCGGCGAGGGCGTCCAGGCCAAGATCCACGGAACGCTCTACGCCTCGATCGACGACACCTGGGAAAAGAAGAACCGCATCGCCTCGGTGTTCCTCTCCTTCCACGGCCTCTACGGCTTCCTCACCGACAAGGTGGTGTCCTACCTGCCGATGCTGCCGAGCTACATGGCCGGCGGCGTCGACTTCAAGACCTACGTCACCGGGTCGGAACTGGTCAGTTCGCTGATCAACAACTGCTCCTGGCTGATCAACGTCATGCCGGACATCGCCAACCTGCGCGCCAACGCCCGCCGCGTCATCGAGCTCGCGGGCGCGATCGAAGCGGTGCAGGACGACCACGGCTTCTACGCCGAGACCGGCGTGCGCGCCTTCGACTACACCGGCCGCAACGCGGACGGCAGCCTCGCCGTGCGCAAGCTGCAGCTGATGCACCAGGGCCACGACGAGGCCTTCCTCGAGACCGGCCGTCTCGCCTTCTCGCCGGGCCAGTGGGTCTTCGTGAAGGGCCCGTCGGGCTGCGGCAAGTCGTCGATGATCAAGGCGCTGGCCGGGCTCTGGGCCCACGGCCGCGGCGAGGTCCTGTTCCCGGAAGGCGCCCGCCTGCTCTACGCCTGCCAGGAGATCCGCCTGCCGCAGTGCTCGCTCAAGCAGCTGGTGGCGCTGCCGGTCGACGAGAGCCGCTTCAACGACGTCGAGATCGCCGCCGTGCTCGCGGCCGCCGGGCTCGGCGAGTTCTGCGAGGCGCTGGCCGACGGCCAGTGGCGCGGCCGGCGCTGGGAGGACATCCTCTCCGGCGGTCAGAAGCAGCGCCTCGTCCTCGCCCGCATCCTGCTGCACCGGCCCGACGTGCTGTTCCTCGACGAGGCGACCGCCGCCCTCGACCCGGCCGCCCGCACCCGATTCCTCGCGCTGATCAAGGCGCGCTGCCCGGCCTCGATCGTCATCAGCGTCATGCACGAGCCGACCCCGCCGCTCGACGAGACCGGCCGCTCCTTCTACGACAGCCTGCTCGAGATCGAGAACGGCCGCGCCCGGCTGAAGCCGATCCTCGACCTCGCCGTCGACGAGCCGGCGCCGCGTCGGATCCGGCTCGAAGCGGCGGAATGACGCGCGGGCGGGGATGTCCGGCGGGCATCAGGGCGCTCCTCGCCGGCCCGGCCCCTTTCGCCGCCGCCGATGCTCAGCCCGCGCTCACCCGCGCGGCGGCGGTGACGATCTCGTAGACGAGCCGCCCGTCCTCGACCGCCATGCGGGCGTTGCCCTGGAAGGCGGCGGGCGCGAACTGCTTGAGCAGCCGGGTGCCGAAGCCCTGGCGCTCGCTGGGCCCCGAGCCGACGGCGGTCTCCTCCCAGGAGAAGCGGAACACGGCGAGGTCGCCCTCCGCCGCATGGCCCCAGGCGATCGCCACGGTGCCCTCGGAGCCGGAGAGCGCGCCGTATTTGATCGAGTTGGTCAGCAGCTCGTTGAGCACCAGCGACAGCGACAGGCCCTGCTTGGCGTCGAGCCGGCAGTCGTCGCCGGTGACGGTGATGCGGTGGCGCAGCATCGCATGTGGGGCGAGCGCCTTCTCGACGAGATCGGAAAGGCCGGTGTCGATCACCGCGGCGCTGGTCAGCAGCATCTGGACCTGGGCGAGCGCGGCGAGACGCTGGGCGAGGGTCTCGCGGGCGTCGTCGAGGTCGCGGGCGTGGCGCAGCGACAGGTTGACGATGGCGTTGACCATGGTCAGCACGTTGCCCATGCGGTGGGCCAGCTCGCCGTTGACGATGGCGAGCTGGCGCTGGGCCTCCACGGTTCCGGTCGTCTCGATCACCGTGTCCATCAGGCCGGCGATCTCGCCGTCGTCGCCGCGGATCGGGCTGTAGCAGAAGGTGAAGAACGCCTCTTCCGGATAGCCGTTGCGCTCGATCGTCAGCGCGAAATCCTCGATGAAGATCGCCTCGCCGGCGAAAGTCCGCCGCACCATCCCCTCGATGTCGGGCCAGGCTTCGGCCCAGACGTCGCGGAAGGAGCGGCCGATCGCACCGGGCTTGGCGCCGAGGATCGGCCGGAAGGCGTCGTTGTGGAAGGTGAGGAGGTCCGGACCCCAGACGATCGCCTTGGGAAAATGCGACGACAGCATCATGCCGAGCGCCGTCTTCAACGCCAGCGGCCAGCCCGCGATCGGGCCGAGCGCGGTCGTCGACCAGTCGAAGGCGGCGATCGCCTCCGCGGCCGCGCCTCCGCCGATCAAAAACGAAGGCTCGCCCGTCGTCATCTTTCATGCTCCATGCGCTCGACGGGCTAGCGTTACGATGGCGCGGCGCGGCGGTAAAGGGGCACCGTGACGGGGCGGCGGCGGCGCCCTTTCTCTCGCCGGATTTTTCGGCGACAACAGACCCGCCGCGAAGGCGGCGAGCGGCGGGAAGGGGAGAGGACATGGTCGGACGGGTCGAACAACTCCTCGCGCAGATGACGCTCGCCGAGAAGATCGGCCAGCTCAACCTCGTCACGCCCGGCGGCGACACGCTGACCGGCGCGGTGGTCAACGAGGGCGTCCGCGAGAAGGTCGTCGCCGGGAAGATCGGCTCGATCTTCGGCATCAAGAGCCGCGAGGCGGTGCGCGCCTTCCAGGATCTCGCCATGCAGAGCCGGCTGAAGATCCCGCTGATGTTCGCCGAGGACGTCGTCCACGGCTACCGCACGGTGTTTCCGCTGCCGCTCGCCCTCGCGGCGAGCTTCGACATGGCCCTCGTGGAGCGCACCGCCCGCGCCGCCGCGCTGGAAACCGCGGCGATGGGCATCGACCAGACCTACGCGCCGATGGTCGACGTCTGCCGCGATCCGCGCTGGGGCCGGATCGCCGAAAGCCCCGGCGAGGATCCCCACCTCGCCGCCTGCTTCGCCGGGGCCATGGTCCGCGGCTTCCAGGGCGACGACCTCGCCTGCCCGGAGGCGGTGATGGCCTGCCTCAAGCATTTCGTCGCCTACGGCGCCGCCGAGGGCGGGCGCGACTACGCCGCAGCACTGGTCGGCCCGGCCGATCTCCACGACGTCTACCTGAAGCCTTTCGCCGCCGGCGTCGCCGCCGGAGCGGGCAGCGTGATGGCCGCCTTCAACACGGTCGACGGCGTGCCGATGCACGCCAACGGCCGGCTGATCGGCGACGTGCTGCGCGCCCGCTTCGGCTTCGAGGGGCTGGTCGTCGCCGACTACACCGGCGTCATGGAACTGATCCACCACGGCGTCGCCGCCGATCTCGCCGGCGCCGCGGTGCGTGCGATCGGCGCCGGCGTCGACCTCGACATGGTCGCCGAGGCCTATCTCGACCATCTGGAGGCGGCGGTCGCGGCCGGCCGGGTCGACCCCGCCCTCGTCGACGCCGCCTGCCGCCGGGTGCTGGAGGCCAAGGAGCGCCTCGGCCTCCTCGCCGACCCCTATATCCGCATCGACCGCGGCCCGCCCGAAAGCGTGCTG
Organism: uncultured Alphaproteobacteria bacterium; assembly: GCA_937900425.1. Lineage (GTDB taxonomy): Bacteria > Pseudomonadota > Alphaproteobacteria > Rhizobiales > Pleomorphomonadaceae > CALCDT01. The sequence continues at coordinate 3,636 of CALCDT010000044.1, read as the reverse complement.
CTCTCGCCCGGCCACCGCGAGCTCGCCCGCGAGGCGGTCGCCGCCTCGTCGGTGCTGCTGAAGAACGAGGACGCGGTGCTGCCCTTGAAGGCGGAGACCCGCGTCGCCCTCGTCGGCCCACTCGCCGACGATCTCGTCAACATGAACGGCACCTGGGCGGTCTGCGGCCGCTTCACCGACGCGGTCTCGGTGCGCGCCGGGCTCGAGGGACGGATATCCCTCGTCCACGCCCGCGGTTGCGACCTCGTCGACGAGGCCTGGCTCGCCGACCGGCTCAACGTCCACGACGGCGCCACCCGCTCGGCGACCTTCGATCCGCGCGGCGCCGAGGCGATGCTCGCCGAGGCGGTGGCGGCGGCGCGGGCGGCCGACGTCGTCGTCGCGGTGGTCGGCGAGGCCAAGGAGTATTCGGGCGAGAGTTCCTCGCGCACCGACCTGCGCCTGCCCGCGCCCCAGCGCCGCCTGCTCACGGCGCTGAAGGCGACCGGCAAGCCGGTGGTCGCGGTGCTGATGACCGGCCGGCCTCTGGTGCTGACGGACGTCGTCGCCGACTGCGACGGCCTGCTCGTCGTCTGGTTCGGCGGTACCGAGACCGGTTCCGGCGTCGCCGACCTGCTGCTCGGCTCCGCCGAGCCGACCGGGCGGTTGCCGGCGACCTTTCCCCACCACGAGGGCCAGATCCCGGTGCATCACGCCCGCCTGCCGACCGGACGGCCCTTCACCGGCCGCTTCGAGAAGTTCCGCACCGGCTACGTCGACGTCGCCGACGGGCTCGCCCACGACGACGGCCTCTTCCCCTTCGGCTTCGGCCTCGGCTACTCCGAGATCGCAATCGGCGCCCCGGAAGTCGAGGCGGGGACCGACGCCGGGCGAGGAACCGCGGAGCGGGCCGCCGAAGCCGGCGAGATCCGCGTCGCCGTGCCGGTCGAGAATACCGGTCGGCGCGCCGGCGCGGCCGTGGTCCAGCTCTACGTCGGCGATCCGGTGGCGAGCCGCAGCCGGCCGATCCGCCAGCTCGCCGCCTTCGAGAAGGTGACGCTGCGCCCCGGCGAGCGCCGCCGCCTCGTCTTCCGCCTCACCGCGGCCGACCTCTCCTTCGCCCGCGGCGCCGACGTCGCCGACACCGCCCGGGTGTTCGAGCCCGGCCGCTTCGTCGTCTCGGCCGGCCCCGACAGCCGGACGCTGCGCTCCATCGAGGTCGACTGGACGATCGCCGTCTAGCGAAGGCCGCCCGCCGCCAGCCCCTTCTTCCAGAAGAGCTTCCGATGCGCCTGTCCCCGACGCTTTCCGACGACGCCCTGCTCGACGCCGTTCAGGCGACGACGCTGCGCTACTTCCGCGACTTCGCCCATCCCGTCTCCGGCATGGCCCGCGAGCGCAGCAATCAGGCCTACGACAGTTATTCCGCCGCCGACACCGTGACGACCGGCGGCACCGGCTTCGGCGTCATGGCGCTCGTCGCCGGAACCGAACGCGGCATCGTGCCCCGCACCGAACTCGTCGAGCGCCTTTCCCGTATCCTTGCCTTCCTCGAGGGGGCCGACCGCTTCCGCGGCGCCTTTCCGCATTTCCTCCACGGCGCCACCGGCCGCGTCATTCCGTTCTCGCCGAAGGACGACGGCGCCGACCTCGTCGAGACCTCCTTCCTGATGATGGGGCTTCTCACGGCGCGGCAGTATCTCGCCGGCCGCGAGCCGGCGCTCGTGGCGGCGATCGACCGGCTCTGGCACGGCGTCGAATGGGACTTCTTTCACCGCGCCAAGGACGACGGCCTGCTCTGGCACTGGAGCCCGAACCACGGCTTCGCCATCGACCTGCCGATCACCGGCTGGAACGAGTGCCTGGTCACCCACCTGCTGGCCGCCGCCTCGCCCGGCCACGGCGTCGGCGTCGGCGAGCGGCCCTATCACCGCTCCTGGGCGATGGGAAACGACTTCCGCAACGGGGAAAGCGCCTATGGCGTGACTTTGCCGCTCGGCCCGAAGCTCGGCGGCCCGCTGTTCTTCTCGCACTATTCCTTCCTCGGGCTCGATCCGCGCGGCCTCGTCGACGGCTACGCCGACTATTTCGCCCAGAACCTCGCCCACAGCCGCATTAACCACGCCCACTGCGTCGACAATCCCCACGGACACGCCGGCTACGGCCCGGCCTGCTGGGGCCTCACCGCCAGCGACGATCCGAAGGGCTACGACGCCCATTCGCCGACCAACGACACCGGCACGATCACCCCGACCGCGGCACTGTCGGCCTTTCCCTATCTGCCGGACGAGGCGATGGCGGCGGCGCGCCACTTTGGCCACGACCGCGGCGACGATCTGTTCCGTGACCTCGGCTTCGCCGACGCCTTCCACCCCGGCGCCGGCTGGGTCGCCGACAGCCACCTCGCCATCGACCAGGGCCCGATCGTCTGCATGATCGAGAACCACCGCTCCGGCCTGCTCTGGGAGTTGTTCATGAGTGCGCCGGAGGTGAAGGCGGGGCTGACGCTGCTGGGTTTCTCCAGTCCGCATCTGACCGGGGTTTGAGGAGCGCCGGCGGCCCCCCGCTAAACCGGTGGCCGGGGGCGGGGCCTTTGCTATAGTCCCGCCCATGTCCGACGCCCCTGCCGATTCCGCCCCGCACCACCGCCCCGTCCGCCCCGGCGACCACGTCTTCCTCGTCGACGGATCGGGCTACATCTTCCGCGCCTACCACGCGCTGCCTCCGCTGACGCGCAAGTCCGACGGCGTGCCGGTCGGCGCCGTCGCCGGCTTCTGCAACATGCTGTGGAAGCTGCTGCGCGAGGCCGACGACACCGCGGCGGGGGTGAAGCCCACCCATCTGGCGGTGATCCTCGACGCCTCGGGGCCGACCTTCCGCAGCGACTTCTTCCCGGCCTACAAGGCCCAGCGGCCGCCACCGCCGGCCGACCTCGTGCCGCAGTTCGCGCTGATCCGAGAGGCGGTGAAGGCCTTCAACGTCGCCTGCGTCGAGAAGACCCGCTACGAGGCCGACGACCTCATCGCCACCTACACCCGCCTCGCCCGCGAGGCAGGGGCGGACGTCACCATCGTCTCTTCCGACAAGGACCTGATGCAGCTGGTCGGCCCCGGCGTCGTCCTGCTCGACACCATGAAGGACCGCCGGCTCGGCCCCGACGAGGTGGTGGAGAAATTCGGCGTGCCGCCGGACAAGGTCGTCGACGTCCAGGCGCTCGCCGGCGACAGCGTCGACAACGTGCCGGGCGTGCCCGGCATCGGCATCAAGACCGCGGCCCAGCTGATCCTCGAATACGGCGACCTCGAGGGACTGCTCGCCAAGGCCGACGGCATCAAGCAGGCCAAGCGCCGCGAGAACCTGATCGCCTTCGCCGAGCAGGCCCGCGTTTCGCGCCGCCTCGTTCTACTGGAGACGAACACCCCGCTCGACGAGCCGATCGACGCCCTCGCCGTGCGCGGCCTGAAAGGCGAGCAACTGATCGCCTTCCTCAAGGCGATGGAATTCAACACCCTGACCCGCCGGGTCGGCGAGGCCACCGGCTGCGCCGTCGCCGACATCGAGCCGGCGGCGGTGCCGATCAAGGGCTGGCCGCCGGAGACGACGGGAATGGCGGCCGGCGGGGCGGCCGCCGCGGCCGGCGACGCGCTTGCCGACGGC
>CALCDT010000043.1 GCA_937900425.1 uncultured Alphaproteobacteria bacterium | reverse complement strand
GGGCGCCGACGGCGGACCCGTCGGTGACGAGATCGAGACGGCCGGCCCCGCGAGGCTTCGCGGGGACCCGGCAGGAGACGAAGATGGACAAGATCAGGATCGTCGGCGGCAACAGCCTCACCGGCGTCATACCCGTTTCGGGGGCGAAGAACGCCGCCCTGCCGCTGATGATCGCGAGCCTGCTCACCGACGAGACGCTGACGCTCGAAAACGTGCCGCGCCTCGCCGACGTCGCGCTGCTGACCCGCATCCTCACCAATCACGGCGTCGACTATTCGCTCAACGGCAAGCGTCCCGGCGAGGATCTCCTCACCGGCCAGACCATGAACCTCACCGCGCGCTCGATCGTCGACACCACGGCGCCCTACGACCTCGTCTCGAAGATGCGGGCGAGCTTCTGGGTGATCGGGCCGCTGCTCGCCCGCATGCACGAGGCGAAGGTGTCGCTGCCGGGCGGCTGCGCCATCGGCACGCGCCCGGTCGACCTGTTCCTGATGGGTCTGGAACAGCTCGGCGCGACGATCGAGGTCGAGGGCGGCTACGTGCTCGCCTCGGCGCCCGGCGGGCTCCGGGGCGGGCGCGTCGTCTTCCCGAAGGTCTCGGTCGGCGCCACCCACACCGTGATGATGGCGGCGAGCCTCGCCCGCGGCGAGACCGTGATCGAGAACGCCGCCCGCGAGCCGGAGGTGGTCGACCTCGCCGCCTGCCTCACCGCCATGGGCGCGAAGATCGAGGGCGCCGGCACCTCCACCATCGTCGTCGAGGGCCAGCCGCGCCTGCGCGGCGCCCGCCACCGGGTCGTCTGCGACCGCATCGAGGCCGGAACCTACGCCATGGCCGTGGCGATGACCGGCGGCGACGTGCTGCTCGAAGGCGCCGACGCCCGGCTGATCGAGGAGCCGATCCGGGTGCTGCGCGCCGTAGGCGTCGACATCGAGGAGACCAACAGCGGCATCCGCGTGCGCCGCAACGGCCACGCCCTCGAGGCGGTCGACGTCGAGACGGCGCCGTTCCCGGCCTTCCCGACCGATCTCCAGGCCCAGTTCATGGCGCTGATGACCCGGGCGAAGGGCACCTCGGTGATCACCGAGACGATCTTCGAGAACCGCTTCATGCACGTGCAGGAACTCGCCCGCCTCGGCGCCCGCATCCATCTCGACGGCCAGAAGGCGACCGTGGAGGGCGTCGAGCGGCTCACCGGCGCCCCGGTGATGGCGACCGACCTTCGCGCCTCGGTCTCCCTCGTCATCGCCGGCCTCGTCGCCGAAGGCGAGACCATCGTCAACCGGGTCTACCACCTCGACCGCGGCTTCGAACGGCTCGAGGAGAAGATCGGCCGTTGCGGCGCGGTGGTGGAGCGCATCTCCGGCTGACCCGGCCGACCCCCGCACGGCCGCGGATCGGAGGACGCAGCTTCGATGGAACCGGGCAGGCTCACGGTCTGGTACAATTCGAAATGCCCGGTCTGCGACGCCGGCATCGACCGCCAGCGCAACCGGCTGCTGCGGGCGGTGAAGGCCGGCGCGATCGACTTCCGCGACATCGGCGAGGAGCCGGAGGCGCTCGCCGCCCACGGCGCCGGGATCGAGGACGTCCGCCGGCGCCTGCACGCCGTCGACGCCGACGGGCGGCTCTACGTCGGAGCCGATTGCGCCGTCGAGATCTGGCGGCGCACCCCCGGCGACCGCTGGCTCGCGGCGATCGCGGGGGCGGCGCCGGTGCGCCCGCTCGCCCGCTTCCTCTACGACCGCTTCGCCGACCGGCTCTACGCGTGGAACCGCCGGCGCGGCCACTGGTGAGCGGGACGGACCGCCGAGCGGGCGAGGCCGCCCCGGCCGCAGCGCGAGGGCGTGGAAGACCCTGCCGGAAGGTGAGGCGGGCCGTCGGACGGAGCCGAGCCCCGCGCCCGCCGCGGCGCCGACCTGCGGCCATTCACAACGCCGCCGCCGCTTCCCATATCTGCGGGACGGCGCCCGCCCGGGCGCTCCTTCGCTCCGCCCGCCCTCGTCCGCGTCCGCACGGCGGCGAGGGCCCCGAACACCGCTGCCGTCCCGCCGGCCTCCGGCCCCGTCCCGCGTCAGGAAAGCCCGCCATGTCCGACTTGAAGCTCGCCGCCCTCGATGCCGAGGATCTCGCCGTCCTGTCCGCCCACGTCCAGGACGGCGTCCTCAAGGTCGGCGACATCGAGTGGCAGCCGAAGGCCGGCCGCCTCGTCATGGTGCTGAACCGCTTCGCCTGGGAGGCGGCGGGCGCGGGCGCCGGCTCCTTCGAGCGGCACCGGGCGGCGCTGCATTTTTCGCGGGTGCGCAAGGTCGAAGCGGCCGGTATCCGCCGCGAGGCGAAGGACGCGGTGCTCAACCTCCTCGCCCTGCGCTTCGAGGAGACCGACGCGCCGGGCGGTCACGTCTTCATCGACTTCTCCGGCGGCGGCATGCTGCGGCTCGACGTCGAGTGCATCGAAGCCGGCCTCGCCGACCTCGGCCTCGCCTGGGCGGCGAAGGCTTGCCCCAAGCACGAGGTCTGACCCCCGGCCGAGGCCGAGGCCGTCTCCGTCATCGAGGGCGTCTGGAGCGAACGGAGACAGAGCCTGCCGCAGCGGCCCTCGAACGCCATCGCGCGTTCAGCCGAACCCGGCACGCGCGGGCCGCAGCGCCGGTGTCACGCCGGCTCACGTGTCGATCCACCTCTGTTCCCGCCCCGTCCGAACGGCTGCGGACCTCGCTCGATGCGGCATTCGATCCCGCCGGAACCGGCGATGCAGTCACCCTTCCAGTGCCCATCCGCCGTCATTCCCGCTCTCGCGGGAATGACGGTGGTGGGGATCGATGGGAGCGAAGACGGATAGGTCGGAAAGAGGTCCGTTCAACCGCAGGGCCGCCTCACACCAGCAGTTCGGCGAGGTCGCCGTCGACCACCAGCCGGTCGACGATGCCGGTGGCGAGCATCGCCCGCACCGGCTCGGCCTTGACCCGGCCGCCGGCGAGCAGCACCACCTCGTGGCTCATCAGATCGTCGAGGCTGACGGCGATGGTGCGGTTGTTGAGCTCGGTCGGCACGATGCGGCCGCGGGCGTCGAAGAACTTGCCGGTGGAATCGACCACCGCTCCCGCCGCCGAGACGGTGGCGAATTCCTCGGCGGTGACGAGGCCGCTCGAATGCAGGGTCGAGCCCTCGCGGCATTCGCCGCAGCCGACGAAATAGACGTCGGCGGCCCGCGCCACTTCCAGCGTCTCGCGGACGATGCGCTGGCTCATGATCACGTCGACGTCGGCCTCGCTGTCGACGAGATAGGGCGCGGCGAGGAAATAGGCCTCGCCGCCGCAGGTGGCGGCGAGCTGGGTGCAGACGTCGAAGGGATTGGCCTTGGCCGTCCGCGTCAGCGAGCCGACCAGCGAGACGAAGCGGACGTCCTTCTTGCGCACCCCGGAGATCGCCTCGGCCATGCGGGCGATGGTGCGGCCGAGGCCGATGCCGATCGTCACCGGGCCGTCGGACTGCAGCTTGCGGGCGAGCAGCCCGGCCGCGGCGATGCCCACCGCCCGGCGCGCCATCTCGGCCTCGGCTTCGGACGGCGGGGCGGCCGGGTCGACGCCGAGTTTGGGCGTGACGATGCACTCGCGCAGGCCGTAGCCGGCGGTCAGCTTGTCGGCGGCCTTCAGCGTCTCGGTGGTGGCGTGCTCGATGGCGATGCGCACGATGCCGCGTTCGCGTGCCTCGGCCAGCATGCGCGTCACGCGGAAGCGCGAGATGCCGAGCGCCTGGCCGACCTCCTCCTGGCTCTGGCCGCCGACGTGGTAGAGCCACGCGGTGCGAACGAGAAGATCGTCGTCCTTCGGAATCTCGAGCATGGGGACCTGTCCGTCGGGAAGGGGCGGGGCGCCGGGCCGGCCGGACGGCGCGGTCCGCGCCGCGACCGCGGCCCCGTCACCGCACAGTCGTCGTTCCCCTGCACATATGCAACAGGCGCGAGGGGGCTCGCCAGCGGTTTTTGCCGCGGACGGTACCCCCGTTCAGCGTTTGCGCAGGCAGAACTGGGCGTCGATCAGGAAGTCGATCCGCACCGGCGCCGTCGGCAGGAACTCGTGCAGCGCCTTGAGCACGCCGTCGCCCCACCAGGCGCCGAGGCCGTAGTCGTCGCCGCAGATCAGGCCGCCGGCCCGCACCTTCGGCAGATAGTTCGCAAGGTCGTCGCGGACGCCCTCGTAGGAATGGTCGCCGTCGATGTAGACGAAGTCGAGGCTTTCGTCGGGGATCATCGCCGCGGCCTTCGAGCTTTCCATGCGCAGGATCTCGACGGTGCCGGCCTCGATCTCCGCGGCGAACCGCCTGCGCACGCCCTTGCAGATCGTGTCCATCATCGCCTGGTCGGAGTTGGTCTTGCCGTACCAGGCCTTGTCGTAGGCGTCTTCGGTGCGCGAGACCCAGGGGTCGATCAGATAGAGCTTCTTCGCCTTCGTGGCCTTCAGCAGCTTCTCCGAGAAGGCGCCCTTGAAGACGCCGATCTCGGCTCCGACCGATCCGGGGGGGATGTGGTCGAGCAGGCTCTGGCGCGCGTTGACCGTGACCTTCATTCCGATCGCTCTCCCCGAATGCTGCAAGCCCCCGTCGACGGCGTACCGCCCCCGCGTCGCCATCGAGAAGTCCCGTCTTCATCGCACGGCATCGGGGGCCAGGCAAAGCCCGTCGTGGCGCGAACGGGCGCAAAACAGCGAAAAGGCCGGACGCGACGCGCCCGGCCTTCCGGTCGTTCCGATGCTTCGGCGGGGATCAGCCCGCCTCGGCCTCGCCCTTGATCTCCTGGCCGGAGGCCTGGTCGACGACCTTCATCGACAGGCGGACCTTGCCGCGATCGTCGAAGCCCATCAGCTTGACCCAGACCTTGTCGCCTTCCTTGACCACGTCCTTGACGTTGGCGACCCGCTGCGCAGCGAGCTGCGAGACGTGGACGAGGCCGTCGCGGGAGCCGAAGAAGTTCACGAAGGCGCCGAAGTCGACGACCTTGACCACGGTGCCCTCGTAGATGGCGCCGACTTCCGGTTCCGCGGCGATGCCCTTGATCCAGTTGATCGCCGCCTGGATGGCCTTGCCGTCCGAGGAGGCGACCTTGACGGTGCCGTCGTCCTCGATGTTGACCTTGGCGCCGGTCTTCTCGACGATCTCGCGGATCACCTTGCCGCCGGTGCCGATCACTTCGCGGATCTTGTCGGTCGGGATCTTGATGACCTCGATGCGCGGGGCGTGCTCGCCGAGCGTGGCGCGGGCGCCGGTGATGGCCTTGGCCATCTCGCCGAGGATGTGCAGGCGGCCGCCCTTGGCCTGGTCGAGGGCGACCTTCATGATCTCCTCGGTGATGCCGGTGATCTTGATGTCCATCTGCAGCGAGGTGACGCCGTTCTCGGTGCCGGCCACCTTGAAGTCCATGTCGCCGAGATGGTCCTCGTCGCCGAGGATGTCGGAGAGCACCGCGAAGCGCTCGCCTTCCTTGATCAGGCCCATGGCGATGCCGGCGGTGGCGGCCTTCATCGGCACGCCGGCGTCCATCAGCGCCAGCGAGGCGCCGCAGACGGAGGCCATCGACGAGGAGCCGTTGGACTCGGTGATCTCCGACACGACGCGGATCGTGTAGGGGAAGTCGTGCTTCTGCGGCAGCATCGGATGCACGGCGCGCCAGGCGAGCTTGCCGTGGCCGATCTCGCGGCGGCCCGGCGAACCCATGCGGCCGGTCTCGCCCACCGAATAGGGCGGGAAGTTGTAGTGCAGCATGAAGTTCTGCTTGTAGGTGCCCTCGAGGGCGTCGACGAACTGTTCGTCCTCGCCGGTGCCGAGCGTGGCGACGACGAGCGCCTGGGTCTCGCCGCGGGTGAACAGCGCCGAACCGTGGGCGCGCGGCAGGACGCCGACCTCGGCGAGGATCGGGCGGACCGTGACGAGGTCACGGCCGTCGATGCGGCTGCCGGTGTCGAGGATGTTCCAGCGGACGATCTTGGCCTGCAGGTCCTTGAAGACGCCGGCGACGGCTTCCTTGGAGAAGCGCGGCTCCTCGCCTTCCGGGAACAGGGCGCCCATCACCTTGGCCTTGGCGGCGTCCACCGCCTTGTAGCGGTCCTGCTTGACGGTGAGCTTGTAGGCCTCGCGCAGGTCGCTTTCGGCGATCCCGAGCACGGCGCTCTCGATTTCGGAGACGTCGGCCTGGGCGAAGGCGCGCGGCTCCTTGGCGGCGCGCTCGGCGAGCTTGATGATCGCGTCGATCACCGGCTGCATCTCGCGATGGCCGAACATGACCGCGCCGAGCATGACGTCCTCGGCGAGTTCCTGGGCCTCCGATTCCACCATCAGCACGGCGTCCATGGTGCCGGCGACGACGAGGTCGAGCTTGCTGTCGGCCATGCGGTCGACCGGCGGGTTGAGGACGTATTCACCGTCGAAGTAGCCGACGCGGGCGCCGCCGATCGGGCCCATGAACGGCACGCCCGACAGCGTCAGCGCCGCCGAGGCCGCGACCATGGCGAGGATGTCCGGCGCGCTCTCCATGTCGTGGGCGAGGGTGGTGACGATCACCTGGGTGTCGCACTTGTAGCCGTCCGGGAACAGCGGGCGGATCGGGCGGTCGATCAGGCGCGAGGTCAGGGTCTCGTGCTCGGACGGACGGCCCTCGCGCTTGAAGAAGCCGCCGGGGATCTTGCCCGCCGCGAAGGCCTTCTCCTGGTAGTTGACCGTGAGCGGGAAGAAGTCCTGGCCGGGCTTGGGCTCCTTGGCGGAGACCACGGTGGCGAGAACGGCGGTGTCGCCGTAGCTGGCGAAGACGGCGCCGTCGGCCTGGCGGGCGATGCGTCCGGTCTCGAGCACGAGCGGACGGCCGCCCCATTCGATCTCGACGCGCTGGGTATCGAACATGAAGTCTGCCTTTCGAAAGGGTCGGGGCAGAGCGCGCGTGTCACGATCCCGACCGCGTCGGGGATCCGTCGTCACGGGCAAGACGGCGGGGGGCTCGCGCACACGGTGCGAGCCCCCTGCGATCCTGCCCCATGACGGCGACCGCTCTGCTCCCGTCGTGCGACGCGCCCGCCGGCCCTCGTGGCCGGCTGCGGGCGGTGCCGCGGGTTCGTTGAAAATCGAAGGGGCGGATCATCTCCGCCCCGTTCGGGTGTCAGGCCGTCAGCGACGCAGGCCGAGGCGACCGATCAGGGTCTGGTAGCGACCCTCGTCGTTGCGCTTCAGATAGTCGAGCAGCTGGCGGCGCTGGCTGACGAGTTTCAGGAGGCCGCGGCGGGAGTGGTTGTCCTTGGCGTGGCTCTTGAAATGCTCGGTGAGGTTGGAAATCCTCTCCGAGAGGATCGCGACCTGGACTTCGGGCGAGCCGGTGTCGTTCGGCTTGGTCGCATATTCCTCGATGAGCGCGGACTTGCGCTCGGCGGTGATCGACATCGGTGGGTCCTTTCGTGTCGGCGCGGCTCAGCCGCGCGTCAGGTTGAAGACGCGCTTCGGGGCGAATGCGCCGCGTTCGATCTCGCCGAGCGCCACGAGCTGGCCTCGACAGACCGCGTAACCCGGTCCTTCGAACGTGGGAGCATCCCGTCCGCGCAAGAGAACCGACTGACCGTTGCGCAGCCGGTTCGCGTCCGCATCGCTCATGGCCAGCGCCGGGATGTCGTCCAGCGCGGTCTCGACGGGGCGGATCAGTGTCGCGAGGTCGCCCTCGCGCGCGGGACTATGCCGGATGGTCTCCAGCATTTCCAGCGAAATCATGTCGTCCTCGCCGAAGGGGCCGACGGCGAGCCGGCGCAGTTCGACGACGTGGCCGAGGCAGCCGAGCCGGCGGCCCATGTCGCGGGCGAGCGAGCGCACGTAGGTGCCCTTGCCGCATTCGGCCTCGAACACGGCGGTGTCGGCGTCGGGGCAGTCGACGAGGTCGAGGGCGTGGATCTCGATCGGCCGCGCCTCGAGTTCGACCTCCTCGCCGGCGCGGGCGAGATCGTAGGCGCGCTCGCCGTCGACCTTGATCGCCGAGAAGGCCGGCGGCACCTGCATGATCACGCCCTCGAAGTCGTCGAGGATGGCGGTGATCGCCTCAGGGGCCGGGCGCGTCTCGGACGTCGCCACGACGGTGCCCTCGGTGTCGTCGGTCGTCGTCTCGGCGCCCCAGCGCACGGTGAAGCGGTAGACCTTCTCGCCGTCCATCACGAAGGGCACGGTCTTGGTCGCCTCGCCGAGCGCGATCGGCAGCATGCCGGAGGCGAGCGGGTCGAGGGTGCCGGCGTGGCCGGCCTTCGAGGTGCCGACGATGCGCTTGACCGCGCCGACCGCCTGGGTCGAGGTCATGCCGAACGGCTTGTCGAGCACGACCCAGCCGTGCACGTCGTTCTTCTTCTGCTTTCTGGCCATGAAGCTCTTCGTCTTTCCGCGCCGCCGGGAAGTCGGACCCGGCCGGGGCGGCCGTCACATGCAAGTCGGCCCGCCTCCTATCAGGGATGCGGGCCGATGGCAAGGAAGCCGGCGCGGCGAAGCGGCGGTGCGCCCGCTCAGTTCTCCAGCATGCGCCGCAGCAGTTCGATCTCCTGGGCCAGCGCTTCGTCGGTGCCGACGAGATCCTCGACCTTGCGCACGGCGTGCAGCACGGTGGTGTGGTCGCGCCCGCCGAAGCGGCGGCCGATCTCGGGCAGCGAGCGCGGCGTCATCGACTTGGCGAGGAACATCGCGATCTGGCGCGGCCAGACGATCGAGCGGGTCCGCCGGCTCGACAGCAGGTCCTGGCGCGAGACGTTGTAGTGCTTGGAGACGATGCGCTGGATGTCCTCGATTTTGACCTTGCGCTGGTCGGTGGTGCGCACGAGGTCGCGCAGCGTCGCCTCGGCCATCGCCAGCGAGATCGGTGCGCCGGTCAGCTGGTTGTGGCCGACGAGGCGGGTGACGGCGCCCTCGAGGTCGCGGCCCGACGTCGTGACGTTGCGGACGATGAAGTCGAGCACATCCTCGGGCACGGTGAAGGCCGGGTGCTGGGCGCGGGCGAGTTCGATGCGGCGCTCGACGATGGCCCGGCGCAGGGCCTGGTCCGGCGCGCCGATCTCGACCAGCAGGCCGCCGGCGAGCCGCGAGCGGACCCGCTCGTCGAGGGTCTCGAGCTCGATCGGCGGCCGGTCGGCCGCGACCACGACCTGGCGGGCGCCGTCGATCAGCGAGTTCACCGTGTGGCAGAACTCCTGCTGCAGCTGCTTGCCGTGCAGGAACTGGACGTCGTCGATGATCAGCACGTCGATGCTGCGCAGGCCGTCCTTGAAGGCGATCGCCGAATGGGTCTGCAGCGCCTGCACGAAGCGGTACATGAACTGCTCGGCGGTGAGATAGAGCACCTTGACGCCCGGGCGCGTGGTGCGGATCTCGTTGGCGATCGCCTGCAGCAGGTGGGTCTTGCCGAGGCCGACCGCGGCGTGGACGAACAGCGGATTGAACGAGACGCCGCTGGCGCCGGGACCCGCCACGACCTGGCGGCCGGCGGCGAGGGCGAAGCGATTGGCGGCGCCCTCGACATAGGTGGCGAGGGTGAAGCGCGGGTCGAGCGGCGAGCCGGTCTCCTCGATCCCGGCGAAGGCGGCGGCCGCGGCCGTGGCACCGGCGGTGCCGGGTCCCGGGCGTCCGGCGCCGCTCTGGCCGTCGCGGCCCGCCGCGTCCCGGCCCTGGGTATCCCGGCTCAGGAGCTCGCGGCTCTGGGGCTCGCGGGCGGTGAACTGCTGGCGGGCGGCCTCGGCCGGCGTCGCCGCGCCCTCGCGCGGCTCGGTGCGGCCGACGACCTCGACCTTGCCGACGATCGGGGTGCGGACGACGACGTCGATCTTGCGCACGACGCCGCTCTCGGCCTGCCACAGCGCGGCGAGCTTGTCGCGGTAGTAGGTCGAGATCCACGACTTCAGGAAGCGGCTCGGAACCGAATGGGTGACCGAGCCGGCCTCGACCGCCTCGACCTTCATGCCGGCGAACCAGCAGGAGAAGACCTCCTCGCCGAGCTCGGCGAGAAGCCGCGCCCGCACCGCCTGCCAGACGTCCGCCGCCGGACGGGAGCCGCGCTCGTGCCTGCTGCTTTCCGCTTCACCCATGTCCGCCTCCGTTTGACCCGTGTCCTGCGAAGGGGCGGAAGATCCGGGCACGCGCCGCTCGCGCCGATCCGGAATTCCCGTTCCCCCCGTCGTTGCCCGCATGGCCCGGTCCCGACCGTCGGGCCGGGCTCGGATGATCCGGCCGCCGCGGGCGGGCGGCCGTTCGCGCCGCCGGACCCCCGTCCGCGGCATCCTCGCCGGCGGGCGGCGATGCTGTCGCATCCGCTCGCCGGCGTCGTGATCTCAGGACTGCACCCAGGGCAGACCTGACGCCTTCCACCCCGAAAGGGTTCCCCGGTGCCGCTCGGCGTCGAGGCCGCCTTCGAAGCCGCCCGCCACATTGTAGCAGGCCGAATAGCCCCGCTCCGTGAGGGCGATCGCCGCCGACTGGCTGCGCGCCCCCGACCGGCACAGGAACAGCACCGGATCGCCGTGGCGAACACCCCGCCGCTCGAGTTCCCCGGCGAGGTCGGCGGCGAAGTCCGCCCGCCGGTCCATCGCCGGCCAGACCTGCCATTCGATCAGCACCGGCGTCTTGTCGAGGCCGGCGAGGTCGGGCAGGCCGACGAAGGTCCATTCCGCCCGGGTGCGGACGTCGACGAGCGTCGCCCGCGCGTCCGTCTCCAGCAAGGTCCAGGCCGCGGTGACATCGATGTCGCCGGCGTAGCTCGCAGATGCTGCGGACACGTAACCCCCTCGTCCGGATCGGTCGATCCGGATCGTCCTCGATCGGAAAGAATGGCGATGATTGGGAAAAGCCCCGGTCGCACCGTGTCCGGCCGTGCCGTCCCGTCCGTCTGCGAGGTTTTGAAGATCGACTTCGAACGCGGCGTGAAGACTTACGTTTGCGCCAGGTCTTCTGCTTATATTCTAATCCATCGGCCTCGAAGACTATGGAACGTCTGGCGTCCCGGTGTCTGTGGATAGTGATACACAGCGCCCCGGACCCCTTCAAGCGATGAATCTTCATCCCTCGTTAACCACTCGCTCCGCGGTCCCGGAGGCGCCCCGATTCGCTCTCGGCAGGGTGCCGGGAACGCTTTGCGCAGATTGCAGATTCGGATTCCGGTGCTCTGTCGACGCCGCCGCGGCTGCGGCGGAAGCGTGGCGAAAAAAATTCGGCGACGAAGCGAGTCAAGAGCCCCCCGCGCCTCCCCCGTCAAGGCCACCTAGGGATAATCCATTGAAAAATTTCACGAAATTCTGCCAGTTGGTGACGCCCGCGGAGCGGGAATTTTCAGCCGGCAAAGCCTTGAAAAAACAAAAAGCCCGGCCGGAGCCGGGCTGTTCGCAAAGGGTCGGGTGCAACCATCGCTGGCGTCGATCGCCTCATCGGTCAGGCCCATGACGGGCTTGTCCGGAGGCGATCCGTCGCCGTCGCCGTCCTCTCCGAAGAGCGGTCAGGCGCCGAGACCGGCGAGGCGGGCGGCAAGACGCGAAACCTTCCGCGACGCCGTGTTCTTGTGCACGATGCCCTTCTGCGCGGCGCGCATCAGCACCGGCTCGGCGGCGGCGAAGGCCGCGGTCGCGGCAGCCTTGTCGCCGCTCGCCAGCGCCTCTTCCACCTTGCGCACGAAGCCGCGCATGCGGCTGCGGCGATTCTTGTTGATGTCCGTCCGGCGCGCGATCTTGCGGGTCGCCTTCTTGGCCGAGGTCGTGTTGGCCATGTCGAGCCTTTCTGAGTGATACCGTTCTCGTCCGCCGTCCCGGCCGCGCCGGCTGGTCCGCACCCGAAGCCGGGTCCGGACGCGCCGCGCCGTCGATCAACGGGATAGCGGGGCGGCAGCCGTGGCCGCCACCGTCGTCGGGTCGGGCTTATAGTCGCTCGGGCCCGCTCCGTCAACGGCGGCGAGGGCGAAGGCGGGGATTTTCGCCCGATGCTGGCCCCCCGGCCGGTGCCGGCCGGGGCGAGAACCCGTCCCCGCGGCCCGCGGTCATCGGTTGGAGAACTGCGGCGCCCGCTTCTCGACGAAGGCGCTCATGCCCTCCTTCTGGTCCTCGGTCGCGAACATCGCGTAGAACAGCCGCCGCTCGAAGCGCAGCCCCTCGGCGAGGCTGGTCTCGTCGGCCCGGTTCACCGCCTCCTTGGCCATCGTCACGATCGGGGCGGAGAAGTCGGCGATCCGTTCGGCCACCTTCATCGCCTCGCCGAGCAGCTCGGCGGCGGGGACGACGCGGCTGACGAGGCCGGCGCGCTCGGCCTCCTCGGCGCCGATCATCCGCCCGGTCAGGATCATTTCCATCGCCTTGACCCGGCCGACGAGCCGCGTCAGCCGCTGGGTTCCGCCCATGCCGGGCATGATGCCGAGGGTGATCTCGGGCTGGCCGAAGCGCGCGTCGTCGGCGGCGAGGACGATGTCGCAGGACATCGCCAGCTCGCAGCCGCCGCCGAGCGCATAGCCGGCCACCGCCGCCACGACCGGCTTGCGACAGGCGGCGACGCGGTCGATCCGCGCCGCGAAGTCGGAGCGCCAGGCGGCGAGATAGTCGAGGCCGGCCATCTCCTTGACGTCGGCGCCGGCGGCGAAGGCCTTGTCGCTGCCGGTCAGCACGATGCAGCCGATCTCGTCGTCGGCCTCGAAGCGGTCGAGCGCCTCGCCGAGTTCGCCGAGCAACTCGCTGCTCAGCGCGTTGAGCGCCTTCGGCCGGTCGAGCCGGATCAGGCCGACGTGGCCGCGGGTCTCGGTCTGGATCGTCTCGTAGGCCATCTCGGTCCTTCTCGGAGATTGGGGGTTTTGCACGGGAGGCGGGGTCCGCCGGCCGGGATCAGCCTTGGCAGGCGGCGCAATGGAAGGTGGAGCGCCCGCTCTGGACGACGCGGGCGACGGTGCCGGCGCAGCCCGGCCGCGGGCAGGGGTGGCCGGCCCGATCATAGACCGCGAAGCGGTGCTGGAAATAGCCGAGCGAGCCGTCGGTCTGGCGATGGTCGCGCAGCGACGACCCGCCGGCCTCGATCGCCTCGGC
>CALCDT010000042.1 GCA_937900425.1 uncultured Alphaproteobacteria bacterium | reverse complement strand
TCCTCGTGGTCGAGATACCAGGCGACCGTCTTCTCGAGGCCGGTCTCGAAGGTCTCCTCGGCCCGCCAGCCGAGCTCGGTCTCGAGCTTGGTCGCGTCGATGGCGTAGCGCAGGTCGTGGCCGGGCCGGTCGGTGACGTAGGTGATGAGGTCGCGGCGCGAATGGTTCGCCGGCCGCAGCCGGTCGAGGATGTCGCAGATCCGCTGCACCACCGTCAGGTTGGTGCGCTCGTTGCGGCCGCCGACATTGTACTTCTCGCCGATCCGCCCCTTCTCGACGATCAGCGCCAGCGCCCGGGCGTGATCCTCGACATAGAGCCAGTCGCGCACGTTGGAGCCGTCGCCGTAGACCGGCAGCGGCTTCATCTCGAGCGCGTTGAGGATCATCAGCGGGATCAGCTTCTCCGGGAAATGGTAGGGCCCGTAGTTGTTCGAGCAGTTGGAGACGATCACCGGCATGCCGTAGGTGCGCGCCCAGGCGAGCGCCAGGTGGTCGGCCGCCGCCTTCGACGCCGAATAGGGCGACGACGGGTCGTAGGGGGTCTCCTCGGAGAAGAGCCCGTCCGGGCCGAGCGAGCCGTACACCTCGTCGGTCGAGACGTGCAGGAAGCGGAAGCGGTCGCGGCGCTCGCCCGGCAGCCCGTCGCGGTAGGCGCGGGCCGCCTCGAGCAGCACCGCGGTGCCGACGATATTGGTCTCGATGAACGCCGCCGGGCCGTCGATCGAGCGGTCGACGTGGCTCTCGGCGGCGAGGTGCATCACCGCGTCGGGCTGGTGCTCGCGGAACACCGCCGCCATCGCCGCGGCGTCGCAGATGTCCGCCTTGACGAAGCGGTAGCCCGGCCGGCCGCTCACCGCCGCCACGGACTCGAGGCTCGCCGCATAGGTCAGCTTGTCGACGTTGACCACCTCGTGCCCCGCCTCCAGCACGAGATGCCGGCACACCGCCGACCCGATGAAACCCGCCCCGCCCGTGACAACAATCCGCATGTGCGTCCCATCCCAGATACGGGAGTCATCCAATGACCGGCGGACAGCCATGCGTCAAGGCTGCCGGCTGCGACCGACGGCGGCGTCGCCGGGCGCCGCATTGACTTCGGCGGCGCGCGGCTCCGATCATCGCCGCCCGTCTAGGGGGGCCCCGTGTCGACACTCCTCCTCTCCCACCCGCTCTTCCTCGAGCACCTGACCCCGCTCGGCCACCCCGAGCGACCCGACCGGCTCCGGGCGATCGACCGGATGCTCGAGCACGAGCGCTACCAGACGCTGGAGCGCGAGATGGCGCCGCTGGGCACGCTCGACGACGTCCGCCGCGTCCACGCCGACGCCCACGTCCGGCTGATCGAGCGCCTCGCCCCCGAGCACGGCGTCGTCCGCATCGACGAGGACACGGCGATGTCGCCGGGCAGCCTCCACGCCGCCCTGCTCGCGGTCGGCGCCGCCACCCGCGCCGTCGACGAGGTGATGACGGGCAGGGTGAAGAACGCCTTCTGCGCCGTCCGTCCGCCGGGCCATCACGCCGAGGGCAACCGGGCGATGGGCTTCTGCCTGTTCAACTCGGCCGCCGTCGCCGCCCGCCACGCCCAGGCGGCGCACGGCGCGGAGCGCGTCGCCATCGTCGATTTCGACGTCCACCACGGCAACGGCACCCAGGACATCTTCTGGTCCGACCCGACGGTGTTCTACGGCTCGACCCACCAGATGCCGCTCTATCCGGGCACCGGCGCGGTGTCGGAGACCGGCTGCGGCAACGTCGTCAACGCGCCCTTACGCGCCGGTGACGGCGGCGAGGCGTTCATGGAGGCGATGGACACGGTGGTGCTCCCCGCCCTCGAGGCCTTCCGGCCGGACCTCGTCGTCGTCTCCGCCGGCTTCGACGCCCACGTCCGCGACCCGCTCGCCGAGCTCCGGCTGACGGAGGCCGACTTCGTCTGGATCACCCGGCGGCTGATGGAGGTCGCCGGGCGCCGCTGCGGCGGCCGCATCGTCTCGGTGCTCGAAGGCGGCTACGATCTCGAGGGCCTCGCCCGCTCCGCCGCCGCCCACGTCGCGACGCTGATGGACGGCTGAGGCCGTGCGCCGGGCTCCCGGCTTGACGCGGGGCCCCCGGTCGCCATCTTCGGAAGGGACGGATTCGAGAAAGGACCATGCCATGAGCGGGAACGCCCCTGCCCCGGCCGCGGGCGACGTCTCCGGCCTCTCGTTCGAGGCGGCCCTGGGCGAGCTCGAGCGGATCGTAGACGAGCTCGAACGGGGCCAGGTGCCGCTCGAGAAGTCGATCGAGATCTATGAGCGCGGCCAGGCGCTGCGGCAGCAGTGCGAGACGCTGCTGAAGCGCGCCGAGATGCGTGTCGAGAAGATCCAGCTCGCCGGCAACGGCACTCCGGTCGGCAGCGAGCCCCTCGACGCCGAGTAGTCGGCGCGGCAGCGGAGGCGACGATGACGAACTTCGAGACCGCCTCCGCCGAGCCCCCGCCGCCCGGCGTCGACGCCGTCGTGGTGCCGCGCACCAGCGACATCGGCGGCTTCGAGGTGCGCCGCGCCATCCCGACGATCCCCCGCAGCGCCGTCGGGCCGTTCGTCTTCCTCGACGAGTTCGGGCCGACCGCCTTCGCCATCGGCGAGGGCCTCGACGTGGCGCCGCATCCCCACATCGGCCTAGCCACCGTCACCTACCTGCTCGAAGGCGCGATCGAGCACCGCGACAGCCTCGGCAGCCTGAAGACGATCACGCCGGGCGCGGTCAACTGGATGAGCGCCGGCCGCGGCATCGCCCATTCCGAGCGCACCGGCGCCGGCGACCGCGGCACCGCCGGCCGGCGCCTCGCCGGGCTGCAGCTGTGGGTCGCCCTGCCCCGCGCCCACGAGGACGACGCGCCCTTCTTCGCCTCCCACGCCGCCAGCGAGCTGCCGGTCGTCGAGGACGGCGCCGCGCGCGCCCGCGTCGTCGTCGGGCGGGCCTTCGGCGCCGCCTCGCCGGTGGCGACGCTCTCCGATACGCTGTTCGTCGATCTCGCCCTCGACGCCGGGGCGACGGTGCCGCTCGACACCGCGACCGAGGAGCGCGCCGTCTATCTCGTCTCCGGCACCGTCGAGATCGCCGGCGACCGCTTCGAGGGGCCGCGGCTGCTGCTGCTGCATCCGGGCGACGGCCTGTCGATGCGGGCCGAGACGGCGGCCCGCGCCGTCCTTCTCGGCGGCGCCGCCCTCGACGGCCCGCGTCACGTCTGGTGGAACTTCGTCTCCTCGTCTCGCGAGCGCATCGAGGCGGCCAAGGCCGACTGGCGGGCCGGCCGTTTCCCGATCGTACCCGGCGACGACGGCTATGTTCCGCTCCCGGAGCGCTGATCCTCCGGCTTCGGACGTCGCCCGGGCGTGCAGGGAACGTGCCCGGCCGCCCTTCCGCTCGCCCGCTCTTTGCGGTGAACATCGGGGTTCTCGGGCAAACAATTGATCCTGTGGACTTTTTCCTCGGCGGCACCTAGAGGGCTCTGCGCCGGCGGAAAAATTCCCGGCGAAATGCACGCGCTCTCGTTTCGAACTGCGCCCTTCCGGTTCGGCCGCAGCGGTCCGGACCGGGGGCGATCCGGAGCGTCCGACTGATCCCGCCGCGGGAGGACCCGATGCGCCCCTCGACGCCGCTCCTCGACACCATCGCGACGCCCGCCGACCTGCGCAAGCTGCCGGACGCCGCGCTCCGCCAGGTCGCCGACGAGCTGCGCGCCGAGACCATCGACGCCGTCTCCG
>CALCDT010000041.1 GCA_937900425.1 uncultured Alphaproteobacteria bacterium | reverse complement strand
TCGCCGGCGGGCAGGCCCGCTCGCGGATCGCGGTGGCGGCCGCGCCGCGGCTGCCCGGACGGGTCAGCACCGACGCCCGCCGCGTCCGCCAGATCCTCGGCAACCTTCTCGGCAACGCCCTGCGCCACGGCGGCGAGGGACGGATCCAACTGTCCGCGCGGCCCGCGGCTCGCGACGGCGTGCGCTTCCTCGTCGAGGACGAGGGGCCGGGCGTCGACTTCACCGCGCCGCCCGAGGCGCCCTACGACGCGTCGGGGGCCGGGCTCGGGCTGTGGCTGTCGGGCCGTCTCGCCGCGACGATCGGCGCCCGCCTCACCTTCGAGCGGCGGGCCGAAGGGGGAACCCGCGCCATCCTCGACGTCGTCGATGCGCCGGCCGGGGCCGCTCACGAGGGCGCCGCGAAAGGGGAGCATCCCGGCGGGCGGGATCGGTCGGAACCTGCGCCCGTGCCCCGTCTCGTCAGCGGCGGCCCCGCGGCGGTTCCCTTCGGACGCTCGCCCGCTTCCCGCCCGCCGCTTCGATCGGCGGCAAAGCTCGAGGGCGTCGACGATCCCCGCCCCGCCGCGGACATGCCCTTCTCCGGGCGCCTCGCGCTGGTCGTCGACGACAGTCCGGTGTCGCTCGCGCTACTGACCAGCCTGCTGACGAGTTTCGGCTTCGCGGTCGAGGTCGCCCGCTCCGCGGCGGAAGCCGAGGCGGCGGTGGCGCGGCGCCGGCCCGACGTCGTCCTGACCGACTGGACCCTCGCCGGCGAGACCGGCGGCGACGTGCTGCGCCGGCTCGCGGGATGTTTCGGGCGCGATCTCGCCCCCGTCGTCTGCGTCAGCGGTGCCGATCGGCTGCCGCGCGAGGCCGGCTTCGCAGCCGTCGTCGCCAAGCCGTTCGGGCCGCGCGACCTGTTCGACGCCCTGGCCCGGCTCGACGCCTCGCCGGCCTC
Source organism: uncultured Alphaproteobacteria bacterium (assembly GCA_937900425.1). Lineage (GTDB taxonomy): Bacteria > Pseudomonadota > Alphaproteobacteria > Rhizobiales > Pleomorphomonadaceae > CALCDT01. Next base: position 8,288 of record CALCDT010000041.1, on the reverse strand, counting down.
CTGGCTGCCCACGGTCTCCTGAGTGCGGGTGCCGCCGGGCTCGCCGCTCCGGCGGGTCGACCCGGCTCGGCCCCGGCATCAGTCGTCCGCGCGCTCGGCGCCGCCGTCGGCGAAGGCGACGCTGGCGCGCCCGTCCTCCGTCCCGAAGGTGATGCCTTCCGCCTCGAAGGTCTCGCGCAGACAGTCGAGCAGGGCTGCGCCGACCGGCCGGCCCGTGCCGCCGCCCTCGTGCCGGCGGATCGTCGAGCCGGAGACCCCGCTGCGCGTGGCGAGATCCTCGACCGACCAGCCGAGCACGGCGCGCGCCGCCCGGATCTGGCGGGGCGAAAGGGCGGGCGCCGTTCCCCTGTCGCCCGGCCCGCCATCGGCCGGCCGCGTCGCGGGAAGGCAGATCCCGACGAAGCGGAGGAAGGCGCTCTCGCGCTCGCGGACCGGACGGACCGTGATCGTCATCGGGACCTGACCGGCAGAGGCCGTGTGGATGCGGCAGGTCGCGACATAGCCGGTTCCGCTCTTCAGGGCGTCCTGCCAGAGCCGGCCGATGCGCTCGCGGTCCTGCGGATGGATGGCGTCGCGCCAGCCGCTGTTCTGCACGCCGGCCAGCGACTGGCCGGTGAGCTCCTGCCAGCCGAAGATGTCGGCGACGGTTCCGTCCGCCTCCTTGATCCAGATCGCACCGCCGAGGGCGCGGGCGAGTTCCTCCAGCGAACAGGAGGCGCGGTGCAGCGACGTCGAGACGCTCTTCTGGGACGTGATGTCGAAGACGACGCCGGCGGCCTGGCGGATGCGGCCGTCGGCGTCGTGGACGACTTCGCCGAAGCCGCGGAGCCAGCGGACCGCCCCGTCGGGCCTGATCAGGCGGAAGTCACGGTCGAATATGGTGGAGTGGTCGGACAGGTCCATGCCGGCCGACAGATCGAGCCGGTCGTCCGGATGGATCAGCGACTGGTAGAGATCGAAGCTCGCGCGCTGGCGCGAGGGATCGACCCCGGCGATGCGGTAGAGGCCCGGCGACCATTCGACGGCGCCGGTGGCGACGTCCCACACCCAGGTGCCGAGATCGCCTTTCTCTTCGACGAGCCGCAGCAACTGGTAGGAAGAGCGCCGGGCGGGCGCGGTTCCGATATTCATCTTGCGTTCTTCTGCATCGACGTCGTCCGTACATTTACCTAGATCGGGATTTGGACATTTCTCCGACGTGATCATCTTCACGATGAGCGAAATTTCGTCAACACTGGTAGTCCTACCTGCTTATATGATCTATTTCTTTAATTTCTTGTATATGATTTGGTGGGAATATTGTCTTCAACAAGAATTTCACAAAACGAATACCGCAACCTCGTGTCGACTCACCGGAGAAGTGAAGTGTTCTTTGGGGCCAAAAAGGAAGCCAAGCAGAAACTCGAAGCCCTCGAGCGGTCGGCAGGCATCATCGAGTTCGATCTGACGGGGAAGATTCTCGAAGCCAACGAGAATTTCCTCGCCGTGATCGGCTACCGGCTCGACGAGATCAAAGGCAAGCACCACAGTCTCTTGGTCGACGACGCCTATCGCAACAGCCCGGCCTACGCCCGCTTCTGGGAGCGCCTGGGCCGGGGCGAATTCGTCGCCGGCGAGTTCAAACGCATCGGCAAGGGCGGCAAGGTCGTCTGGATCGAGGCGAGCTACAACCCGGTGCGGGACGGATCGGGCAAGCCCTACAAGGTGGTGAAGTCGGCGGTCGACGTCACCGAGCGCAAGCTCGCATCGCTCGACGCCATGGGCCAGATGGCGGCGCTGAACCGGGCCCAGGCGGTGATCCATTTCACCACCGACGGCATCGTCACCGACGCCAACGAGAACTTCCTGAAGGCGCTCGGTTACCGGCTCGACGAGATCAAGGGCAAGCACCACAGCCTGTTCGTCGACGCCGCCGAGCGCGAGAGCGCGGACTACCGCCGCTTCTGGGAGCGCCTCAGGGCCGGCGAGTTCCAGTCGGCCGAATTCAAGCGGATCGGCAAGGGCGGACGCGCGGTCTACATCCAGGCGAGCTACAACCCGATCCTCGACGAGGAGGGGCGGCCGTTCAAGGTGGTGAAATTCGCCACCGACGTCACCGCCGCGGTCGAGGAGCGGATGCGCCGGCAGCGGGTCCAGGCCGAGATCGACGGCGAACTCAGCCACGTCACCGACGCGATCACGTCGGTCAACCATCAGGCCGCCTCGGCGGCCAGCGCCTCGACCCAGACCTCGTCCAACGTCCAGGCCGTCGCCTCGGGCTCGGAGGAACTCGCCGCCTCGGTCGAGGAGATCAGCCGTCAGGTCGCCCGGGCGCTCGCGATCTCCACCAAGGCCGTCGACGAAGCCCAGAAGACCAACGCCATCGTCTCCGGCCTGTCGAGCGCCGCCCAGCGGATCGGCGACGTCGTCGAGCTCATCAACACGATCGCGGCGCAGACCAACCTGCTCGCCCTCAACGCCACCATCGAGGCGGCCCGGGCCGGCGAGGCCGGCAAGGGCTTCGCGGTCGTCGCCGCCGAGGTCAAGAACCTCGCGACGCAGACCTCGAAGGCGACCGAGGAGATCGGCGCCCAGATCGGCGCCGTGCAGTCGACCACCACCGACGCCGTCGGCGCCATCGAGATGATCGCCTCGACCATCGGCCAGATCAACGACATCTCGGCCTCGATCGCCTCGGCGGTCGAGGAACAGTCGGCGGTGACGCGCGACATGTCGGCGAACATGCACACCGCCGCCCACGGCGTCGACGCCGTCACGCAGAACATGCGCGAGATCGCCCGCACCACCGGCATGATCGACCAGGCGACCCGCAAGGTCCGCGAGGCGTCGGCGACGCTGGTGGCGTGAGGGCCGGCTACAGCGCGAGATCTCGACGAGATGAAGGACACTTCGGACCGGAGCGGTGTCTCCGTCCGAAGTGTTTTCGCTCGAATACGCGTGATCCCTGCCGAATGGTCTATCCGTCTCGGTGTCATCAATAGAATCGCCGCGCCGGGCGTCGACATGTCCCAGATGATGCGCTCCGAATTCGCTTTGATTGACTCTGCTATGGTAAAAATACTTAGGTCGCAACTCGTATTATGAGCCGGACGGCCTGTGCGCTTTACGAATTGAACACCGCAGGCATCTAGTCTTTCCGCAGTTGGGCGGACCGTCGATTCGACGGCCCCGCGATCGTCACGACAGTCGGTGGAGGAAACGGGATGTTCGGTGGCGGCAACGAGGCGGAACGGAAGCTGGCGGCGCTCGGCCGCTCGGCGGCGATCATCGAGTTCGACCTCGACGGCACCATCCTCGATGCCAACGGCAATTTCCTGGACGTGGTCGGCTACCGGCTCGACGAGATCAAGGGCAGGCACCACGGCCTCTTCGTCGACGAGGCGACCCGCAGGAGCGCCGACTATGCCGAATTCTGGGCGAAGCTGCGCCGGGGCGAATTCGTCGCCGGCGAGTTCCGGCGCCTCGGCAAGGGCGGCCGCACGGTCTGGATCGAGGCGAGCTACAACGTCGTCGCCGACGGCCGGGGCCGGCCCGCGAAGGTCATGAAGATCGCCGCCGACGTGACGGCGCGCAAGCTCGCCGCCCTCGAGGCGCTCGGCCAGATCGCGGCGCTCGACCGCGCCCAGGCGGTGATCCACTTCACCCTCGACGGACAGGTCCTCGACGCCAACGACAATTTCCTCAAGACCCTCGGCTATCGCCTCGACGAGATCGTCGGCCGGCATCACCGGATGTTCGTCGACCCGGTCGAACGCGAAAGCGCCGACTACCGCCGCTTCTGGGAGCGCCTCGCCCGCGGCGAGTATTTCTCGGCCGAATACCGGCGCATCGGCAAGGGCGGGCGCGAAGTCTACATCCAGGCGAGCTACAATCCGATCCTCGACGAGGCGGGACGGCCGCTGAAGGTGGTCAAGTTCGCCACGAACGTCACCGCCGCGGTCGAGGACCGGCTGCGCCGCCACGCCGCCCAGGCCGAGATCGACCGCGAAATCACGCTGATCACGTCGGCCATCGCCCAGATGAACGGCAAGGCCGCGGGTGCGGCGCAGGCCGCGGTCGAAACCGCGGACACGGTGCGCTCGCTGACCCGCGGGTCGGACCGGCTGGCGGCGTCGGTGGGCGAGATCGGCCGGCAGGTGGCGAGCGCCCTCGACGTCTCGACCACGGCCGTCGCCGAGGCCGACAGGACCAACGCGGTGATCTCGTCGCTGTCGGAGGCCGCCCAGCGCATCGGTGACGTCGTCGACCTCATCACTTCGATCGCGGCGCAGACCAACCTTCTCGCCCTCAACGCCACCATCGAGGCGGCGCGCGCCGGCGAGGCCGGCCGCGGCTTCGCCGTGGTCGCCTCCGAGGTCAAGAGCCTCGCCACCCAGACCTCCAGGGCGACCGAGGAGATCGGCGCGCAGATCGGCGCCGTCCAGTCGCAGACGCTGGAGGCGGTCGGCGCAATCGCCCGGATCGCCGAGACGATCGACCGGATCAACGGCATCTCCACCACGATCGCCGCGGCGGTCGAGGAACAGTCGGTGGTGAGCCGGGACATGTCGGGCAGCATGCATTCCGCCGCCCGCAGCGTCGAGGCGGTCTCGGCCAACGTCGGCGACGTCGCCGGATCGACCGGGACGATCGACGCCGCCACCCGCAAGCTGCGCGAGGCCTCCTCGGCGCTGGTCGCCTGAGGCGCCGCAGCCGTCCCCCTAGCCGATCGCCATCAGGCTGGCGTTGCCGCCGGCCGCGGTGGTGTTGACCGAGATCGACACCTCCTCGACGAGGCGTGCCAGGGGATAGCAGTCGGTGTCGGCGGCGATCTCGGCGTGGGACGCTGCGTGGAGCGGCACGATCGGGCCGGACAGTTCGGCGATGGGTCCGGCGAGGGTGCGGAGGCGGTCGGGGCCGCCCTCGGCGAGGGCGCCGGCGAAGGGGCCGGCGGCGGCGAAATCCGACGACCAGGTGAGGCGGGCGGCGACCGTCGACGGCAGGCCCCTCAGCGCGGTCTCGAGGCGGCTCGAAGCGTCGATCACGGCGGTGTTGCCGGTGGCGAGCACGGCGGCGATCTGCCGGGTGAGGCCGGCTGCCGTCTCGGGCAGCAGCAGGATGCGGCCGCGCGGATGGAGGGCGTAGGTGTTGCGCTCGCCGACCGGCCCGGGCAACTGCCGTTCGAGCCCGAGGGCGGAGCGGCCGGCGAGCCGGCGGGCCGCCTCCGCTTCCGCGCCGTGGCCGGTCTCCTCCAGCCAGCGCACGAAATCGAGCAGCGCCGGGGCGGTGTGGACCGAGGAGACGTCGGCCGGCTCTGGCGCGCGCTCGACGAGGCGGCCGAGATAGAGCGGGCCGCCGGCCTTCGGGCCGGTGCCCGACAGACCGCGCCCGCCGAAGGGCTGGACGCCGACCACCGCGCCGATGACGTTGCGGTTGACGTAGAGGTTGCCGGCCTTCACCCGGCTGGTGACGTGGGCGATGGTCTCGTCGAGCCGGGTGTGGAGGCCGAAGGTCAGGCCGTAGCCGGTGGCGTTGATGGCGTCGATCAGCCGGTCGAGATCCTTGCGGGCGTAGCGCAGCACGTGCAGCACCGGGCCGAACACCTCGCGGCCGACGTCGCCGATCGAGCCGATCTCGACGAGGGTCGGGGCGACGAAGGTGCCGCGGGCGCAGGCCTCGGGGAGCGGCAGGCGGTGGACCTCGTGGCCGCGGGCGGCCATCGCGGCGACGTGGGCCTCGATGCCGTCGCGGGCCTCGCCGCTGATCACCGGGCCGATGTCGACGGCGAGGCGGTCGGGCCGGCCGACGACGAGTTCATCCATCGCCCCCTTCAGCATCGCCAGCGTGCGGTCGGCGATCTCCTCCTGCAGGCAGAGGATGCGCAGGGCCGAGCAGCGCTGGCCGGCGCTGTCGAAGGCCGACGCGATCACGTCGGCGACGACCTGCTCGGCGAGGGCGGAGCTGTCGACGACCATCGCGTTCTGGCCGCCGGTCTCGGCGACGAGCGGGATCGGCTTGCCGGAGGGCGAGAGGCGGGTCGCGAGCTGCTTCTGGATCAGCCGCGCGACCTCGGTGGAGCCGGTGAACATCACCCCGGCGGTCTGAGGCGCCGCGACGAGGGCGGCGCCGATCCGCCCGTCGCCGGGCAGGAATTGCAGCACCTCGGCGGGCACGCCCGCCTCGTGGAGCAGGCGCACGGCTTCCGCGGCGACGAGCGGCGTCTCCTCGGCCGGCTTCGCCAGCACCGGATTGCCGGCGACGAGGGCGGCGGCGACCTGTCCGGTGAAGATGGCGAGGGGGAAGTTCCACGGGCTGATGCAGACCACCGGCCCGAGCGGGCGGTGGACCGGGCCGAGGGTGGCGCGGGCTTCGGCGGCGTAGTAGCGCAGGAAATCGACCGCCTCGCGGACTTCGGCGACCGCGTTCGCGGCCGACTTGCCGGCCTCGCGGACGAGGAGGCCGATCAACACGCTCGTCCGTGCTTCGAGGGCGTCGGCGGCGCGTTCGAGACAGGCGGCGCGCGCCGCTGGCGCGGTCGCGGCCCATGCCGGGGCGGCGGCGAGCGCGTCCCGCGCGGCGGCGGCGGCTTCCTCCTCGCTCGCCTCGACGACGGTGCCGACGACGTCGCCGTGATCGGCGGGGTCGAGAATCGGGCGGGAGGAGCCGGAGGACGGGCCGGCGGCGAGCAGCGGTTCGGCGTGCCAGGCGATGGCGGCGCTCTCCCTCAGCGCCCCGGCGAGCGCCTCGAGGGCGTCGTCGGAGGCGAGGTCGACGCCGGCGGAGTTGCGGCGCGCGGGGGCGAAGAGGTCGCGGGGCAGGGCGATGAGGTCGTGGGGGCGGCCGGGGGCCGGGGAGCGGCGCACGACCTCGACCGGGTCGGCGGTCAAATCGTCGACGGCCACCTTCGGGTCGGCGATGCGGTTGACGAAGGACGAATTGGCGCCGTTCTCGAGGAGGCGCCGGACGAGATAGGCGAGCAGGGTCTCGTGGGTGCCGACCGGGGCGTAGATCCGGCAGGGCCTGTTGAGCCTGCCGCGGCCGACGACCTCCTCGTAGAGCGGCTCGCCCATGCCGTGCAGGCACTGGAACTCGTAGCGGCCGTTGTGGAAGTCGCCGCCCGCCATGTGGAAGATCGTCGCCAGCGTCTGGGCGTTGTGGGTGGCGAACTGCGGGAAGACGGCGTCGGGCGCGGCGAGCAGTTTCTTCGCGCAGGCGATGTAGGAGACGTCGGTGTGGACCTTGCGGGTGAAGACGGGGAAGTCGGAGAGCCCGTCGACCTGGGCCCGCTTGATCTCGGCGTCCCAGTAGGCGCCCTTGACGAGGCGGACCATGATCCGCCGCCCGGCGCGGCGGGCGAGGTCGATCACGAAGTCGAGGACGAAGGGGCAGCGCCGGCCGTAGGCCTGGACGACGAAGCCCATGCCGTTCCAGCCGGAGAGGTCCGGGTCGAGGCAGAGGGCTTCGAGCAGGTCGAGCGAGATCTCGAGCCGGTCGGCCTCCTCGGCGTCGATGTTGAGGCCGATGTCGTAGCCCTTCGCCAGGATCGCGAGGGCCTTCACCCGCGGCAGCAGCTCGCCCATCACCCGGCCGGCCTGCGCGCGCGAATAGCGGGGATGCAGGGCCGAGAGCTTGATCGAGATGCCCGGGCCTTCATAGATGCCGCGCCCGTCGGACGCCTTGCCGATGGCGCGGATCGCGCTTTCGTAGTCGCGGAAGTAGCGGTCGGCGTCGGCGGCGGTGGTCGCGGCCTCGCCGAGCATGTCGTAGGAGTAGCGGAAGCCCTTCTTCTCCATGTCGCGGGCCCGGCGCAGCGCCTCGTCGATGGTCTCGCCGGTGACGAACTGCTCGCCCATCATCCGCATCGCCATGTCGACGCCGCGGCGGATCACCGGCTCGCCGCAGCGGGCGACGAGGCGGGTGAGGGCGGCCGACAGGCTGCGGTCGTTGACGGTGGCGGTGAGGCGGCCGGTGATGGCGAGGCCCCAGGTGGCGGCGTTGACGAAGAGCGAGCGGTCGCCGCCGATGTGGGAGCGCCAGTCGCCGTCGGCGATCTTGTCGCGGATCAGCGCGTCGCGGGTGGCGGTGTCGGGGATGCGCAGCAGCGCCTCGGCGAGGCACATCAGCGCGACGCCCTCCTCGCTCGACAGCGAATATTCGTGGACGAGACCCTCGACGCCGCCGTCGCGGTCCTTGGCGCGCAGCGCCTCGACGAGGCGGCGCGCGGTGGCGGCGATCGCCGCGCGGCGCTCCTCCGGCTGGGCGGCCTCGTCGAGCAGCGGGGCGAGGCAGTCCGGCTCCGGCCGGCGCCA
>CALCDT010000040.1 GCA_937900425.1 uncultured Alphaproteobacteria bacterium | reverse complement strand
AAGTCGCCGCCGGCCTGCAGCATCAGCGCGGTCAGGGCCCAGACCAGCGCGTCGAGCCGATCGGGCGAGCGTCCGCCGGACAGGCCGTCGAGGCCGAAGTCGGCCATCTCGTCCTCGAGGTCGGGGAAGACGCCGACGTGGCGCACCCGGCCCTGCGCATAGAGTGCGGCGACGGGCTCGGCGCGGATCCACTTGCCGCGGCTCGCCCGCACCGCCGTCACCGGCACGCCGGCGTCGACCTCGCGGATCACCGCCGCCACCATGTCGCCGCCCTGGTTGACCTCGGCGATCATCGCGTCGGCCTCCTCGGCACGATAGAGCGCCACCGCCCGCCGGGCCCAGGCCTCCGGCCGGGCGCCGCGCAGCGAGGCGTCGGCCAGCACGTAGCCGGTGCCCTCGCCGTCGACCCCGGCGGCGACGATGCCGCAGGCGTCGGAGGACCGGGTCGAACTCGCCGGCGGATCGACCGCGACGACGATCCGCACGAGCGGCGGCCGGCCCATGATCCGCACGGCCTCGATCTCCTCGCGCCGCCACAGCGCGTCGGGACGATCCTCGATCATCTCGCCGTCGAGTTCCTGGCGGCCGAGCCGGGTGCCGCGATAGCGCCCGGTGATCGCCGTCAGGAAGCCAGGTGCCAGAAATCCGGCGTTGTCCGCCGTCCGCGCCCTCGTCGTCGCCGTGCCCGGGGCCGCGATCAGCCGGCGCATCAGCGGCGTCGCCCGCGGCGTCGTCGTCACCACCTGTCGCGGCCGCGTCCCGAGGCGCAGGCCAAACTGCAGCATGTCGAAGGTCGCATCCGCGTGGCGCCACTTGCCGAGTTCGTCGGCCCAGGCCGCGTCGAACTGCGGCCCGCGCAGCGCCTCGGGGTCCTCCGACGAAAACGCCTGCGCCACCGCGCCGTTCGGCCATTCCAGCACGCGCCGGCTCGGGCTCCACTGCGGCCGATCCCGCGGCGGATGCAACGAAAGCAGGCCGGAGATGCCCTCGATCATCACCTCGCGCACGTCCGAGAAAGTCTCGCCGACGAGGGCGATCCGTCCGGCCGGCGCGCCGCCGGCGCCGGAAACGAGGCCGCGGACCCATTCCGCGCCGGTCCGTGTCTTGCCGGCGCCGCGTCCGCCGAGCACCAGCCACACCGTCCAGTCGCCCGCCGGCGGGGGCTGGGCGGCCCGGGCCCAGAGCGGCCAGCACCAGAGCAGAGGTCTCAGCACCGAAGGGCGCCGCGCCGCGCGATCCTCAGCCTCGATCCGCGCCAGGATCGACCGCAGCGCCGCCGGATCCGGCCATCGCGCAAAGGCGTCGCGCAAGATCGTCGAGGAAGGCGTCGTCGCAACGCTCGTCGTCGCGGCGGCCTGCGGCCTTGCTGTCGTCACGAGCCCTCCGCGCGGCGTCTTCGAGGTCGATCAGGGCTTCCAGCGTGCGGGTCAGCGTCGCCAGCGTGCGCGCGCCTTTTTCATCGACGACGATGTCCTCGGCGAAATGCGCCTCGACCCGTTCGATCTGCCGGCCGAGCGTCGCCCGGAGCCGCTTCATCATCGCGGCGGAGGTCCGCGGCTGCGGCTTGCGCGGCGCCGTCGCCGTCCTTTGGTCTCCGCCCGCGGGCCTGTTCCCGCCCGCCGTTCCCCGCGCCGCCGCCATCGCAGCCGCTCCTCGTCCCGAGGGCCCGAAACGAAAAAACGGGCTCAACCCTTCCGGGTGGCCCGTCATCCGCAACTTTCGGATCATGACGAAACCCTACCCGGGCAGCGTCACGGTGTCAAGGATTATTTTCCTATTCTTCTCGTCCCCGCGATCACGCCTCCTCCGGCACCTCCTCCGGCCACGCGACGATCCGCTCCTCCCAGTCCTCGATGTCCCACTCCTCCTCCGGCACCGTGCGGCCGCGCACCGAAATGCCGGCGGCGTGGACGGTGTCCGGGTCGCCCGAGACCAGCGGATGCCACCAGTAGAGATCGCGGCCCTCGGCGACGAGGCGGTAGCCGCAGGTCGGCGGCAGCCATGAGAGCGTGCGCACGGTGTCGGGATCGAGCGGGATGCAGTCCGGCACCGCCCTCGCCCGGTGGCGATAGTCCTTGCAGCGGCAGCTGTCGCCGTCGAGCAGCACGCAGGCGATGTCGGTCCAGGCGATCTCGCCGGTGTCCTCGTCCTCGAGCTTGTTGAGGCAGCAGCGGGCGCAGCCGTCGCACAGGCTCTCCCATTCCGCGCCGGTCATCTCCTCGAGGCTCTTGACCCGCCAGAAGGGCGCCTCGTCCCGCGCCTTCCTCCCCGGGCCGGTCCCACCGTTAACCATGTCGTCTCCAACGCTTTGCGCCCGCGCGGGATTAAGATTAGAGTCGAAATCTAGTCATTGCGCAGGCGAGGCCGCCCGTTCGCGGCGACCATCAACGAGCGGACGATACTCCGTGACCGGTCCCGAACACCCGAAAAAAATGTCCGGGCTCGCGCGTCGCCTGCTCGCCGTCGACGCGGCGATCGACACGATCGCCTGGCGCATGGGCCGCGCCGTCGCCACCCTCGCCCGCAGCTATTCCGAGGCCGTCTCGCGGCTTCGCCCGCGCGGCGGCTGGCGCGCGCTCTCCGAATTCGCCTCCGAAGGCGCCACCCTCGGCGTCGCCGGCACCGTCGTCCTGCTCGCCTTCGCCCAGCCGGCGATGCGCGCGACCGAGGGCGACTGGCGGGCGAAGAGCGAATACGCCGTCACTTTCCTCGACCGCGACGGCGAGATGATCGGCCGCCGCGGCCTGTTCCTCGACGACAGCGTCCCCTTCGAGGAGTTCCCCGACACGCTGATCAAGGCGACGCTCGCCACCGAGGACCGCCGCTTCTTCGACCATTTCGGCATCGACGTCGTCGGCACGATGCGGGCGCTGACCGAGAACATGCGTAACGGCGGCGTGGTCCAGGGCGGCTCGTCGATCACCCAGCAGCTCGCCAAGAACCTGTTCCTGACCAACGAGCGCACCCTCCAGCGCAAGATCAAGGAGGCCTATCTGGCGCTGTGGCTCGAGGCCAACCTGACGAAGCGCGAGATCCTCAAGCTCTACCTCGACCGCGCCTACATGGGCGGCGGCAGCTACGGCGCCGCGGCGGCGGCGAAGTTCTACTTCGACAAGTCGGTGCGCGACCTGACGCTCGCCGAATCGGTCATGCTCGCCGGCCTTTACAAGGCGCCGACCAAATACGCCCCGCACATCGACCTGCCCGCCGCCCGTGCCAGAGCCAACCAGGTCCTCACCAATCTCGTCGACGCCGGCTTCATGACCGAGGGGCAGGTGCTGAAGGCGCGGCGCCACCCCGCCGCCATCGTCGCCTCCGACGCGGTCGCCGCCCCCGACTGGTTCCTCGACTGGGCCTTCGAGGAGGTCAAGCGGATCGGGCCGAAGGAAAGCCACGTCCTCACCGTGCGCACCACCCTCGACCCCGCGGTCCAGCGCGCGGCCGAGGCCGCCATCGAGGACAACCTGCGCCAGCGCGGCGCCGAGTTCCGCGTCAAGGAAGCCGCCACCGTGGTCCAGGAGCCGACCGGCGCCGTCCGCGCCATGGTCGGCGGCCGCGACTACGGCCTCAGCCAGTTCAACCGCGCCACCGACGCCCTGCGCCAGCCGGGCTCCTCCTTCAAGCCCTTCGTCTACGCCGCCGCCTTCCTCCACGGCTATTCGCCGGCGAGCGTCGTCGCCGACGCGCCGATCACCATCGGCAACTGGAGCCCGCGCAACTACGGCCGCAGCTACGCCGGCAAGGTCACGCTGAAGACTGCGCTGGCCAAGTCGATCAACACCGTGCCGGTCCGCCTCGCCCAGGCGATCGGCCGCGACAAGATCGTCACCGTCGCCCACGACCTCGGCCTCACCTCCGAACTCAAGATCACCCGCGCCCTGCCGCTCGGCGTCGCCGAGGTCAGCGTCATCGACATGACGGCCGCCTACGCCGCCTTCGCCAGCGGCGGTCTCGAGGCGAAGCCCTTCGCCATCGACGAGATCACCACCACCGACGGCACCCTGATCTGGCGCCACGACCGCGATTCGCGCCCTCCCCGGCGCGTGCTGCCGGAAGAGGTCGCCGCCCAGATGAACGACAGCCTCGCCAGCGTGGTGACGGCCGGCACCGGCCGGCGCGCGATCCTCGAGGGTGTGCCCTCCGCGGGCAAGACCGGCACCACCCAGGCCTATCGCGACGCCTGGTTCGTCGGCTACACCGGCAACTACGTCGCCGCGGTCTGGTACGGCAACGACGACTTCACCTCGACCAAGGACATGACCGGCGGCTCGCTGCCGGCTCAGACCTGGCACGACATCATGGCGCCGATCCACGCCGGCATCCCCGTGAAGGCGATCCCCGGCCTCGGCCCGGCCGAGCCGGCGGTCGCGGCGGCGACGCCCGATCCGGCGGCGGCCGAGCCGGTCGCCCTCAGGACGCGCGGTCTCTCGGAAAACAGCCTCGTCGTCCTCGCCGACATCGGCGCGCTGATGACGAGCCGCCGCGAGAGCCTTCTCGCCGCGGCGGGCGCATCGGCGGCGGCGGTCGGCGGCCCCTTCGTCGCCGCCCCGGCGCTCGCCGACGCTCCGCCCGCCGTGACAACCACCGCCCTGCCGTGACCGGCGGCTCCCGTATGGCCGCCGTCCGCCCGTCCGTCCCGCCGCCATCGCCGCGCCACGGAGAGATCGCCTCCACCCCCGAGCCGGGCGCGGTCCGACGGCGCGAAGCGCGCAGGACCCGACCGTGAGGTTCCTCGCCACCACGGTCCTCGTCGCCGCGATCGCCGCCGGCCTCGGCCTCGGATCGATCTGGCTCGCGCTCGCCCACCCGCCCTTTTCCGGCGAAGTCCGGATCGGCCCCTGGCGCGGCGCCGCCTCCTTCGCCGCAGCGGACGGCGATCCCTATCTGCGCGCCCGTCTCGCCCGCAGCGGCCGGGTGCCGATGTCGACCGCGGTCGGGGCCGCCTTCGTCGCCACCGTCGACGACGCCGGCGCCGGCCTCGACCCGTCCTGTCACTACCGCGTCGCCGGCCAGCTCGCCGACGCCGACCTGTGGACCCTCGCGGCCACAGGCGCGGACGGGGCGCTCGTCGCCGAGGGCCTGCGCGCCTCCTTCTCCAGCCGCGACACCCTGCGCAGCGCCGACGGCTTCGTCATCACCGCCGGCCCCACCGCGCGCCCCGGCAACTACCTGCCGACCTCCGGACTTTCCGGCCTCGTCCTCACGCTCCGGCTCTACGATGCCGGCCTCGCGGCAGCGGCGGCCGAATTGCGGCTGCCGTCGATCACCCGCCTGGAGTGTCCGTGATGTCGGCGCGCCGGGCCCTCGTCATCGCCCTCGTCCTCGCGGGCATCATCCACATCCTCGGCGTCCTGGCCATTCCGGCCCGCGTCACCCACGGCGCCTATCAGCGTGTCCTCGCCGCCACCGGCGCCGACCGGATCACGCTCATGCCGAGGGTGAAGCCGCCGCTCCCGGATCTCGACCCGGCCTTCGTCCACGCGCTCTGCCGTTACGACGTCACCACCCGTCCGCTCTCCCTCGCCGGACCGATGCCGGCGACGGCGTGGTTCGTGACGATCGTCGACGACCGCAACCGCGAGGCCGGCAGCTTCGGCTCGGGCTCGGTCGCCGGGTCGGCGCTGTCGCTGCTGCTCGGCTCGCCGGCGATGATCGAGGAGCGTCGCAACCTCGAGGCCGTCGCCGCCGCCGACCGGGTGGCGATCGCGGTCGAACGACCGGCCGGCTTCGTTCTGATCGGTGTCTTCGCCGAGGACGATGCCGCTCGCGCCCCACTCGAGGCCGCCCTCGCCGCTCTCGCCTGCGGGCCGGCCTGAACCGTCCCGCCCACATCGGATGCGGCGCCGCCTGCGGCCTGCTGCGCTCACTTCTGCGGGACGGGAAGGTCGAAGCCGTCGAGCCGCCGGCCCTTGCGCACCGGAGCCTCGATGGAGCCGCCCGCGCTCCCCGCGCCGGTGCAGCCGATCTGCGCGCGCAGCAGGTCGATCGCCCGGTTGGCGGCATAGAGCTGGTCGGAGGGGGTTTCGATCTCGAGCCGGTCGACGGCGTTGCGATAGGCCGAGAGACGGTAGGCCAGCGCGCGCGACACCATGGCGTTGATCCGCCGGTTCTCCCAGACCCGGGCGCCGGCCGAGCGCGCCTCGATCTCGTCGCCGGAAAGCTGCCGGCCGATGGCGGCGAGGCGTTCGCCGTCGGTGCGCTCGACCCGCAGCCAGGTTTCGCAATAGGGCGGCACCAGCGCGGCGTCGGCGGTGGCGTGGGCGATCAACCGGCTCCACCGCGCCTCGGACGAGCGATAGCTCTCGCTGCGCAGGTGAGCGTAATAGGATTTCGGATCGAACTGGCTCGCTTCCGGCACCACGATGCGGGTACGGTCGGCCTCGACCAGGATCGCCATCCACCACTGGCCGGCGTGGGGAGGGCGGATCAGCGCCCAGGCCTGATCCTCGAGCTGACGCTCCAGATCGGTGCGGTTGAAGGACGAGACCGGTTCCTTGCGCGCTCTCGCCAGCGCCCGGCCGGCCATCGGCATGGCTTCGTCATGAACGTAGGACGGGGCGGCACGCCCGAAATCGCCCTCGGGCCGCGCGCAGCCGGGCAATGCGAGGGCGATGGCGACGAGGATGCCGGGAAAAAAGACCGCGGTGACGCCAGCCGGCGAGGACCGCCCTCCCGTTCGCGTCTGTTCGTCGCCCCGACGCCGCATCCCCGACCCCGCCTCCAGCGAATCGCCCGCGCGGGCATTGTAGCGCGGCATCGACAAGACGGCGGCGGCCGGTGGAACCGGCGCTTTCCGGCCGGCGGTCTCCTCAACGCTCGTCGAGGTCGCCCCAGCGCGGCTTCAGCCAGTTCTCGGCTCGGCGCACCGAGGCGTCGGTGCGATCGCGCTCGGCGTGTCGCTCGATGCGCACGCCGGGGAAGAACATGACCTCCCCTGTCGCCAGCGGCGGACGGCGCCGCATCACGCGGCGACTGGTCGTGCCGAACTCGATCACGAGACCCATCGTGTCTCTCCATCTTCTGGTCCCGCCGCACGGAGCGCGGCCGGAATTTTCCCGTTCAGCAGATCGATGACAGCATCCGTTGGTTAACGGGGCGTTTACGCATTCGGCGCAAATTGATCGAAACGCTCCCGTCGCCGAACTCTCGCGTCGCCATCAGCGGAACCTTCCAGCCATGACGGACAACGATTTCCTCTTCGATCCGACCGATCCGGGCTCCCGGCTGGAAAACGCCCGCGGCCATCTTTTGCTCCAGGCCGCCACCGAACTTTTCGTGTCCAAGCCGTCGCACGGCCGCGACGAGATCCGCATCTACGAGGAGCTCGCCCTCCAGCTGCTCCCGACCGCGCCGCTCTCGCACAAGGCCCATGCCGCCCGCGTCCTCGCCAGACACCCGAACGCGCCGGCCGCGGTGCTGCGCGCGCTGCTGTTCGCCGAGGCCGAGGTCGCGGCGATCCTGCTCGGATCGCGGGCGGACTTCTCGGAGGTCGATCTCCTCGCCCTCGTCGCCACCGGCTCGCCCGCCCATCTCGCCGCCCTCGCCGGCCGCCACCGGCTGCCGGCCTGCGTCGTCGACGCCCTCGCCATGCGGCTCGACGCCGCCGGCCTCGTCCTCCTCGCCCGCAACGAGAGCGTCCGTCTGCCGGCCGAATCCATCCGCCGCCTCGTCGCCGCCGCCAAGGGCCATCCCGACCTCGCCGCCGCCCTCGGCGCGCGCATCGACATCGAGGACGTCGACCTCATCGACCTCTTCCTCGACCTCGACGACAAGGGCCGCCGCCGGGTTCACCGCGCCCTCGAGGTGCTGGCCCTGCGCGACTTCGCCAACCGCCGCTCGGCGCCGCGCCACAAGGTGATCGACCGCGACACCGCCCGCGACATCGGCCGCGCCGCCGCCACCCGCGACGACGGCGGCCTCGCCATGCTGCTCGGCGACGTCATGCAGCTCGACGGCGGCTTCGTTCTCGATCTGCTCACGGACAAGGGCGGCGAGCCGCTGACGATCGCCCTCAAGGCCGCCGGCTTCGACGAGGCGGCCGCGACCCGCATCATCCTCTTCTCCGGCGCCCGACATCACCGCAGCTACTTCGAGGTCCGCGCCCTGCTCGACCTGTTCGAGCAGGTCACGGCCCGCGCCGCCGCCCAGTTGCTGGCCCACTGGCACGCCGCCGGCCTCAAGGTGACCTCCTCGCCCGAGCGGTCCGGGCATCTCCATCGCCCCGTCGCCGAGGCCGGAACGCCGGTGCGCGCTCCCGCCGATCGCCGGACCGAAGAGCGTCGCGAAACGCCCGGCCAGCCGCAGATCCGCCGCATCGGTAACTGAAGGCCGCGACGCCTGCCGGGCGCGAACGCCCGTCGCCGCCCGCGGCCGGCGCCGGAGGCCCTCGTCACGGCCCTTCACCCCGTCCTCCGGGTGCCCGTCCGCCGGATGTCGCTACGCCCGCGTCCTTCCGCTCGGCCCGCCGGGTCCGACGCGGCGTCGATTTCGGCCTCCGGCCCGTCTCCCCGGCGCAACCCCGACAGGTGGCGACGCTCGGCCTTGAGGGCACGGACGAGGGCGAGGTGCCGGTCGAGGTCGTAGCCCCGGCCGAGGCCGGCGGCCTTGGCCCGTTCGCGGCGCAGCGCCCGCTCCAGCCGCGCGCAGATCGCCGCCGCCCTCGCCTCCTCCTCCGTCGGCAGGTCCGACAGGCCGAGCGGCAGCAGCCGCGGCAGCATCAGGGCGCGGTCGTAGCCCGCGCCCGCCCGCCCGATGGCGAACCCCGCCGTCGCGGTCCCCGCCCCGCTCCTGACGATTCCCCTGACGAGCGCCGTCTGCCACGTCATGTCCGTTCTCCTCCGGTTCGCTCCGGGGAGTAGTCTGGTTCGGCGCGCGATACTGTGAATATATTCCCTTATCGTCGTTGCGACCTCCGCCAGGCCCGTTTGGCGGGACACGACGGCGAGGAAGGTCCAGCGGAAAACCGTCGACCCTTCAAGGGTCGGCTCGACGACTTCACTGCGCGTCGGCGCATCGTCGGTCGAACTCTGCCGCCCCCCTGAAATTTGACCGGTTGGCGACAGGAATTTTTTCCTATATCCGTGAAGCCCTCTCGCCGCGCCGGTCGCGGCCCGTCGCAACGACAGGAAAGGTGATGCCGATGCCCCGAAGCCCTCAAACGACCCGTTCCGCCTCGAGCCGCCGGTCCGGCGCCGCCGACCCGGAGCGGTACCAGGCGGGGACGGGAAAAA
>CALCDT010000039.1 GCA_937900425.1 uncultured Alphaproteobacteria bacterium | reverse complement strand
CCCAACGGTGCGGGCAAGACCACGGTCTTCAACTGCATCACCGGCTTCTACAAGCCGACCCAGGGCATGCTGCGCCTCGTCCACGACGACGGGGCGACCTATCTGCTCGAGCGGATCCCGGACTTCCGGATCACCGCCGACGCCAAGGTGGCGCGCACTTTCCAGAACATCCGCCTGTTCTCGGGCATGACCGTTCTGGAAAACCTGCTCGTCGCCCAGCACAACGCGCTGATGAAGGCCTCGGGCATGACCGTGCTCGGCCTGTTCGGGGTGCCGAGCTACCGCGGCGCCGAGAAGCAGTCGATCGAGCTCGCGCGATACTGGCTCGACAAGATCAAGCTCTACGAGCGCGCCGACGATCCCGCCGGCGATCTGCCCTACGGCGCCCAGCGCCGCCTGGAGATCGCCCGGGCGATGTGCACGCAGCCGCAGATCCTCTGCCTCGACGAGCCGGCCGCCGGCCTCAACCCGCGCGAGTCGCACGAGCTCAACGAGCTGCTGCTCGGCATCCGCCGCGACGACGGCACCTCGCTGCTGCTGATCGAGCACGACATGTCGGTGGTGATGGAGATCTCCGACCACGTCGTCGTGCTCGAATACGGTACCAAGATCGCCGACGGCACGCCCGCCGAGGTCCAGGCCGATCCGCGCGTCATCGCCGCCTATCTCGGCGTCGACGACGAGGAGGTCGAGAAGGTCGAGGAAGCTCTCGACGAGGTGATCGAGGAGGCGCAGCAGTGACGACGGTGATCGAAACCCAGGACACGCCCGTCGGCCACCTCGGCGAACCGCTGCTCAGGGTGCGCGGCGTCAAGACCTACTACGGCAACATCATCGCGCTGAAGGGCGTCGACGTCGACGTCTACCCCGGCGAGATCGTGACGCTGATCGGAGCCAACGGCGCCGGCAAGTCGACGCTGATGATGACGATCTGCGGCAGCCCGCAGGCGCGCACCGGCACCGTGACCTTCGACGGCCGCGACATCACGCGGATGCCGACCCACGAGATCGCCCGGCTGCGCATCGCGCAGTCGCCGGAGGGCCGGCGCATCTTCCCGCGCATGACCGTGCTCGAGAACCTGCAGATGGGCGCGGCGCTCGACAAGCTCAAGTACTTCGACGAGGACGTCGCGCGGATGTTCGCGCTGTTCCCGCGGCTCAAGGAGCGGGCGGCCCAGCGCGGCGGCACGCTGTCGGGCGGCGAGCAGCAGATGCTGGCGATCGCCCGCGCGCTGATGGCGCGGCCGCGGCTGCTGATGCTCGACGAGCCCTCGCTCGGCCTCGCGCCGCTGATCGTCAAGCAGATCTTCGACGCGATCCGCGAGCTCAACCGTACCGAAGGCCTCACCGTGTTCCTCGTCGAGCAGAACGCCTTCCACGCGCTGAAGCTCGCCCACCGCGGCTACGTCATGGTCAACGGCGTCGTCACCATGACGGGCACCGGCAGGGACCTTCTGGCCAATCCCGAGGTCCGGGCGGCCTATCTCGAAGGCGGCCGCCACTGAGGAGGATGACATGCAGGGTATTCTCTACGAGGAAAGCTCGGCCTGGCTGTTCCTGCTCGTGACCGTCGTCATGGGCGGCTGGGCGGCCTGGATGACCGGCAAGGCCTGCGCCCAGACCTGGCGCAGCTACGCCTCGCTGGTGTTCTACTGCCTGGTGCTCGGTTTCGCCGTGCGCTTCATCCACTTCTCGATGTTCGAGGGGACGCTGCTGTCGCTGCACTATTACGTCATCGACACCATCGTCGTCGCGGCCATCGCGTCGATCGGCTTCCGCTACACGCGGACCTCGCAGATGGTGAACCAGTATCACTGGCTCTACGAGCGCGCCGGTCCGCTGTCCTGGAAGGACCGGTCGCCGGCGTGATCGGCGACGCGAAGGCGATGGCTTTCCGTCGCCGGCCGTGGCTATGATGCCTCGGCCGGGCCGAGGCCCGGACGAGGCGAAAAAACCGTCGGCAATCCGATGGATAAGGATAACAAGCCGGCCTCGGCGCATCGTCGGGGCTTCGAGGGGTTCGGAAGGGGCCGGACGTCCGGAACCTTCCGCTGCGGAGAAGCCCGCGAGGGTTCTCCTTTGTGAAACGGGAGACGTGTTCATGAAGAAATATCTGTTGTCCGGCGTCGTGCTGGCCGCCGGTCTGGCGTTCAGCGCCGCCGCCCAGGCCGACATCGTCGTCGGCGTCGCCGGCCCGCTGACCGGCCCGAACGCCGCCTTCGGCGCGCAGCTGCAGAAGGGCGCCGAACAGGCGGCCGCCGACATCAACGCCGCCGGCGGCATCAACGGCGAGCAGATCAAGGTCGTGCTCGGCGACGACGTCTCCGACCCCAAGCAGGGCGTGTCGGTCGCCAACAAGTTCGTCGGTGACGGCGTCACCTTCGTCGTCGGCCACTTCAACTCGGGCGTCTCGATCCCGGCCTCGGAAGTCTACGCCGAGAACGGTATCATGCAGATCACCCCGGCCTCGACCAACCCGAACTTCACCGAGCGCGGCCTGTGGAACACCTTCCGCACCTGCGGCCGTGACGACCAGCAGGGCGAAGTCGCCGGCGCCTACATCGCCGCGAACTTCAAGGACACGCCGGTCGCCGTCGTCCACGACAAGACGCCCTACGGCCAGGGCCTCGCCGACGAGACCAAGAAGGCGATGAACGGCGCCGGCATCACCGAGGTGATGTACGAAGGCATCAACATCGGCGACAAGGACTTCTCGGCGCTGATCTCCAAGATGAAGGCCGCCAACGTCGGCGTCATCTACTACGGCGGCCTGCACACCGAAGCCGGCCTCATCGTCCGCCAGGCGGCCGACCAGGGCCTCAAGGCCGTGCTGATGTCCGGTGACGGCATCACCTCCGACGAGTTCGCCGCCATCGGCGGTCCGGCCGTCGAAGGCACGCTCATGACCTTCGCCCCGGATCCGCGCAAGAATCCGGCCGCGCAGGACGTCGTCAAGAAGTTCCGTGACGCCGGCTTCGAGCCCGAGGCCTACACCCTCTACGCCTACTCCGCGATGCAGGTCATCGCCGAAGCCGCCAAGGCGGCCGGCTCGGTCGACGCCCAGACGGTCGCCACCGAAGTCAAGAAGGGCGCGACCTACGACACCGTGATCGGCGCGCTCTCCTACGACGAGAAGGGCGACATCACCCGTCCGGACTACACCATGTACGTCTGGAAGCCGGACGCCGACGGCAAGATCACCTACATCGAGATGGAGTGATCCTCGCTTTCGAGGCATGACGACAGGAGGGTCCGCTCCCGCGGGGGCGGACCCTTTTTCATGGGGCCGGACGAGGGTAGGGTGCCGCGATGAGTTCGATCCGCCGCCGAGGGTCCATGTCCAGCATCCGCCGCGCCGGCGTACTCGCCGCCGCAACCCTCGCCGCCGTCACGATGGTGGGCGGAGCCGCCCGCGCCGAAATCCGCATCGCCGTGGCCGGGCCGATGACCGGGCAGTTCGCGCCCCTCGGCGCCGCCATGGCGGCCGGTGCCCGCGACGCGGCGGAGCGGGCCGGACGCATCGCGGGCGAGGCGCTGGTGGTCGAGACCTTCGACGACGGCTGCGACGCCGGGCGTGCCGAGGCGGCGGCCAACCAGATCGTCGGCCGCGGCGTGCGCCTCGTCGTCGGCCACGTCTGCACCGCGGCCTCGATCGCGGCGGCGCGCGTCTACGCCGAGCACGGCATCGTCATGATCTCGCCGGCCTCGCTCTCGCCCAAGCTGACCGACGAGCGCGCCGGGCCGACGATCTTCCGCCTCGCGCCGCGGGCCGACGCGCAGGGTCCTTTCCTCGGCGCGGCGGTGGCCGAGCGATTCCGCGGCCGCAACGTCGCCTTCCTCTCCGACGATTCCACCTACGGCAAGGAACTCGGCGACGCCGCCCTCGCGGCTTTCCGCGCCGCGGGCGGCCAGCCGTCGATGATCGATACCTTCGAGACCGGCGCGCGCAACTACGCCGGCCTCGCCGCGCGCATCGCCGCCGACGCCACCGACGTGATCGTCTTCGGCGGCTATCACGGCGACGCCGCCCAGCTCGGCGCCGATCTCGCCGCCATCGGCGCGGCGCCGGCGGTGGTCGGCGGCGACGCGCTGATGCTCGACGACTATCCAGCGGTCGGCTCGGCGATCGCGGCCCGCACGCTGTTCTCCGCTCCGGAGGACCTGATCGGCGCCGACGAGACCGACGATCCCTATCGCCTGCGCGCCGCCGCCGCCGTCGAGGTCTACGCCGCCTCGGCGAGGGCGGCGGGCAGTCTCGAGGGCGCGGACGTCGCTGCGGCCGTCGCCGGCCGAATCTTCGACACCGCCATCGGCCGGCTGACCTTCGACGGGAAAGGCGACGCCTCCCGTCCCGGCTACCGGCTCTATGGCTGGCGGGACGGGCGGATCGTGCCGGCGGACTGAGCGGCATCCTGCCGGCGGCGCCCGGTCCGGCCGCCGGGCCGAAGGTCGCTCTGGTCGCCCGGGGCGAGCGCCCCTATGATCGCCCTCCGTTTTCGTTCCGACCGAGTGCCGAGATGACCGACGCCCTGATGCTGCCCGCCTCCATCGACGACACGCTGGCGATGCTGAACCGCTCCGGCTACGTCGCCGACCGCTCGCTGGCGACGGTGCTGTTCCTCGCGCTCAGGATGCGGCGACCGCTGTTCCTCGAAGGCGAGGCCGGGGTCGGCAAGACCGAGATCGCCAAGGTGCTGGCGAAGGAACTCGGCCGGCCGTTGATCCGCCTGCAGTGCTACGAGGGCCTCGACGTCGCCAGCGCGGTCTACGAGTGGAACTACGCCGCCCAGATGATCGAGATCCGCTTGTCGGAGGCCGCCGGCTCGCGCGACAAGACCTCGATGGCGGAGGACGTCTTCGCCGAGCGGTTCCTGATCAAGCGGCCGATCCTCCAGGCGCTGGAGCCGACCATGGACGGCCGGGCGCCGGTGCTGCTGATCGACGAACTCGACCGTGCCGACGAGGCCTTCGAGGCCTATCTGCTCGAGGTGCTGTCCGACTTCCAGGTGACGATTCCCGAATTCGGGACGGTCAAGGCCGCCGAGCCGCCCGTCGTCATCGTCACCACCAACCGCACCCGCGAGATCCACGACGCGCTGAAGCGGCGCTGCCTCTACCACTGGGTCGACTATCCCGACGCCGAGCGCGAACTCGCCATTGTCCGCGGCAAGGTGCCGGGGGCGTCGGAGCAACTGAGCCTGGAGGTCGTGGAATTCGTCCAGCGCCTGCGCCGGATGGAGCTGTTCAAGGCGCCGGGCGTCGCCGAGACGCTGGACTGGGCGACGGCGCTCGCCGAACTCGACCAGCTGGCGCTCGACCCGGCGGTGGTGTCCGACACGCTCGGCGCGCTGCTCAAGTATCAGGACGACATCGCCCGGGTGCGCGGCTCGGAGGCGGGACGTCTCGTCGAGGAGATCCGCCGCACCGCCGCGGCGGGCTGAGCCCGATGGCTTCTCCGCCGCGCGAAGCGCCGCCGGACGGCAAGCTCGTCGACAACATCGTCAATTTCGCCCGCCTTCTGCGCAAGGCCGGCCTGCCGGTCGGTCCGGCCTCGGTGATCGAGGCGGTCGAGGCGGTGCTCATCGCCGGCGTCTCGCGGCGCGACGATCTCTACTGGACGATGCACGCGGTCTTCGTGAAGGAGCGCGAGCACCGGGCGCTGTTTCACGAGGCCTTCGAGACTTGGTGGCGGACACGCGGCCTCGTCGAGAAGATGCTGGCGATGCTGTCGCCGATGGCCCCTCCCGCCGCGCCGCCGGACAAGCCCAAGGCCGGCGCGGCGCGGATCGCCGACGCGTTGTTCCGCGACAAGGACCGCGGCCGCCAGGTCGAGCGCACCGAGATCGAGGTCGACGCCCGGCTCACCATGTCGGCCTCGGAGAAGCTGCAGACCAAGGACTTCGCCCAGATGAGCGCGGAGGAGATCGCCCGCGCCAAGGAGGAGATCCGCCGTCTCGTCCTGCCGGTCGACCGGGTCCGCACCCGCCGCTTCGCACCGTCGCCGCGCGGCCGGATCGTCGACGCCCGCCGGACGATGCGCGCTTCGCTGCGCAGCGGCGGCGACCTCATCGCGCTCAAGTTCGCCGCGCCGAAGACGGTCCATCCGCCGATCGTGGCGCTGATCGACATCTCCGGGTCGATGAGCCAGTATTCCCGCCTCGTGCTGCATTTCCTGCACGCGTTGTCGGAGCGCCGCCGCGTCACCAGCTTCCTCTTCGGCACCCGGCTCACCAACGTCACCCGCCAGCTCCGGCTCAAAGACCCCGACGAGGCACTCGCCGCCTGCTCGCAGTCGGTCGCCGACTGGTCCGGCGGCACGCGGATCGCCGGCACGATCGCGAGCTTCAACCGGCTGTGGTCGCGGCGGGTGCTGGGGCAGGGCGCCATCGTGTTGCTCGTCACCGACGGGCTGGAGCGCGAGGGCGGCGACGATCTCGGCCGCGAGATGGACCGGTTGCACCGCTCCTGCCGGCGGCTGATCTGGCTCAACCCGCTGCTGCGCTTCTCCGGCTTCGAGGCGCGCGCCGGCGGCATCCGGGCGATGCTGCCCCACGTCGACGAATTCCGCTCGGTCCATTCGCTGGAGGCGGTCGCCGACCTCGTCGCGGCGCTGTCGGGACGCGGCGGCGCTGTGGAGGATCCGCGCGGCTGGCTGAGGCGCGCGGCGTGAACGGCTTGGCAGCACTCACGCTAACATGCTGCTAACTAACTGATATCAAAAGAACTTATTCGTGATCTGTTAAAATTTTCCTGTGACTCTTCGATGACGGCCGGCTCTAATGGAGGCGGTCGACACCGGCGGATCGGGGATGGAAGCCTTCGCACTCGTCCCTTGCCCGCCTCGGCATCGCACGCCGTCGATCCGCGCCAACGGCAAGGGAGCAGGGCATGATTTCCAGCGAATTCCGTCGTCAGCTCGAAGGCTATGGCCTCACCACCGCGAAGATCCTCTACCGGCTGCCGGACCATCCGGCGATCCTGCAGAGCTACGTCTGGCAGCAATACGACCTCGCTCCGGAGTTTCCGGAACTGAGGCGCTTCCTCGATTTCTGGAAGGACCGGCTGGACGGTCCGCTGCATTCGGTCGAGGTCGGCCATGAACGGCTGATCGGACCGCGGGAATGGCGGCTGGTGGACGCGGATTTCGTCCTGCACTGATCTCTCGTGACCGTGCGGGCGCTGCCGGAGGGCGGCGACCCGGCCGTCAGGACCTCGCCTCGTGTGCACCGACCTCTCTCCGCCCTCACCCTGAGGAGGCCCGGAACGGGCCGTCTCGAAGGGCGGGGGCGGCCTCGTCCTTCGAGATTGCCGCTGTGCGGCTTCCTCAGGATAAGGCCGGGTGAGGCTGTTCATCGGCGCGGACGTGACGAGGGACGCCGCGGCCGGGGGCGGTCGCGGCGTTGAACTGCGGTGTACCGTCGACAGGTCGGCGCGCCGACAATCCGCTTCGCGTCAGCCGCGGTCCTCGACCTTGACGTATTCGCGCTGCGGCGAGCCGATGTAGAGCTGGCGCGGACGGCCGATGCGCTGGCCCGGGTCCTCGATCATTTCCTTCCACTGGGCGATCCAGCCGACGGTACGGGCGACGGCGAACAGCACCGTGAACATCGACTTCGGGAAGCCGAGGGCGCGCAGCGTGATGCCGGAGTAGAAGTCGATGTTCGGGTAGAGCTTGCGCTCGATGAAATACTCGTCCTCGAGCGCGATCTTCTCGAGTTCCAGCGCGACCTGCAGCAGCGGATCGTTGGACATGCCGAGCTGACCGAGAACCTCGTGAGTGGTCTGCTGCATGATCCGGGCGCGCGGGTCGTAGTTCTTGTAGACCCGGTGGCCGAAGCCCATCAGGCGGAACGGATCGTTCTTGTCCTTGGCGCGGGCGACAAACTCGGGGATGCGGTCCGGCGTGCCGATCTCCTGCAGCATGTTGAGCGCCGCCTCGTTGGCGCCGCCATGGGCGGGGCCCCAGAGGCAGGCGATGCCGGCGGCGATGCAGGCGAAGGGGTTGGCGCCAGAGGAGCCGGCGAGACGCACGGTCGAGGTCGAGGCGTTCTGCTCGTGGTCGGCGTGAAGGATGAAGATCCGGTCCATCGCCTTGGCGTAGATCGGATTCGGCTTGTAATCCTCGCACGGAACCGAAAAACACATCTTCAGAAAATTCGCCGAGAAATCCAGAGAATTGTCCGGATAGACGAAGGGTTGGCCGATCGAATACTTGTAGGCCATCGCCGCGATCGTCGGCATCTTCGCGATCATGCGCAGGGAGGCGACCATGCGCTGGTAGGGATCGGAGATGTCGGTGGAGTCGTGGTAGAAGGCCGACAGCGCGCCGACGACGCCGACCATGACCGCCATCGGATGGGCGTCGCGGCGGAAGCCGGAGAAGAAGCGGTTCATCTGCTCGTGGAGCATCGTGTGCCGAGTGACGCGGTAGTCGAAATCCGCCTTTTCGGCCGCGGTCGGCAGTTCGCCGTAGAGCAGCAGGTAGCAGGTTTCGAGGAAGTCGCCGTTCTCGGCCAGCTGGTCGATCGGATAGCCGCGATAGAGCAGCACGCCCTCGTCGCCGTCGATGTAGGTGATCTGGGATTCGCAGGAGGCGGTGGAGGTGAAACCCGGATCGTAGGTGAAGTGACCGGTCTGGGCGTAGAGCTTGGAGATGTCCACGACGCTCGGGCCGATGGTTCCGGTTTTGACCGGAAGGTCGTGGCTTTCGCCGCCGAACGCGATGGAGGCTTTGGTTTCGCTCATGGGGTCACACCTCCTGACGGGCTTTTTCAGGGAGCTCGCATCGGCCAGGTGTATCGCCGCGGATACGGGCGGATGCGCGCCGGGGAAGGGACGCGCGGTCGCAGGGACCTCGACGACCTGCCTATCGGAAAATGTGCAGTGCGGCAAGCGGCATGGGTCTTTCGCTGCACCCGCGAGCCGGCGGCTGCAGACGTGCAGGACGCCGGTTCACCGGCCCTCGCGCGCCCGGTTCGACCAAGGTCGGACACCCCGCGAGCGGCCGCCCGCGGGGTGGGCATCGGCCCTCATGCCGCGTCGCGAAGACGGGCGAGGGATTCCTCGCGCCCGAGCACGGCGAGCACGTCGAAGATGCCGGGCGAGGTGGTGCGGCCGGTGAGGGCGGCGCGCAGTGGCTGTGCCACCTTGCCGAGCTTGAGACCCTCCGCCTCGGCATAGGCGCGCACCACCGCCTCCGTGCTCTCGGCGGTCCAGGCGTCGAGGGCGGCGAAACGGTCGGCGAGGCTGGCGACGACGCGGCGCCCGGTGTCGTCGAGCAGGGCGGCGGCCTTGTCGTCGAGCGGCAGCGGCCGGTCGGCGTAGAGATAGCGCGCGCTGTCGAGCAGTTCGAGAAGCGTCTTGGCGCGCTCCTTGAGGCCCGGCATCGCCGCGACCAGCTTGGCGCGCATCGCGTCGTCGAGCTTCGCGGCGAGGGCGGCGCCCTCCGGAACCTCCGGCAGCAGGCGCTCGAGGTGGACGAGCAGTTCCTCGTCCGGCGTCTGGCGCATGTAGTGGCCGTTGAGGTTCTCGAGCTTGGCGAAGTCGAAGCGCGAGGGCGAGCGGCCGATGCCGGAGAGGTCGAACACCTCGACCATCTCCTCGGTCGACAGCACCTCCGCGTCGCCGTGGGCCCAGCCGAGGCGGACGAGATAGTTGCGCAGCGCCGCCGGCAGATAGCCCATCGCCCGGTATGCCTCGACGCCGAGGGCGCCGTGGCGCTTCGACAGCTTGGCGCCGTCGGAGCCGTGGATCAGCGGGATGTGGGCCATCACCGGGAAGGCCCAGCCCATCGCGTCGTAGATGATCTTCTGGCGCGCCGAATTGGTGAGATGGTCGTCGCCGCGGATGACGTGGGTGACGCCCATGTCGTGGTCGTCGACGACGACCGCGTGCATGTAGGTCGGATTGCCGTCCGAGCGCAGGATGATGAAGTCGTCGAGATCCTTGTTCGGGAAGACGACCCGGCCCTGGACCTGGTCCTCGATCACCGTCTCACCACCCTGAGGTGCCTTGATCCGGATCGCCGGCTTGACGCCCGCCGGCGCCTCGGAGGGATCGCGGTCGCGCCAGGTGCCGTCGTAGCGCGGCGGGCGGCCCTCGGCCCGGGCGGTCTCGCGCATCGTCTCGAGTTCGGCCGGGGTACAGTAGCAGCGGTAGGCCTTGCCGGCGGCGACCAGCGCCTCGGCGACCTCGCGGTGGCGCCCGGCGCGCTCGAACTGCGAGATCGGCTCGCCCTCCCAGTCGAGCCCGAGCCAGGTCAGCCCGTCGATGATCGCGGCGACGGCGGCATCCGTCGACCGCTCCCGGTCGGTGTCCTCGATGCGCAGCAGCATGCGACCGCCCTTCGCCCGCGCGTAGAGCCAGTTGAACAGCGCGGTGCGGGCACCGCCGATGTGGAGAAAACCGGTCGGGGAGGGAGCAAATCGCGTGACGACGGCGTCGGACATGGGCAAAACTCGTGAAAGCTGTCGGAGCGGGGTGCCGGCCACTTCAGGCTGATCGAAAGGCGGCGGTCGCGTCCCGTTTCCGGGGCCGCGGTCCCTCTATCACGCCCGATTGCGGACGGCAAAAGGCTGCCGGCGGAATTTCGCGCAATGTCGTGGGGCGACGTCACATCGTCAGGAGATCGGACAGCCGGCGCCGGGGGCGGGCGGATGCGCGCGGCGCTTCGCCGGGTGGCGGACATCGCTTCACGCCGGCCACCGTCCCGGCGCCGGCTGGCCGCGGGCGTTTCCGCGATGGTCGCCGACCTTCGCGCCGACGTCGCCGACGGGCGCGGCTTCCTCTGGATCGTCGTCGCCTACGGCGTCGGCGCCGCCCTCTACTTCTCGCTGCCGGTCGAGCCGGGCGCGGCGACGATCCTCGCTCTCGCCCTGCCGCTGCCGTCGCTCGTGCTGCTCGCCCACCGCCGGCCGTCGTTTCTCGCCGGACTGCTCGCGGCGGTGATCGCCGGCCTCGTCGTCGGCAAGGCGATGACGGCACTCGCCGCAGCGCCGCGGATCGACCGCGAGCGCAGCCTTGTCGTCACCGCCTTCGTCGAGGAGGCCGAGGCGCGGCGGGGCGGACGGACGCGGCTCGTATTGCGGCCTTATGCGGTGGAGGGGCGGCTTTCCGGCCCGCTGCCGCGCCGCCTCACGGTCTCGGTGCGGGCGAGCGCGGTGCCACTCGTCGCCGGTGCGGCGGTGACGGTGACGGCACGGGTCGCGCCGCCGTCGGGGCCGCTGGTGCCGGGTGGCTACGACTTCGCCCGCGTCGCCTGGTTCGAAGGCGTCGGCGGCACCGGTTTCGCGCTCGGCGCCGTGCGGGCGGCGACGGCCGGACCGCCGCCGATGCCGCTCGATCTGCGGGCGATCGTCACCCTGCAGGGCTTTCGCCAGCGCGTCGCGGACCGGATTCGTTCGACCGTCGAGGGCGACGCCGGTGCCATCGCCGCCGCCCTCGTCGTCGGCGAGCGCGGCAGCATCGGCGAGGCGGCGGAGGAGGCGATGCGGGTGTCGGGGCTCTCCCACGTCCTCGCCATCTCGGGGTTGCACATGGGTCTCGTCACCGGCGTGCTCTACGGCCTCGTCCGCATGCTGCTCGCCGCCGTTCCGCGCCTCGCGCTCGACTGGCCTATCAAATCGATCGCCGCCGGCTTCGGCCTCGCCGGCGCGCTCGGCTATCTCGTCGTCTCGGGCATGAGCGTCTCGACCCAGCGCGCCGCGATCATGACGGCCCTCGTCCTCCTCGCCGTCATCCTCGGCCGGCAGGCGCTGAACCTTCGCCTGGTGGCGATCGCCGCCGCCGTGATCGTGACGCTCGACCCGCAGGCGGTGCTGGAGCCGGGTGCCCAGATGTCCTTCGCCGCCGTAACCGCCCTGATCGCCTCCTACGAGTATTTTTCGGCGAGGCGGCGCCGGCGGGGTGGGCGGCGGGCGGCGCCGGCGGGGGTCGCCGGCCGCGTCGGCCGG
>CALCDT010000038.1 GCA_937900425.1 uncultured Alphaproteobacteria bacterium | reverse complement strand
CCGCGGAGGTGGCTGGCCCTGCCGGCCGGCGGGCGCCGGCTTGCCGAACGACCCGACGATCTCCCCCGCACTCACGAGGGGAGGAAGAGAGGAACGGAATTA
This sequence comes from uncultured Alphaproteobacteria bacterium, assembly GCA_937900425.1. Classification (GTDB taxonomy): domain Bacteria; phylum Pseudomonadota; class Alphaproteobacteria; order Rhizobiales; family Pleomorphomonadaceae; genus CALCDT01. The sequence continues at coordinate 10,819 of CALCDT010000038.1, read as the reverse complement.
CATGCCTTGGAGCAACCAGAGTGGCGGCGGCGGTCGCGGGGGTGGGAACGGACCCTGGGGACAGCCACCGCGGGGCGGCGGCGGACCATCGGGCGGCCAGCAGCCGCCGGATCTCGAAGAACTGCTCCGGCGCAGCCAGGAAAAGCTCCGGCAGGTGATCCCGGGTGGTGGCGGCGGCGGTTTTGCGCTGCTCCCCGTCGTGATTCTCGTCGCGGCGGCCTTCTGGCTCTACCAGTCGATCTACGTGGTCCAGCCCGACGAAGTCGGCGTCGAACTCCAGTTCGGCCGCGTCAAGCAGGACCTCAGCCCGCCGGGCATGCATTTCATCTTCTGGCCGTTCGAGACGGTCGAGAAGCCGAAGGTGCTGCAGGAGAACCAGGAGACGATCGGCGCCAGCCGCGGCTCGGGCAACCAGGGCAACATCATGCTGGCGAGCGACCAGAACCTCGTGGACGTCAAGTTCACGGTGAACTGGAAGATCGCCGACCCGATCAAATACCTGTTCCAGGTCGCCGACCAGCCGACCGTTGTCCGCATGGTGTCCGAAGCCGCGATGCGCGAATACGTCGCCGTCACGCCGGCCGAGACCGTGCGGACCGCCGGCCGTACGGCCGGCAGCCTCGACGTCATGAACATCATTCAGGGCGTGCTCGATTCCTACGACGCCGGCATCCTCGTCACCGCCGTCAACATGGAACAGGCGCTGCCGCCGGCCGACGTGCGCGACGCCTTCGACGAGGTGGTGCGGGCCGAACAGGACCGCGAGCGATTCCAGCAGGAAGCCCAGGCCTATTCCAACAAGCGGCTCGGCGACGCCCGAGGCGAGGCCAGCCAGGTGCGCGAGGCCGCGCTCGGCTACCGCGACCGCGTCATCGCCGAGGCGACCGGCGAGGCCCAGCGCTTCGACGCGATCTACGACCAGTATCGTCTGGCGCCCGACGTCACCCGCAAGCGGATCTATCTGGAAACCATGGAAGAAGTGCTCGGCAAGTCGAAGAAGGTGATCATCGACAGCTCGGCGGGCAGCGGGGTCGTCCCCTATCTGCCGCTGCCCGAGATCGACGCCCGCCGGACGGGAGGCAACTGATGCGCAGCGCATTCCTTCCGGGCGCGGTCATCGCGCTGGCCGTCGCGGCCTTCGTCGCCTATTCCTCGATCTTCATCGTCAACCAGCGCGAGCAGGCGATCCAGCTGCGCTTCGGCGAGATCCAGCGGGTCATCCAGGAGCCCGGCATCTACTTCAAGCTGCCGACCAACGCGGTCGACAGCGTGCAGTATTACGAGCGGCGCCTGCTGACGCTGGAACTCGACGGCATGGAGGTGCTGTTCCGCAACGACCGGCGCTTCATCGTCGACGCCTTCGCGGCCTTCCGCATTCTCGATCCGCGGGCTTTCCGCGAGTCCGTGGGCGGCAACCTCACCCTCGCCGCCGAGCGCCTGCGCACCCGTCTCGACTCGCGTCTGCGCGAGGTCTACGGCCAGCGCTCCTACGAGGAGGCCTTCACCAGCGAGCGCGCCGGCATGATGCGCCAGGTCCGCGACCTGATCCGTCCGGACGCGGCCAGCCTCGGCGTCGGCGTCGTCGACCTGCGCATCCGCCAGACCGAACTGCCGACCGACGTGCGAGCCCAGACCTACGAGCGGATGCGGGCCGAGCGGCTCGCGGTCGCGGCCGAGGAGCGCGCCCAGGGCACGCAGGAATCGCTGCGCATCAAGGCCGAGGCCGACCGCACGGCGACGGTGCTGCTCGCCGAGGCCCGGCGCGACGCGGAGATCCTGCGCGGCGCCGGCGACGCGGAGAAGAACCGCATCTTCGCCGAAGCCTTCAGCAAGGACGAGGGCTTCTTCGAGTTCTACCGCTCGATGCAGGCCTACGTGCGGGCCCTCGAGGCCGGCGATTCCTCGATGGTGCTGTCGCCGACGTCGGAGTTCTTCCGCTTCTTCTCGTCGGCGACGTCGCCGGCAGGTGAAGCGGGGGCCGCCGCCCCGAACGCCTCGGCCGTCGCCCCGGCGGCGAACGTCCCGGCACCGGCCGCTGGCGGAGCGGCTCCGGCCGCGGGCGACACGGCGCCGGCGAGTCCATGAAGGACCTCGTCGCGGCCGTCGGCCTCGCGGTCGTGCTGGAGGGGCTGCTCTATGCGGCGGCCCCTTCGGCGGTCAAGCGCTACATGCTGACGCTGGTCCGGCTCGACGACGCCCGCCTGCGCTATGGCGGTATCGCCTGCATGGTGTTCGGCGTCATCGTCGTCTGGCTCGCCAGGATGGAGTGACCCCGCCCGCCGGCTCCGGTTTCCGGTGCCGGCGGGATCCCGGCGCGCAAAGATCGGAACTCCGCCGCATTGATGCCGGTTTCGTGATGCCGGTTTCATCGAATGTCGTCGCGCCCGCCGCTAGGATGGGCGCGTTTTCGTCGAATCGGGACGTCGGTTCCGGATCTGGGAAGGAGTGTGGCCGATGGCCAGCCGCTGGAATGTCCTCACCATCGCCGGCCGGGCAGCCGGTGCCGGACTGGTCGCCGCCGGCATGATCGCCGGTGCCGCCACCTTGCCGGCGCGGGCGCAGGGGCCGGAATCGGTCGCCGACCTCGCCGAAGGCCTGATCGACGCGGTCGTCAACATTTCGACCTCGCAACGCGTCGGCAACGACCGGCCCGTGCCGGTGCCCAAGGTGCCGGAAGGCTCGCCCTTCCAGGAATTCTTCGACGAGTTCTTCGACAACCAGAACCGCGGCTCGCCGCGCAAGGTGCAATCGCTCGGCTCGGGCTTCGTGATCGATTCCTCCGGCATCATCGTCACCAACAATCATGTGATCGAGGATGCGGACGAGATCGTCGCGAACTTCAACGACGGCACCAAACTCGACGCCGAACTGATCGGGCGCGACGAGAAGACCGATCTCGCGGTGCTGCGCGTCAAGCCGGTCAAGCCGATCACCGCCGTCGATTTCGGCGATTCCGACCGAATCCGCGTCGGCGACTGGGTGATGGCGATCGGCAATCCCTTCGGCCTCGGCGGCACCGTCACGGTCGGCATCGTCTCGGCCCGCAACCGCGACATCAATTCGGGCCCCTACGACAACTACATCCAGACCGACGCCGCCATCAACCGCGGCAACTCGGGCGGGCCGCTGTTCGACATGAACGGCAAGGTGGTGGGCGTCAACACCGCCATCATCTCGCCGACCGGCGGCTCGATCGGCATCGGCTTCGCGGTGCCCGCCGAAATCGCGCGCCGCGTCGTCGACCAGCTCGTCGAGTTCGGCGAGACCCGGCGCGGCTGGCTCGGCGTCAACATCCAGCAGGTGACCGACGAACTCGCCGAAAGCCTCGGCATCGGCACGGCGCGCGGCGCCCTCGTCGCCGGCGTCACCGAGGGCGGCCCGGCCGAGGCCGCCGGCCTCAGGCCCGGCGACGTCATCGTCACCTTCGACGGCCAGGCGATCGCGCAGATGCGCGAGCTGCCGCGCATCGTCGCCAACACGCCGATCGACAAGGAAGTCGACGTCACCGTGCTGCGCCAGGGAGCGGAGACGACGCTCAAGGTGACGCTCGGCCGGCTCGACGAGACCCAGAGCGCCCAGGCCGACACCACGGTGGAGGAGCCGGCCGCTCCGGCGCCGAAGCCGATCGAGAAGGTGCTCGGTCTATCGCTCGCCGCGCTCGACGACGCCGCCCGCCAGCAGTTCGGTATCGGGGCCGACGTGCGCGGCGTGGTGGTGACGGCGGTCGACCCCAATTCGGCGGCGGCGGAAAAGCGCATCACCGCCGGCGACGTCATCGTCGAGGTCGCGCAGGAGGCGGTCAACGCGCCGGACGATGTCACGGCGGCGGTCGAAAAGCTCAAGAAGGCGGACCGGCGCTCCGCGCTGCTGCTGATCGCCAACCCGGACGGCCAGCTGCGCTTCGCGGCGGTGAAGATCGACTGAGGGGGCGGTCTGCTTCGCGTGCGGGCGCAAGAAGAGAGGGGTGGGCGGCACGGCAGGATTGGTGCCGCGACTCGCCCTGAAACCAGGCCGCCGTCCCCGGACACGCCCCCAGACCCTCACCCGGCCGCTTCCCAATCCGCCCGGCCGATCCGCCACAGCCCGTGCCGGGCCAGCCGGTGGCCGGGGAGGGCGGGGTGGTCGAAGTCGGCGGCGGCGTCGCGGCGCATGCCGATGCGCTCCATAACGGCGTGCGAGCGCAGGTTATCGACATAGGCGACGGCGACGATCTCGGGCAATCCGGCCGAAAATCCGTGGGCGAGGCACGCCCGCGCGCCCTCGCTGGCGAGGCCCTTGCGCCAATAGGCCCGCGCGAGCCGCCAGCCGACCTCGACCGCCGGCGTGAAGGCGGCCTCGTAGGGCACCTGCTGCAGGCCGATGACGCCGACGAAGGCGCCGGTCGCTTTCTCATCCGCCGCCAGCATGCCGAAGCCGCCGCGGGCGCGGCGGTCCTCGAGGCGGGCGATCAGCGCGCGGGTGCCGTCGACGTCGAGCGTCTCGGCGAAGAATTCCATCACCTCGGGGTCGGCGCACATCGCCGCGAAGGGGAGGACGTCGCGCTCCTCCCAGGGGCGGAGCAGCAGGCGCTCGGTCTCGATCCTCATCACGCGGTTCTCCCCGGTGCCGGCCTCAGGCTGAGACGAAGTCGGCGCGGGCGTAGCCTTGGAGGTAGAGCAGGGCGGTGAGGTCGCCGTGGTCGATACGGGCGGCTGCGGCGGCGGCCACCTTGGGCTTCGCCCGGAAGGCGACGCCGAGGCCGGCCTCGCCGATCATGGCGAGATCGTTGGCGCCGTCGCCGACGGAGAGCGTCTCGGCGCGGGCGAGGCCGAGGCGGCCGCGGATCTCGCGCAGCGCCGTGAGCTTGGCCTCCTGCCCGAGGATCGGCTCGGCGACCCGGCCGGCGAGGGCGCCGTCCTCGACGATCAGCGTGTTGGCGCGGTTCTCGTCGAAGCCGATCATCGCCGCGACCGGACCGGTGAAGACCGTGAAGCCGCCGGAGACGAGGGCGGCGTAGGCGCCGGCCGCCCGCATGGTCGCGACCAGCGCGCGGGCGCCCGGCATCAGCGTGATGCGGCTGGCGATGACCTCGCCGACGACGCCGGCGGGAAGGCCCTTCAGCAGCGCGACGCGCTCGCGCAGCGCCGGCTCGAAGGCGATCTCGCCGCGCATCGCCCGCTCGGTGATCTCGGCGACGGCGTCCTTGATGCCGATCTCGGCGGCGAGTTCGTCGATGCATTCCTGGCCGATCATGGTGGAATCCATGTCGGCGACGAGGAGCCGCTTGCGACGCGCCGCCACCGGCTGCACCACGACGTCGAGCGGCGCGTCGGCGACGATCTCGCGCAGGACCGCGTCGATGGCGGCCCGTTCGCCATTCTCGACGACGAGGTCGGCGGCGATGCCGGGGTCGAGGGTGCGGACGTCGGCGGCCTTGACGGCGGCGGCGGTGGCGGCGATCAGTGCCTCGGTGAGAACCGGCCGGTCGGGCGAGGCGATCAGCGTTGCGACGAGCGACATCGGCGGCCTTTTCGTGGAACGGTCAGGGAGCGGAAACGCAGCGACATGACGGGCGAGAGGCCGCGCGCGATCCTGATAGCCGGCCCCACCGCGAGCGGCAAGACGGCGCTCGCCGTCGACCTCGCCCGCCGGCTCGGCGGCGAGGTCGTCAACGCCGACGCCATGCAGGTCTATCGCGAGCTCTCGATCCTCACCGCCCGGCCGACCGAGGCCGAGATGGACGGAGTGCCCCATCACCTGTTCGGCCACGTGCCGGCCGCCGAGGGCCACACCGTCGCCCGCTGGCTGGACGAGGCCGCAGCGGCGATCGCGGACATCCGCGGGCGGGGCCGCGTGCCGGTGGTGGTCGGCGGCACCGGGCTCTATTTCACCGCGCTGACCAAGGGCCTGTCGGCGGTGCCGCCGGTCGATCCGGCGATCCGGGCCGATCTGCGCGCGCGGCTCGCCGGGGAAGGGGCGCCGGCGTTGCACGATCTCCTCGCGGCCCGCGATCCGGCGATGGCGGCGCGGCTTGGGCGCAACGACGGCCAGCGCATCCTGCGGGCGCTGGAGGTGGAAGCCTCCACCGGGCGCTCGCTACTCGCCTGGCAGGCGGAAACCGGCGCGCCAGTGCTGGCGTGGGACGAGCGGATCGGCGTCGTGCTGGCGCCGGAGCGTTTGGTCCTGCACCAGCGAATCGCCCGGCGTTTCGCGGCGATGGTCGATGCCGGCGGTATCGCAGAGGCGGCGGCCTTCGCCGCCCTCCGCCTCGATCCGGCGCTGCCGGCGATGAAGGCGATCGGCGTGCCGGAGATGATCGCGGCCGCCGAGGGGCGGCGGCCGCTGGAGGAGGCGATCGGCGACGCGGTGACGGCGACCCGGCGCTACGCCAAGCGGCAGGAGACCTGGTTCCGCAACCAGTTCGCCGACTGGAGCCGGCTGGAAACGGGTGGCGCGGACGATCTCGCCGGGGCGATCGTGCGGCTGGTTTAGACCGCGGACGTGCGGCGAGGGAGGCGGGGATGCGGCGGCCGATGTCGATGAAGGCGCTGGAAGACCTCGGGCGGGTGCGGTTGTCGCCGAGCTTCTTCCTGCGCGACTTTCTCCATTCCGAGATCGCCGCGTTCCACGGCCTTCTCAACGTGCCCGACGATCCCGACCTCGCCATCGCCGCCGGGCGGCGGCTCTGCGAAGACCTGCTCGAGCCGTTGCAGGCGGCCTTCGGCCGGATCGCGATCCGCTCGGCCTATCGCTCATGCGAGGTCAACGGCTTCGGGGCGGCGCGGGGGCTCAACTGCTCGCGCAACGAGGCGAGCTTCGCCGGGCATATCTGGGACCGGCGCGACGGGAATGGCTTCATCGGCGCCACCGCCTGCATCGTCGTGCCGTGGTTCGCCGATCGTTATGCCGACGGGGCCGACTGGCGGGCGATGGCCTGGTGGGTGCACGACCATCTGCCCTATTCCGACATGTGCTTCTTCCCGAAGCTCGCCGCCTTCAACCTCTCCTGGCACGAGCGGCCGAAGCGGCGGATCGACAGCTACGTCGCCCCGCGCGGCTGCCTGACGAAGCCCGGCATGGCCAACGCCGACGGATCGCATGCCGACGCCTACCCGGACTTTCCGCCTCTCGCCGCCTCGGCTTGATCGATGAGGGAGCCGGGCGCCGGGTGACGACGCGCGAGACGGGCGCGACGGATCGGCGGATCGACACCCCCGCTGGACGCAACCCAGCCTCCTGCCGCGTTGCGAAAACGTCACAGGGGCGGGACGACGACGCCTCCGTCGCGCGGAGTTGATCGCCGGGGCCTTTCCAACCGGGCGGTTCCGCGATTTCTGGAAGACACCGCTCTTCCGCGCAGAATCGTCTCACGTCAGGTCCGGGAAGCCGCCATGACCATTTTCACCCGTCGCCGGGTTCTCCACACGCTGTTCCAGGGCGCCGCGCTCACCACGCTGGCCGCCTGCACCACCACCGCGCCGCGCCCGCCGGTACCGCCGACCGCCTTCGCCCACGCCGGACGCGTTCCCCCCGCGCTCGAGCCGGTGTTCGAGGTCGATCCGATGCTCGACGAGGTGCTGCGCGGCGATCCGGACTACGTCAGGCTCTACGCGCCGATCCACACCGAGCCGTTCCCGGTCCACGCGGTCGATCCGCTGCGCTTCGACCCGAAGTTCCTGCGCCAGCGCGTGCGTTATTCGACCGACATGCCGCCCGGCTCGATCGTGGTCGATCCGGCCGCACACCTGCTCTATTTCATCCAGACCGACGGCTGGGCGGTGCGCTACGGCGTCGGCACCGGCAAGGCCGGCTTCACCTGGAGCGGCGAAGCCTACATCAAGTTCAAGCGCGAGTGGCCGGACTGGTATCCGGCGCCGGAATACGTCGCCCGCCATCCCGAACTGCCGGCCAAGCTGCAGCAGCTGCAGAGCGGCATGGGCATCGCCGGCGGCCCGCGCAATCCGATCGGCGCCCGCGGCCTCTACCTCTGGCAGGACAACGTCGACACGCTGTTCCGCATCCACGGTACGCTCGAGCCCTATTCGATCGGCACCAGCGTCTCGTCCGGCTGCATCCGCATGATCAACCAGGACGCCATCGACCTCTACAAGCGCGTCCAGGAAGGCGCGCGGGTGCGCGTCCTCGGCCCGGGCGAGGGCGTCCAGGCCATCGCGTCGATCTGACGGCGCTCCCCTCCGGAACCTCGGCGGTCGCGGCGGCGTTTGGCGCCGAGACCCCCAGGGGAAGGAGACGAGCCATGCCCCGCGGCGACAAGTCGGCCTATACGGACAAGCAGAAGCGCAAGGCGCAGCACATCGAGCAGGGCTACGAGGAGCGCGGCGTCGACCGCGACGAGGCCGAGCGGCGAGCCTGGGCGACGGTCAACAAGGAAAGCGGCGGCGGCAACAGGAGCGGTTCCGGCCGCGGCCATCCCGAAAGCCACGCCTCGTCGAAGCGCGGCGGCCGCATCGGCGGCGCTGCCTCCGCCTCGCGCAGCCGCGAGGATCGCTCCGCCTCCGCCCGCAAGGCCGCCGCCTCCCGCACCCCCGAGCAGCGTTCGGCTTCCGCGAAGAAGGCGGCGGCGACCCGCAAGCGCAACGCGGGGAAGGGGTGACGATCAGTCGATCGCCATCACCACGCGACCGTCGATCTCGCCCTTCTTCATGCGGTCGAAGATCGCGTTGATGTCGTCGAGCTTGCCCCAGGAATAGTGCGACTTGACCTTGCCCTCGGCGGCGAAGTCGATCGCCTCGACGAGGTCCTGCCTCGTGCCGACGATGGAGCCGCGGATGGTGATGCGGTTGAGGACGACGTCGAAGATCGGCAGCGGGAAGTCGCCCGGCGGCAGGCCGACGAGGGACATGGTGCCGTGGCGGCGGACCATGCCGAGGCCCTGGGCGAAGGCCGACCGCGACACCGCGGTGACGAGGACGCCGTGGGCGCCGCCGTCGGTCGCCTTCCGCACTTCGGCCACCGGGTCGCCGTCCAGGGCGTTGACGGTGACGTCGGCGCCGAGATCGCGGGCGAGCTTCAGCTTGTCCTCGGAGACGTCGACGGCGACGCAGTGGAAGCCCATGGCCTTGGCGTATTGCACGGCCATGTGGCCGAGCCCGCCGACGCCCGAGATCACCACCCACTGGCCGGGTCGGGCCTCGGTCTCCTTGAGGCCCTTGTAGACGGTGACGCCGGCGCACATCACCGGGGCGGCGGCGCCGAAGTCGAGGCTCGCCGGAATGTGGCCGACGTAGTTCGGGTCGGCGAGGACGTATTGCGCGTAGCCGCCGTTGACCGAATAGCCGGTGTTCTGCTGCGAATGGCAGAGCGTCTCCCAACCCGTGATGCAGTGCTCGCAGTGGCCGCAGGCGGTGTAGAGCCACGGCACGCCGACCCGGTCGCCCTCCTTGACGTGGGTGACGCCGGCGCCGACCGCGGCGACGTGGCCGGAGCCTTCGTGGCCGGGGATGAACGGCGGGTTCGGCTTCACCGGCCAGTCGCCCTCGGCGGCGTGCAGGTCGGTGTGGCAGACACCGGAGGCCTCGACCTTGACGAGGATCTGGCCGGGGCCGACCTCGGGGATCGGCACCTCGTCGATCGTCAGCGGGGCGCCGAAGGCGCGCACGACAGCGGCTTTCATCGTCTTCGCCATGTCTCGTCCTCTCCTGTTTCGTCCGAAATGCGGACAATTATGGACAGCTTAGCGACGGCGCCCGTTTTCGCATTGATCGGTGTCAATTTGAGGTTGATTTGAGGTCTCCTTCGGGGTGGCGGTCATACGCATCCGCGAACCATCTCCGCCGTCAGCCCCGTTTTCGCGCACGGTTACCCGGTTCGCATTCGGCTCCTATGGATCGACACCTTGAATTCATCACGATACTCGTCGGCGTGCATGGTGCAGAGCCGGAGCGGCATCTCGGCCCGGCGAACCAGTTGCCTCGACGAACGCCCTCTCGGTCGTCATCGCCGGGCTCGACCCGGCGACCCAATGGCGGTGCGGTGAAGACCGGTCCAACCGATTGACTGAACGTGTTCATTTCCCTTCTCCGACACCCTTCCGTTCTGTGAAGGCGATCACGTCACCGGCTCAAGGCCGGTGAAGACGGGAGAGAGGCGGAAATCCCATAGGTCCGCCGAGTTTGCCGAACGGGACAGCAGTGCTTTCGCGGGAATGCCGGCTGCCGAGAGGAGAGAGCTGGCGCGCCGGACCGCCGAATTTAACCCTTGACCTCATCCCCCTCGAAGACTAGCTTTCCGGCGCACGAAACACCGGGAAGACAGATGTCTGCCAAGCTGATCGTACTTAGAAGGCGCACCGTGACGCGGGTTCTGATCTAGAACCCGTGACCGACGTGGTGCGCGACCCAAGGCCCCTCCGAGGGCCTTTTTTATTACCCGAAATTCTGAGAACAGCGCCGGTGCGAGGCGCGTGACGACCGGAAGGAAGAGGTCCATGACACGGCAAATGACCGGCGCCGAAATGGTTCTGCAGGCTCTCGTCGACCACGGCGTCGACACCATCTTCGGCTATCCGGGCGGCGCGGTGCTCCCGATCTACGACGAGCTGTTCCAGCAGGACAAGGTCCGCCACATCCTCGTCCGCCACGAGCAGGGCGCCGGACACATGGCCGAGGGCTACGCCCGCTCGACCGGCAAGCCGGGCGTCGCGCTCGTCACCTCCGGCCCCGGCGCCACCAACATGGTGACGGCGCTGACCGACGCGCTGATGGATTCGATCCCGCTGGTCTGCATCACCGGCCAGGTCCCGACCCATCTGATCGGCACCGACGGCTTCCAGGAATGCGACACGGTCGGCATCACCCGGCCGTGCACCAAGCACAACTGG
>CALCDT010000037.1 GCA_937900425.1 uncultured Alphaproteobacteria bacterium | reverse complement strand
CTCCGGGCGCGGGCGAGCTTTCTCGCCGCCCGGCTCGGCCCGCCCTGGCCCGACCTTTCGGAGGCCGCCCTCGCCGCCGACGCGGCCGGGTGGCTGGCGCCGCAGATTCCGGGCCTCTCCCGCCTCGACGCCATCGACGCCGACGCCCTCGGCCGCGCCCTCGACGTCCTGTTGCCGTGGTCGATGCGGGCGGAGATGGAGCGGCTGCTGCCCTCCCATTTCGACGCGCCGTCGGGCTCGCGGCTGCCGATCGACTACGGCGCAGAGAACGGACCGGCGCTGTCGATCCGGGTCCAGGAGCTGTTCGGCCTCGACCGCCATCCGAGCGTCGGCGGCGGCAAGATCCCGCTGCTGCTGGTGTTGCTCTCCCCGGCCCACCGGCCGATCCAGACAACGCGCGACCTGCCGGGCTTCTGGCGCGGCTCCTGGGCCGACGTCGCCCGCGACCTCAAGGGCCGCTATCCGAAGCATCCCTGGCCCGACGATCCGCTCGCCGCCGCCCCGACCAGCCGCGCCAAGCCGCGCGGCACCTGAGGCCGGGCATCGAGACGTCGCCGTGAAGCGGAGGCCGGGCTTCGTACTCGCTCGCCTCACGGCATGTCTCGGGAAGCGATTCAAGGTCGGGCGGGGCCACCTCCGCACAAATACCAAGGTGAGCGAACCACCGGACGGCCGATGGAGCCCGGTCCATCGCTTCTCACCGAAGAAGGCCGCATCCGTAGAACCAATTATCGGGCGTTTCTTTCTCAACCCTGAGTGATCATTAACCAAAAATTATGCGGCCCCCTCCTAGGAATACGTCAAGGCCGGCGATCAGGGCGACGAGCGGGAATGCCGGCCCCCCCTTCCCCTTCCTCGGGTACTCGAGACCTTCCACCCACCGGAGGAGTCCCGGCGTCGAGGACGATCGCGCGCCCCCTCGATCACCTTCGATCATCGTCCTCGATGATCCTGCTGCGGGACCTGAAAGAATGCGGCTCAGCAACCTCTCCATCACGATCAAGATCCTCATCTGCGTTCTGCTGATGGCGAGCGTCTCGGTCTTCGCCGCGCTGTTCGGCGCCGCGAAGATCCAAAGCGTCGATGCCCAGAACACGGCCGCCATGGAGGGCGAATACACCGCCGCCCTCGGCATGGCCCGAGCCAACCAGCGGGTCTATCGTCTCGGCGACGTCGCCTACCGCGCCTTCTCGCGCACCGACGCCGCCGGTGCCCGCGAGATTCTTCACCGCTTCGACGAAGTCGGCTCGGAATTCCGGCTCCGGACCGCGGAGGCCCTCGCCGCGATGCCGAAGATCGGTGCGCAGATCGACGTCTTCACCCGCCGCTTCGACGAGGTGGTCGCCACCGCCCGCGAGATCAACGAGATCGCCATCGCCGGTGACCGCGATCGCGCCCGCGCCGAGTTCACCGCCCGCTTCGACCCGGCGCTCGCCAGCCTGCGCGACGACATCCGCAATTTCGTCGAGTCGCTGATCGACGAGGCCAAGGCCGCCTCGAACCAGGCGACCGCGGACGCGAACAGCGCGATCTCGCTCAACTACATGGTCGTGTTCGGCGCGACGGTCGTGGTCCTCGCCCTGTCGACGCTGCTCGCCGTCACCGCGATCTCGCGCCCGCTGCGCACGACCGCCGCCACCATGGAGAGCCTCGCCGCCGGCAACTTGTCCGTCGACGTCGTCGGCCGCGAGCGCAAGGACGAGGTCGGCCTGATGGCCCGCTCGGTCGAGGTGTTCAAGCAGAACGCCATCGCCGTGAAGGCGCTCGAGGCCGAACAGGAGCAGGCCAAGGAGCGGGCGGCGGCCGAGAAGCGGCTGGCGATGAACGTGCTGGCCGACAGCTTCGAGCAGGAGGTGATGGGCGTGGTGCGCGCCGTCGCCGCCGCCGCCGAGCAGCTGCAGCAGAACGCCGCCGCGATGAGCTCGGTCGCCGAGGAGACCAACCGGCAGGCCGGCGCGGTCGCCGCCGCCTCCGAGCAGGCCTCGGCCAACGTGCGCACCGTCGCCGCCGCCGCCGACGAGCTTTCGAGCTCGATCGCCGAAATCGGCAACCAGGTCGGCACCGCCAACACCGTGGCGACCCGGGCGAGTGCCCAGGCCGACGCCTCGAGCGGCGCCGTCCAGGGCCTCGTCTCCAACGCCCAGCGCATCGGCGAGGTGGTGAACCTCATCAGCGAGATCGCCGCCCAGACCAACCTGCTCGCCCTCAACGCCACCATCGAGGCGGCCCGCGCCGGGGAAGCCGGCAAGGGCTTCGCCGTCGTCGCCAGCGAGGTCAAGCATCTCGCCGAGCAGACCGCCCGGGCGACCGACGAAATCTCCTCGCAGATCGCCGCCGTCCAGAACGGCACCGGCGACGTCGCCCAGGCGATCCAGACCATCAGCGCCACGATCCGCGACATCAACGAGATCTCCTCGTCGATCGCCAGCGCGGTCGAGCAGCAGAACGCGGCCACCAACGAGATCGCCCGCAACGTCGACGAGGCCTCGCGCGGCACCGGCGAGGTGTCGCAGAACATCGGCGGGGTGTCGCGCGCCGCCGAGGACACCGGCCGCGTCGCCGGCGAGATCGTCGGCGCCGCGACCGATCTCAGCCGCCAGTCGCAGGCGCTCGCCAGCCGCGTCACCGACTTCATCGGCAAGGTCCGCGCCGCCTGAGGCCGGGATCGCCGTGCGCCCGGCCGGATCGGCCGGGCACCGCCGCCGCCACGAAAAAAAGAAGGCCCCGCCGGCGCATGGCGGGGCCTTCTCGCATACTGAAAAGGTCCGAAATAAAATCGATCGGGCAACGACTTTGGCGCTTGCGCGCAGAAATCCGATTCTCGCTTCCGTCGTTCTCGTCGCCGGCCGGACCCGCCGCCGTCTCTTCCATCCCATGCCCCGGTAACAGCGCCGTGACAATCACCCGAACGGGGGATGCGACGGCGAGGCGGGCGGGGAGACGGGTCGGCGGGTTTGCCTTCCGGCGGCGATCACACCGTCATCCAGCGGCGCACCTCCTGCTCGTCCATGTCGGCCTTGGCGCCGGAAAGCACGACCTCGCCGCGATCCATCACCGCGAATTGGTCGGCGAGGTCACGGGCGAATTCGAAATACTGCTCGACCAGCACGATGGCCATGGTGCCCTGGGCGCGCAGGAACTCGATCGCCCGGCCGATGTCCTTGATGATCGAGGGCTGGATGCCCTCGGTCGGCTCGTCGAGGACGAGGAGGCGCGGGCGGGTCACCAGCGCCCGGCCGATGGCGAGCTGCTGCTGCTGGCCGCCGGACAGGTCGCCGCCGCGCCGGCGCAGCATCGACTTCAGCACCGGAAAGAGGTCGAAGACTGTGTCGGGGACGTAGCGGTCACGCCGGGGGATCGGCGCATAGCCGGTCTCGAGATTTTCCTTCACCGTCAGCAACGGAAAGATCTCGCGGCCCTGGGGCACGATGGCGATGCCACGGCGGGCGCGGTCGTGCGGGGCGAGCTTCGATATCTCCTGGCCTTCCCACTCGATCGAGCCGCCGGAGATGCCCTTGAGGCCGACGATCGAGCGCAGCAGCGAGGTCTTGCCGACGCCGTTGCGGCCGAGCACGCAGGTGACCTTGCCGACCTCGGCGGTGAGCGAGACCTGCTTGAGGGCCTGGGCGGCGCCATAGTGGAGGTTGATGGTGTCGACCTTGAGCATCGCACTGTCCCCGTTTCGCTTCGGCGCATCGCCGGGCCGTCCGTTCCCTCAGCGGCCGAGATAGACCTCGATCACCTTCGGGTTGGCGCTGACGACGTCGAGCGGGCCTTCCGCCAGCACCGAACCCTCGTGCAGCACCGTGACCTTGACGCCGAGTTCGCGCACGAAGGTCATGTCGTGCTCGACCACCACCACCGACTGGGTGACCGCGATCCGGCGCAGCAGGATCGCGGTCTCGGCGGTTTCGTCGTCGGTCATGCCGGCGACCGGTTCGTCGACCAGCAGCAGCTTCGGCTCCTGGGCGAGCAGCATGCCGATCTCGAGCCACTGCTTCTGGCCGTGGGAGAGATTGGCGGCCAGCCAGTCGCGCCGCGCCGAAAGACGGACGGTCTCGAGGATCTCGTCGATCCGCTCGAACTCGGCCTTCGTCGTGCGGTGGACGAGGGTGGCGAAGGGGCCGCGCTTCGCCTTGAGCGCCAGTTCCAGGTTGTCGGCGACGGTGTGGCTCTCGAACACCGTCGGCTTCTGGAACTTGCGACCGATGCCCATGTTGGCGATCTCGGCCTCGTCGTGGCGGGTCAGGTCGATGCGGCCCTCGTAGAGCACGTCGCCCGAATCCGGCTTGGTCTTGCCGGTGATGATGTCCATCATCGTCGTCTTGCCGGCGCCGTTCGGGCCGATGATCGCCCGCATCTCGCCGGGCGCCAGTACCAGCGAGAGGCCGTTGATCGCCTTGAAGCCGTCGAAGGCGCGGTGGACGTTGTCGAGGTAGAGCAGCGAGCCCTCGGCGATCTCGGCGGTCATCGGCTCACTCCGCGGGCTTGGGTTCGGGATTGGGCAGGACCGGGGGCAGGCCGGCGGCGCGGCGCTCCGCCCGCTCGCGCCACAGACCCTGGACGGTGCCGACGATGCCCTTGGGCAGGAACAGCGTCACCACCACGAAGAGGGCGCCGAGGGCGAAGAGCCAGACCTCGGGCATCGCCGCGGTGAACCACGTCTTGCCGAAGTTGACGAGGACGGCGCCGACGATCGGCCCGAACAGGGTGCCGCGGCCGCCGACGGCGACCCAGATCACCGCCTCGATCGAGTTGGCCGGCTCGAACTCCGACGGGTTGATGATGCCGACCTGGGGCACGTAGAGCGCGCCGGCGACGCCGGCCATCATCGCCGACAGCACCCAGACGAACAGCTTGTAGTGCTCGACCCGGTAGCCGATGAAGCGGGTCCGGCTCTCGGCGTCGCGCACAGCCACCAGCACCTTGCCGAGCTTGGAGCGCACCACCGCCGAGCAGATCCAGAAGCAGAGCGCGAGGGCGAGGGCGGTGGCGGCGAACAGCGCCGCCCGGGTGCCCGGCGCCTGCACGGAGAAGCCGAGGATGTCCTTGAAGTCGGTCAGGCCGTTGTTGCCGCCGAGGCCCATGTCGTTGCGGAAGAAGGCGAGCAGCAGGGCGTAGGTCATCGCCTGGGTGATGATCGAGAGGTAGACGCCGGTGACGCGCGAGCGGAAGGCGAACCAGCCGAAGACGAAGGCGAGCAGTCCGGGCACGAGGACGACCATGATCGCCGCGAACCAGGCCATGTCGAAGCCGTACCAGAACCACGGCAGTTCCTTGTAGTTGAGGAACACCATGAAGTCCGGCAGCACGGGATCGCCGTAGACGCCGCGCGGGCCGATCTGGCGCATCAGATACATGCCCATGGCGTAGCCGCCGAGGGCGAAGAAGGCGCCGTGACCGAGCGAGAGGATGCCGCAGTAGCCCCAGACGAGGTCGAGCGACAGCGCCAGCAGCGCGTAGCAGAGATACTTGCCGAACAGCGCCATGGCGTAGTTGGGCACGTGCAGCGGGCTGTCCGGCGGCAGCGCGAGGTGGAGCACGGGCACCAGGACGGCGATGCCGACGAGAAGGGCGAGGACGAAGCCGGCGCGGCGATCGACGCCGTTGAAGAGGAACTGCGTGATCATGCCTCGATCGCCCTTCCCTTGAGTGCGAAGAGACCGCGCGGCCGCTTCTGGATGAAGAGGATGATGAAGACGAGCACCAGGATCTTGCCGAGCACGGCGCCGGCGTAGGGCTCGAGGAACTTGTTGGCGACGCCGAGGGTCAGCGCGCCGACGAGCGTGCCCCAGAGGTTGCCGACGCCGCCGAAGACCACGACCATGAAGCTGTCGATGATGTAGCCCTGGCCGAGGTTGGGGCTGACGTTCTCGATCTGGCTCAGCGCCACCCCGGCGATGCCGGCGATCCCCGAGCCGAGGCCGAAGGTCATGGCGTCGATCCAGGGCGTGCGGATGCCCATGGCGCTCGCCATCGGCCGGTTGGCGGTGACGGCGCGGGTCTGCAGGCCGAAGGGCGTCTTCTTCAGCACCGCCATCAGCGCGAAGAAGACGCAGAGGGCGAAGACGACGATCCACAGCCGCGACCAGGTAACCTGCATCAGGCCGACCTCGAAGGAGCCGGACATCCAAGACGGGTTGCCGACCTGGCGGTTCTGGGCGCCGAAGATCGAGCGGATCAGCTGCTGGAGGATCAGCGACAGGCCCCAGGTGGCGAGCAGCGTCTCCAGCGGGCGGCCATAGAGGAAGCGGATGACGCCGCGCTCGATGGCGACGCCGACGGCGCCGGCGACGAGGAAGGCGAGCGGCAGGGCGATCAGCAGCGAATAGTCGAAGAGGCCGGGCATCGAGGTGCGGATCACCTCCTGCACCGCGAAGGTGACGTAGGCACCGATCATCACCATCTCGCCGTGGGCCATGTTGATGACGCCCATGACGCCGAAGGTGATGGCGAGGCCGATGGCGGCGAGCAGCAGCACCGAGCCGAGCGAGAGGCCGAACCAGACGTTCTTGGCGGCGTCCCAGAAGACGAGGGTGAGGTTGACCTCGTCGATGGCGGCCTTGGCGGCGGCGCCGACCTCGTCGTCGGCGCCGGCATACTGCTGCAGCACCGACAGCGCCTCGCGGGCGTCGAGGCGCTGGACCGCCTCGATGGCGACGAGCTTGTCGGCGGCCGGGGCGTCGGAATTGAGCACGGCGGCGCCGCGGGCCGCCTCGAGACGCAGGCGCACGCCGTCGTCGGTCTCGGCGGCGATGGCGGCGTCGAGGGCGGGGATCGTCGCCGGATCGCGCGTCTTCAGCACCGCGTCGGCGGCGGCGCGGCGTTTGGCCGGATCGGGATTGAGCAGGGTCAGCGTGCCGACCGCGGCGGCGACCGAGCGGCGGATCCGGTTGTTGACGGAGATCTTGTCGAGGACGGCCTTCGGCACGGTGCCGAGCGAGGCGCCGGTCGCGGGGTCGAACACCTCCGGCGTCGCGCCCTTCGCGTCGGAGCGCACCACCGAGCCGTCGTCCTTGCGGACGTAGAGGTCGCGGTTCTCGAGGTCGCGCAGGATGTCGGCGACGCGCGGGTCGCCGGTGGCGGCGAGGGCCGAGATCGCGGCTTCGGTTCGCGCGAAATCCTTGCCGCCGAGGGCGTCGACCAGCGGCTTCAGGTCGGTCTCGGCCCGGGAGACGGCGACGGCGACGAGCAGAAGCGCCGCCCCGAGCGCGGCGAGCACGAGGAGATGGGCGAGAAAGGCCCGGGCCTGCGTCATGATCCTCGTCCTTTCGGCCTTGGGGAGGGCGTGGCGGCGGAGACATGTCCGCCGCCACCGCGTTTGCGGAGCGGGAGGCCGGCACCATGGGCGCAGGCCTCCACTTCGACGTTCGCTTCAAGGAGAGGTCACGAGGACCCTTCGCCGGGCGCGGCGATCAGCCGGCGCCGCCGCACTTGCCGGTGACGACGTTGAAGTTGCCGCAGGACAGCGGCTTGCGCCAATCGGAGATCAGGTCCTTGGAGCCGTCGAGGTAGTCGGACCACTCGTCGCCGAGCACGAGGCCCGGGGTCTGGGAGACGATCTCGAACTGGCCGTCGTCCTGGATCTCGCCGATCAGCACCGGCTTGGTGATGTGGTGGTTCGGGCCCATCGAGGAGTAGCCGCCCGAGAGGTTCGGCACGGCGACGCCGACCATCGTGTCGATCACCGCGTCCGGATCGGTGGTGCCGGCGGCCTCGACGGCCTTGACCCACATGTTGAAGCCGATGAAGTGGGCTTCCATCGGGTCGTTGGTCACGCGCTTGTCGTTGCCGGTGAAGGCCTTCCAGGCGGCGATGAACTCCTCGTTGATCTCGGTGTCGACCGACTGGAAGTAGTTCCAGGCGGCGAGGTGGCCGACCAGCGGCTTGGTGTCGATGCCGGCGAGCTCTTCCTCACCGACCGAGAAGGCGACGACGGGGATGTCCTCGGCCTTGATGCCCTGGTTGCCGAGTTCCTTGTAGAAGGGAACGTTGGCGTCGCCGTTGATGGTCGAGACCACGGCGGTCTTCTTGCCGGCCGAGCCGAAGGTCTTGATGTCGGACACGATCGTCTGCCAGTCGGAATGACCGAACGGCGTGTAGTTGATCATGATGTCCTCGGGGGCGACGCCCTTGGCGAGGAGATAGGCCTCGAGGATCTTGTTGGTGGTGCGCGGGTAGACGTAGTCGGTGCCCGCGAGCACCCAGCGCTCGACGCCCTCTTCCTCGGCGAGGTAGTCGACGGCGGGAATCGCCTGCTGGTTCGGGGCGGCGCCGGTGTAGAAGACGTTGCGCTGGCTTTCCTCGCCCTCGTACTGGACCGGGTAGAACAGGATCGAGTTCAGCTCCTCGAACACCGGCAGCACCGACTTGCGCGACACCGAGGTCCAGCAGCCGAACACGGCGGCGACCTTGTTCTGGCTGATCAGCTCGCGGGCCTTCTCGGCGAACAGCGGCCAGTCCGAGGCCGGGTCGACGACGACCGCCTCGAGCTGCTTGCCGAGCAGGCCGCCCTTCTTGTTCTGCTCGTCGATGAGCATCAGCATGACGTCCTTGAGGGTCGTCTCGGAGATGGCCATCGTGCCGGACAGCGAATGCAGGATGCCGACCTTGATGGTGTCGTCCTGGGCGAGGGCGGCGGAGCCGGCGCTCATCAGCGCCGTGGCGCCGAGGGCGGCGGCCAGCGTGGCGCGGCGGAGGGTGGAAATCGTCGACATGAACTGTGCTCCCCTGTCTTTCAATTTCGGGCGGCCCGAAACGGGGGCCGCGCGGGGGGAGTGTCGGACGGAGTGTGCGGTGCGTCATATACGTCGATTGACGTAGGATGCCCGGCCCGGCGCCGCACAGGCGCCGGCAACCGGCCGGGACCGGGGCGCCGGCGCGGCCCGGGCGGGGATCAGCAGCCGATCAGGCTGCGGCTGCGGCGGCCGAAGACCCTGACGACGAGGGTGGCGGCGAGGTGGCTCGCGCCGAAGACCGCGGCGGAGTAGAGCGCGAGGTCGAGCAGCGGCACGCCCGACAGCGGGCGCAGCGCCCCGGGCAGGCGCATCCACAGGGTGATGACGACGCCGTGGAGGAAGAAGACGCCGAAGCTGGTCTGCGCCACCCGCGACAGCAGCCTCGCCGCGATCCCGCCCCACCGCGCGAGCAGGCCGGCGAGCAGCAGTGCGAGGAGAAGCTTCTGCGGGATCATCAGGTCGAGGGCGACCGGCGCCGTCGCGCCGAGCCGGGCGACCTCGACGTTGCCGCGGTAGCCGAGGCCGAAGACCTGGACGAACGCGAGGGCGACGACCGCGCCGGCGAGCAGCGCGATCACCGGGGCGCGCCTCAGCCAGGCCATCGCCGGCTCGTGATACTCCCGGAACAGGACGCCGGCGAGATAGACGTGGGCGAAATAGAGGAAGGAGTGGACCGGGTCGAGATTGTACTCGGGCCGGTGGACGACGAAGGCGAGGGCGACGAGGGCGAGGAAGACGGCCGCACGCGGCCCCCGCTTCGCGCGAACGAAGGCGTCGACCAGCGGCGAGGCGAGGAACAGCAGGAAGACGAAGGGGATGTACCAGTAGGCCGTCATCATCCGGCCGGTGAGCAGCAGGCCGGAGAGATCGAGGAAGAGATTGCCGCCCTCGACGGTGCCGAGCCGCAGCAGCTCGAAGCGGTAGTGGCCGGACAACACCTCGTAGAGCGCGATCGGGATGCCGAGGGTCAGATAGGGCAGGCCGACGACGCGGGCCTTGCCGGCCATGAAGCCGGCGAAGTCGCGGCCGAAGAAGACGTGGCGATAGAGAAAGCCCGAGATGAAGACGAAGACGGCGGTGCCGCCGGTCACGATCGCCTGGACGACGTCGGTGAGGCCGGGGGCGCCGGTGACGAGGCCGGCCGGGTCGAGGCCGGCGAGATCGTAGCAGTGGCCGCAGACGACGAGCAGGATGGCGACCGCCCGCATCCACTCGACATGGTCGACGCGGTCGCGGCCCCGGCGCGGCACCGGGTCCGCGACACGGGCGGCGGCCTCCATGGACAGGGCGGCATCGGTCATCGGGCGGGCTTTCGGCGGCGGGTTCGGGTCGGACCGGAGCCTAGCGCCGAAGTGTCGAAAGACCGCTTAAGCAAACGGGTTAACGTCCGGTGTCGAGGAGGGGGACGGCGCCCCCTCCCCGACCGGGACCCTTTCGCCACGCCGACACCCCGCCGCCGTGGCTCATCACCGGCTCGAACGGCGGACGCCCGTCGGGGCGCGCCTTCGCGCGGAAAGCGTCGACCGATCGAGGCTCTCCCGGCCCGGTCTCAGTCCGCCAGCACCTCGGCGACGCCGACGGCGCGGCCCTCGGCGACGGACTTGAGCGCCGCCTCGGCCAGCGCCAGCGCCATCAGGCCGTCGTGGCCGGTGGTGGCGGTCGGCGTGCCGCCCTGAACCGAGGCGACGAAGGAGGCGATCTCGGCGGCGTAGGCGGCGGTGTAGCGGCTCATGAAGAAATCGAGCAGCGGCGGGCGGGTGTAGCCGGCGCCGGTGGCGACGACGACGTTTGCCCTGTGCTGGTTGCCGGCCGAGACCGAGCCGGCCGAGCCGTGGACCTCGATGCGCTGGTCGTAGCCGTAGGCGGCGCGGCGGGTGTTGGTGATGGTGCACTGCCGGCCGGAGCCGGTGACGAGGATGACGTTGACGCTGTCGAAGTCGCCGGCGGCGCCGATCTCGGGATCGACGAGGTTGGAGGCGGCGGCGATCACGGTCTCGACCTCCTCGCCGAGCAGCCAGCGGGCGACGTCGAAATCGTGGATCGTCATGTCGCGGAAGATGCCGCCGGAGCGGGCGACATAGGCCATCGGTGGCGGGCCGGGGTCGCGCGAAGTCAGCGTCACCATCTCGACGGTGCCGATGGTGCCGGCGTCGATCTCGGCCTTGAGGGCTTGGAAATCCGGGTCGAAGCGGCGCTGGAAGCCGACCATCAGCGTGCCGCCGGCCGCCTCGACGATGGAAAGGCAGCTCTTGACCCGGGCGAGCGAGAGGTCGACCGGCTTCTCGCAGAACACCGCCTTGCCGGCCCGGACGAACCGCTCGATCAGGTCGGCGTGGGTGTCGGTCGGGGTGCAGATCACCACCGCGTCGACGTCGTCCGACGCCGCGATCTCGTCGATGGTGCGGATGTCGCAGCCGTAGGCGTCCCGCACCGCTTGCGCGGCGGCGGCGACCGGATCGGCGATGGCGACGAGGCGGGCGCCTTCGACGCTCGACACCGCCCGCGCGTGAACTTGGCCGATGCGTCCCGCGCCGAGGACGCCGAATTTCACCTTCATGATGTGCTCTCACCTCTTCAAGAGACCGGCCCCGGCCGGTCGTGATCCGTTGGTCCCGCGTATAGGCGCCGGGTGGCCCCGCGCGCCAGCCTCCCAGCCCGTCATATCCGCCTCGAAATTTCCGACCGGCCGGAACTTGCCGAGGGTTGCGGCCTGACCGGCCGACGCCCGTTCCGGCTTGCCTGAGCTCTTGACGCCCGACGGGGTCGCGACGTCGGGAGCTTGGCATCAGGCGGCGTTCTGCTGAAATTTCGGCTGGGTCTTGGCGCCGGTGATGTAGGCGACGACGTCCTGGCCGTCGGTCTCGGTCTTGGCGAGGTCCGCGACGATGCGGCCGCGGCGGAAGACGACGATGCGGTCGCAGAGGTCCATGACCTGGCGCATGTTGTGGCTGATCAGGATCAGCGACTCGCCGGCCGCCTTGAGGGTGCGCACGATGTTCTCGACCTGGGCGGTCTCCTGGACGCCGAGCGCGGCGGTCGGCTCGTCCATGATCGTCAGCTTGGAATGGAAGGTCGCGGTGCGGGCGATGGCGACGCACTGGCGCTGGCCGCCCGACATGTTGCGGATGGCCTGGCCGATGTTGGGGATCTTCACCGCAGTGCGCCTGAGCCCCTCCATCGTCGCCTCGCGCATGCCCTTGTAATCGAGGATCGAGAAGGGGCCGAGGTTGAAGCGGATCTTCTCGCGGCCGAGGAACAGGTTGTCGGGCACGTTGAGATCGTCGCAGAGCGCCAGCGTCTGGAACACGGTCTCGATGCCGGCCTCGCGGGCCTCCAGCGGGCCCTGGAAGTCGACCTCGCGGCCGTCGAACCACATGGTGCCGCGGGTGCGCCGCTCCACCGCCGTGATCTGGCGCACGAAGGTCGACTTGCCGGCGCCGTTGTCGCCCATGATCGCGACGTGCTCGCCGCGGCGGATCTCGAAGTCGGCGTCCTGGAGCGCGTGGACGCCGCCGTAGTGCTTGGTGAGGCCGACGGTCTTCAGGACGATGTCCGGGTCCATGGCTTCCTCCCTTTCGTTGTCGTTGGCAGGTGCCGGGTCTCAGCGCATCGCCGCGGTGCGCTGGCGCCACTGGTCGAGCACCACGGCGGCGACGATGATCGCGCCCTTGACCATCTCCTGGTAGTAGGCGTCGAGGCGCAGGAAGGTGAAGCCGGAGATGATGACGCCGAAGATCAGGGCGCCGATCACCGTGCCGATCACCGAGCCGCGCCCCCCGCTCAGCGAGACACCGCCGATCACCGCCATGGCGATGGCGTCGAGCTCGTACATGACGCCCATGCCGGCCTGGGCGGTGAGGTTCTTCGACGACAGCACCAGGGCGGCGAGCCCGGCGAGACCGCCGGCGATGGTGTAGACCAGCACCTTGTGGCGCTTGACGTTGATGCCCGACATCCGCGCCGCCGCCTCGTTGGAGCCGATGGCGTAGGTGTGCTTGCCGTAGAGGGTGTATTTCAGCAGGAGGTGGAACAGGATCGCGACGCCGATGAAGATGACGACCGGCATCAGGCCCTGGCCGATCGCCTTGTAGCCGTCGGTCGGGAAGGAGATCGGACGGCCGGCGGTCCACCATTTCGAGACGCCGCGCGCCGTCACCATCATGCCGAGGGTGGCGATGAAGGGCGGAATGCCGGTGTAGGCGACCAGCGAGCCGTTGACGACGCCGGCGGCGAGGCCGCAGGCGAGGCCGACCAGCACCGGCACCAGCACCGGCAGGTCCTGGGCCCAGGGGCCGAGGGCGAGGGTCGGGTTGGGATTGCCGTTGACGGTGGCGACCTGGGCGAAGCTCATGGCGATCATCGCCGTGGCGCCGACGACCGAGCCGGAGGAGAGGTCGATGCCGCCGGAGATGATCACCTGGGTGACGCCGATGGCGATGATGCCGACGATCGAGACCTGCAGGATGATGATGGTGACGCGGGCCTCGTTGAAGATCGAGCCGTAGCGCCCGGCGCTGTCGAACAGGAAGCTCTGGCCCATGATCAGGAAGCCGAGCGCCTCGAAGATCGCGACGATGAGGACGAGGGCCGCGAAGACGTTGATCTCGTTGGGCCAGTGTCTCTTGCGGGCGTCGAAGGTCAGGCCGCCGATGCCGTGGGTGCTCTCCGTCATGTGTCTCGCCTCCCCCTGGAGCCTCGCCGCCGGCGCGCCGCGGATCGCCGCCGCGCGCGGGGTCGCCCCCCTCTTCCTGCGCCGCCTCCCGGGCACCGGGACGCGGCAGGACACCGGTCGCCGCCGCGAAGGACGTCCGGCTCCGCCCGGCCGGGGCCGGGCGGGCGGACCATGCCGCGGTCAGTTCTTCTTGGTGTAGTTTTCCATGTTGGCCGGGGTGACGAGCTGGAAGGGGATGTAGACCTTGCGCTCGACCGCCTCGCCCTTGGAGAGCTTCAGCGCCGCGTCGAGGGCGCCGGCGCCCTGGCCGGCGGCGTCCTGGAACACCGTCACGTCGAGATCGCCGGCCGCCATGGCGGCGAGGGCGTCCTGGGTGGCGTCGACGCCGGCGACGACCACGTCCTTCATGTCCTTGCCGGCGGCCTTCATCGCCTGGATCGCGCCGATCGCCATCTCGTCGTTGTTGGAGATGACGCCGTCGAAGGCCTCGCCGGTCGAGAGCCAGTTGGTCATGAGGTCCTGGGCCTGGTCGCGGCTCCAGTTGGCGGTCTGCTCGGCGATGATCTCGAGCGTCACCGCGCATTTGCCGCCGTCGATGACGTCGTGGATGTCGGCGGTGCGCTGGACGGCGGCCTGGTTGGAGAGCTCGCCCATCAGCACGTAGACCCGGGCCGGGTTCTTGCCTTCGCGGGCGAAGATGTCGCAGACCTCGATGGTCTCGAGGGTGCCGGATTCGCGCTCGTCGGAGGCGACGAAGGCCTGGTTGTCGGGCAGGCTGTCGACGTTGATCGGCTGGCGGTTGACGTAGACGAGGGGCACGTTGGCGGCGGCGGCGGCGGCGCTCATCGCCTCGGTGGCCGAGGTGTCGACCGGGTTGACGATGATGGCGTCGACGCCGGAGGCGATGAAGTTGTTGATCTGGTCGAGCTGCTTGGCGACGTCGTTCTGGGCGTCCTCGACCTGCAGCGTGACGCCGTCCATGCCCTTGGCCTGCTCGATCATGCCGTTGCGCAGCACGGTCAGGAAGTTGTCGTCGAACAGCGCCATCGAGACGCCGACGGTCTCGGCCATGGCGCTCGTCGTCATCAGCGAGGCGACGGCGGCGGTCATGAGAAGCTTCTTCATCGGTTTCCTCCCAGGTGAGGTGTCCGGCGCACCTTCGTTCTTCACGTGCCGGAATCTCGGGATCGCTTCCGGGCCGCGGCTCTTCCGGCGGTCCTCGGGAAACGGTCCGGATACGGGTCCGGGCGAGGCGGCCGGCCCGAGGCCGGCGCCCGCCGGGAGATGTCGCCGCCGCGGCGCCTCAGGCCGCCGCGGCCTTCTGCCGGTCGCGGATGAAGGCGATGCTCTCGGCGAGGGCGGCCGCCGGATCGGCGAGGGCGTGGACCTCGGCGGCGAAGGCCTCGAAGGAGATCGGTCCGTTCCAGCCGGCCTCGGCCAGCGCCTCGATCTGGGCGACGTTGCCGAGCCGGTCGCGGCCGTCGACCAGGATGCGGTGCCCGTCGGCCATCTCGGCGGTCGAGAGCGTCTGGTCGACGACGCCGGAGACGTGGACGATGCCGGTGTATTCGGGAAACAGCGGCCCGCCGCCGGCGAGATGGTGGTGGAAGGTGTCGTGGACCAGCCTGAAGACGGAGGCGGCTCCGAGCGCCTCGACGACTTCCACCGCCTCGGCCTTGGAGCGCAGGGCGCAGGCCGTGAAGCCGAGCGGCTCGACCAGCCCCGTGAGCCCGGCCTCCTCCAGCATCGGCTTCAGCTCGCGCAGGGCGAGGCGCAGGTTGGCCTGGCGTTCGCCGTTGCCGAGGCCGCGGCCGTCGTTGCGCGGGATCAGACTGACGGCCTCGGCGCCGGCGGCCTTCGCCACGGCGATCAGCGCCCGCGCCTCCTCCGCCTTGGCCTCGCTCCAGTCGTTGAAGCACTTGACCTCGGCGAGCGCGAGGATGCGCAGCCCCTTGTCCCGCGCCATCGCCCCGGCCTCCTCGGGAGGAAGGCCGTCGAACAGCGGGCCGGGCAGGTCGTTGCGGACCTCGACCCCGACGCAGCCGAGTCCGGCGGCGGTTTCGAGCAGGTCGCGGTAGCTCGCCCGGGCGAGGGTCATGTGGTTGAGCGCGAACGACAGCATCGGTTTCCTCCTCGACGCCTACCGGTTTTCCCGGATGTTTTCCGCCGGCTACTTTCACGAGGCCGGCGAGCCAGTCAACGACGAAGATAATTTCCTATCATTCATGAAAGTAAGGCATCCCTCTCTTGACGGGAACCGGTCACACCGATTCCGGCAGATAGAGGCCGGGCTGGAGGAAATGCTGGCTCGGCGGCGGCTTCGGATCGGCCTGGATCGTCGCCGCGGCGAGGGCGACCAGTTCGGTGCAGAGCTTCTCGAGCGGCGTCGAGATCACCATGGTGACGTAGCGGTCGATCAGTGCCCGCCGGCTCTCGGGCGTCAGTTCGTTGACGACGAGAGCGACCTCGCCCGGCCGGCGCGCCTCGCGCAGGGCGGTGATCGCGCCCTCCATGCCGCCGCCGGCGCAGTAGATGCCGGCAAGATCCGGGTTGCGGTCGAGCAGGTCGAGGGTCGCCTCGTAGGTCAGCTGCCGGGTCTCGAGATTGACGAGGGCGTCGAGCACGGTGAACTGCTGGGCGTTCTCGCGGAAATAGCTCTTGAGGCCGGTTTCCCGCAATTCGTGGCCATGCCAGCGGTAGCCGCCGACGAAGACGCCGATCTTGCCCGGCTTCTTGATCGCCGTCGCCAGCATGTAGCCGGCGATGCGGCCGACCTTCATGTTGTTGAGGCCGAGATAGCCCTGGCGGATGCCTTGGGCGAAGTCGTTGAGCAGGGCGAAGCAGGGAATGCCGCGGGCCTGGATGCGCTCGACGCAGTCGGCGACGTCGACGTGGGTGATCGCCGTCGCGGCGACGACGTCGACGCCGCGGTCGGCCATGCGCTCGAGGCAGGCGACGAAGTCGGACGGGGCCTGGGACGGCGAAAAATCGACGATCGCCCGGGCCCGGAGGGTCGCGGCCTGCTGGGCGGCACGCTCGGCCTCGTCGCGGAAGGCCTGGTAGAAGGCCTGCTTCTCCTTGTGCAGCACGTAGCCGATGGTGAGCTTTGGCCGGTCGGACTGCAGGCGCATCTCGATGAGGCCCGAGCCGTGGTAGCCGATCGCGCGCGCCGCCTCGAACACCCGCCGCGCCGTCTCCTCGCGCACCCGGGCGCGGCCGTTGAGCACGCGGTCGACGGTGGCGACGCTGACTTCGGCGGCCGCGGCGAGATCGGTGATGGTCGGACGGTTGGCCAAGGTCGCTCCGCTGCTACGTCGATGAGAGATTTCTCTCATGGAATGACGTCAGCATGAGAGCCGCCGACAGGAAATGCAAGCCCCGCTCTGGCCTATCGGGCCGACCTTCCCATACTGCGACGTCATCCGGCCGGCCCCCACCGGCGAAGCGAGATCGAGGAAGACGAGGATGGCGAAGCGCGACTATTCGCTGCTCGGTCCGAACGGCGCCCGCGCCGTCGCGACGGGGCTCGCGGCGGCGGAGTGGTATCACACCGACATTCCGCGCAAGGAGATGAAGGCGCTGATGACGCGCACCGACGAGCCGGCGATCCGCGACACCCTGCTGCTGTTCGCCGCGATGATCGCCTTCGCCGGGGCGGGCATCCTGCTGTGGCCGTCGTGGTGGTCGGCGCCCTTCTGGGCGGCCTACGGCGTGCTCTACGGCTCGGCGATGGACAGCCGCTGGCACGAGTGCGGCCACGGCACGGCCTTCCGCACGCAAAGATACAACGACTGGCTCTATCAGATCGCCAGCTTCTGCATGGTGCGCAACCCGGTGACCTGGCGCTGGAGCCACGCCCGCCACCACACCGACACGATCATCGTCGGCCGCGACCCGGAGATCGTGGCGATGCGCCCGCCGGCGCTGATGCGCATCGTCCTCAACCTCTTCGGCATCCTCGACGCGGCGAGCGGCTGGAAGCGGATGCTCGTCAACGCCTCCGGCCGGCTCGATCCGGAGGAGGCGACGTTCATTCCCGACAGCGAGAAGCCGAAGGTGATCCGCATCGCCCGGATCTGGACGGCGATCTACGCCGCGACGCTCGCCCTCGCGCTCGCCACCGGCTCGATCCTGCCGCTGATGGTGATCGGCCTGCCGCGGCTCTACGGCGCCTGGCACCACGTCGTGACCGGCGTGCTGCAGCACGCGGGCCTCGCCGACGACGTCCTCGACCACCGCCTCAACTCGCGCACGGTCTACATGAATCCGCTGTCGCGCTTCGTCTACTGGAACATGAACTATCACGTCGAGCATCACATGTTCCCGATGGTGCCCTACCACCGGCTGCCCGAGCTGCACGAGCGGATCCGGCACGACCTGCCGGCACCGAACACCTCGATCTGGCAGGCCTACCGCGAGGTCTGGCCGGCGCTGCGGCGGCAGCTGCGATACGAGGACCATTTCCTGAAGCGCGAACTGCCGGCGACGGCGCGGCCCTACCGGGAGGATTTCCACGCCGCCGCCCTCGGCGCCGCTGCGGAATGAGGGGCGCCGGACGGGCGCGGGCGAAGCGATCCGCCGGCCCGCCCGACAGGCGAGGCGGCGGCAGGCCGGGGCGCCCGGCCGCGACACGCCCGAGCGACCGGACCACCCGAACAAGAAACGGACGGAGGAGACACCATGACGGACTGGATCAAGGCCTGCGCGGCGGACGACGTCGACCGGGAGGACGTGCTGCGCTTCGACCACGGCGGGCGCACCTTCGCGATCTACCGCAGCCCGGACGACGGCTATTTCTGCACCGACGGCCTGTGCACCCACGAGGCGGTCCATCTCGCCGACGGTCTCGTCATGGACCACGTCATCGAGTGTCCCAAGCACAACGGCCAGTTCGACTATCGCACCGGTGCGGCGCTGCGGGCTCCGGTCTGCGTCGACCTCGCCATCTACGAGGTCAAGGTCGCGGACGGCGACGTCCTCGTCAGGGTCGGCTGAACCGTGGCCGGCGTCCCACCCGCCGCCCCCGCCGCCGGCGGCGCGGGCGGTCTCCGCCACGTCGTCGTCGGCGCCGGCGAGGCCGGAACCCGGGCGGCGATCGCCCTCGCCGCCCGCTCCGGCGAGGGGCACCGGGTCGTGCTCGTCGGCGAGGAAGCCGACGCCCCCTACGAGCGCCCGCCGCTGTCGAAGGCCGGTGCGGACGGGGTCACCTGCAAGCCGATCGCGGCGGACGGCGCCCTCGCCGGTGTCAAGACGGTGTTCGGCGTCGGTGCGCTGGCGCTCGACCGGGCGGCCAGGGTGCTGCGGCTCGCGGACGGCCGGGTCCTCGCCTACGACCGGCTGCTGCTCGCCACCGGGGCGCGACCGCGCCGTCTCTCCTGTCCCGGCGGCGAGCGGGCGGCGGTGCTGCGCACGCGCGCCGACGCCGAGAGGATCTTCGCGGCGGCGAGACCGGGGGCGCGGGCGGTGATCGTCGGCGCCGGCCTGATCGGCCTCGAGCTCGCCGCCACCCTGCGCGGGCGCGGGCTCGCCGTCACCGTGATCGAGGCGGCGCCGCGCGCCCTCGGCCGCGCCCTGCCCGGGCCGGTCGCCGAGGCGATCGTCGCCCGCCACCGGGCCGAAGGCGTCACGCTGCGCCTCTCGGCCGCGGTCGAGCGGATAGACGACGGGGCGGTGGTGCTGCGCGGCGGCGAGGCGATCGCCGCCGATCTCGTCGTCGCGGCGATCGGGGTGGAGCCGGAGGTCGGCCTCGCGAAGGCCGCCGGCCTCGCCTGCGACGACGGCATTCTGGTCGACGGCGGACTGCGCACCTCGGACCCGGCGATCTTCGCCGCCGGCGACTGCGCGCGCCTCGCCCATCCCCGCTTCGGGCCGGTCCGCTTCGAGACCTGGCGCAACGCCTGCGACATGGGCGCGGCGGCGGCGGGGGCGATGGCGGGCGAGCCGGTCGATCACGCGCCCGGCACCTGGTTCTGGTCGGACCACTACGACCTCGGCCTGCAGATGGCCGGCCGGCACGACGGCGGCCACCGGCTCGTCCGCCGCGATCTTCCCGGCGGCTTCCTGCTGTTCGGCCTCGACGAGGATGGCCGGCTGGCGACGGCGGCGGGCATCGGACCGGGCAACGCCGTCGCCCGCGACGTCCGCCTCGCCGAGATGCTGATCGAGCAGGGCGCCGCGCCCGACCCCGCCCTGCTCGCCGACCCGGCCGCGGGACTCAAGACGCTGCTGGCACGCGGGTGACCGCGGCCGCGCCTCTCTCCGCGCCCGGTCGTCCGGCCGGCGCCCTCACCTATCAGCCCTACGGAGCCTCGATCATGCACAAGCCCGCCCGCCTGACGGTGGCAGAGCTGCGCGCCCGGCGCGGCGAGGTCGTCCACACCATGCTCTTCGTCGAAACGGTCGAGGAGGCGGCGGCGGCCGCGGCCGCCGGCATCGACATGCTCTCGATCGTCGAGCCGCTGTGGACCGCGGAGATGCGGGCCGCCGCCGGCGACTGCTTCGTCCAGGTCGGCCTGCTCTGGGGCGAGCACCACGACACCCGCGACTACATGAAGGCGGCCCACGCCGCCATGAGGACAGGCGGCGACGCCGTCTACTGCGCGAGCCGGCTCGAGACCGTCCGCGCCCTCGCCGAGGAGGGCATTCCGGTGACGGGCCACCTCGGCCTCGTCCCCTCCAAGGCGACCTGGACCGGCGGCTTCAAGGCGGTGGGCCGCACCGCGGCGACCGCCCTCGCCGTGCTGGAGGCGGCGCTGCGCCTCGAGGAGGCCGGCGCCTTCGCCGCCGAGATCGAAGTGGTGCCGGACCGGGTCACGGCCGAGATCGCGCGGCGGACCTCGCTGGTGCTGCTCGGCATGGGGGCCGGCGCCCACGCGAACGCCCAGTATCTCTTCGCCGAGGACGTGCTCGGCTGCACGAGGGGCCACCGGCCGCGCCACGCCGCCACCTACGCCGACTTCGCCGCCGAGCACGCCCGGCTGCAGCAGATGCGGCAGGCCGCCTTCGCCGCCTTCAAGGCGGACGTCGACGGCGGCGCCTATCCGGCCGCCGCCCACGCCGTGACCATCCCCGACGCCGAATACGCCGCCTTCCTCGAACGGGCCGGCCCCACCGGAGCGAGCGGCGGGCGAGCGCGCCCGGCCGGGGATCGCACTTAACCGGGGCTTAAACCGCCGCGGCTAGCCTCCCGCCATCCACTCCGCCGCCCCGTCGCGCCGCTTCGGGCGCCGTGGGGAGGCGGAGCGTGCAGCGGGGACCGGGCCGCGGATGGCGCAGGCGAGGGCGAATCAGCGCGGAAAGCGAGCGTCGGAGCGACGCGAGCCGCATTTCGGCGCGCCGGCCGGCGGCGGGCGCGGGCGCACGCGGGCCGCGCCGCGACCGCGTTTCTCGCTGTTCCGCTTCTGCCGCCGCCTCGTCTACTGGTGCCTGGTGCTCGGCATCTGGGGCGCCGTCGGCCTCGTCGCGACGCTCGGCTATTTCGCCGCCCACCTGCCCCCGACCTCGGCCTGGAAGGTGCCGGACCGTCCGCCCAACGTCGAGATCGTCGACGCCTCGGGCGAGCTCTTCGCCAACCGCGGCGACACCGGCGGCGAGGCGGTGCGGCTCGAGCAACTGCCGCCCTACCTGCCGCAGGCGGTGATCGCCATCGAGGACCGCCGCTTCTATTCCCATTTCGGCATCGACCCGATCGGCCTCGCCCGCGCCGTCGTCGTCAACGCCCTCCACGGCGGCGTCGTCCAGGGCGGCTCGACGCTGACCCAGCAGCTCGCCAAGAATCTCTTCCTCGAACCCGACCGCACCATCGCCCGCAAGATGCAGGAGGTGGTGCTGTCGCTCTGGCTCGAATGGAGCTATTCGAAGGCCGAGATCCTCGAGATGTATCTCAACCGGGTCTATCTCGGCGCCGGCGCCTACGGCGTCGACGCGGCGGCCCGGCGCTATTTCGGCAAGCCGGCTGTCGAACTCGACCTCGCCGAGGCGGCGACCATCGCCGGCCTGCTGCGCGCGCCCTCGCGCTACGCCCCGACCCGCGACCCGGCGCTGGCGACGGCTCGGGCGAAGACCGTGCTGGCGGCGATGACCGAGGAGGGCTTCATCACCGCCTCGCAGCAGTCGCTGGCGATCGAGCGGCCGGCGGAGGTCGCCGACGCCCATGTCGCCCGGGCGGAAAACTATGTCGCCGACTGGGTGATGGACCAGCTGCCCGGCTACGTCGGCGCGCTCGACCGCGACATCCGCGTCGTCACCACCATCGACCTTTCCGCCCAGCGCGCCGCCGAGCGGGCGCTTCGGGCCAATCTCGCCGAACACGGCGCCGAGGCCGGCATCCGCGAGGGCGCGCTCGTCGCCCTCGACGGCGAGGGCGCGGTCAAGGCGCTCGTCGGCGGGCGCGACTATTCCCGCAGCCAGTTCGACCGGGCGATCGCGGCGCGGCGCCAGCCGGGGTCGGCCTTCAAGCCCTTCGTCTGGCTCACCGCGCTCGAGCGCGGCTACACGCCCGACAGCGTCGTCGTCGACGAGCCGGTGTCGATCCGCGGCTGGCGGCCGGAGAACTACGGCAAGGGCTATCGCGGCGCGATCACGCTGGAGGCCGCCCTCGCCCATTCGGTCAACACCGTCGCCGCCCGCCTCGCCGCCGACCTCGGTCCGGGCAACGTCACCCGCACCGCGCGGCGGCTCGGCGTCGTCTCGAAGCTGCACGAGCAGCCCTCGATAGCGCTCGGCACCGCCGAGGTGACGCCGATCGAGATCACCGCCGCCTACGTGCCCTTCTCGAACGGCGGGCGCGGCGTCATCCCCCACGTCATCGACCGCATCGTCACCCTCGACGGCAAGGTGCTGTTCGCCCGCTCCGGCTCCGGCCCCGGGCGGGTCGTCTCGCCGGCCAACGTCGCGGCGATGAACAGGATGCTGAAGGCGGTGGTCGACGGCGGCACCGGCCGCGGCGCCGCCCTGCCCGGCCGGCCGGTCGGCGGCAAGACCGGCACCAGCCAGGAGTTCCGCGACGCCTGGTTCATCGGCTACACCGCCCAGCTGACCACCGGCGTCTGGCTCGGCAACGACGACGGCAAGCCGACCGACAAGGCGACCGGCGGCGGGCTTCCCGCGGCGATCTTCAGGGAGTTCATGGCCGAGGCGAGCGCCGGCATGCCGGTGCGCCCGCTGCCCGGCACGGGCCTTTCCGCCCCGGCGGTCGCCTCGGCGGCGGCCCCCGCCCTCGCCGCCGCGACGCCGCCGCTGCCGCCCTCGCCGATCGACGGGTCGAACGGCCCGATGGTGCTCGGCCCGAGCGCCGAGGAGCGCGGGCTGCTGGAGAAACTGTTCGGCGGGTGACGACGGGCGGCGGCAGGAAGCCGGCTCCGGGCGCGACTCATGCCGTCGAACATTTGAACCGACCTCTCTCCGCCCTCACCCTGAGGAGGCCCGTCAGGGCCGTCTCGAAGGGGGGCGGCCTCGTCCTTCGAGACAGTCGCTTCGCTCCTTCCTCAGGATGAGGCCGATCGAGTCCGTTCGTCCGCGTGCCGGGATCGGGACGCCGCCGAGGCCCCGGCCGGCTCCGCCACCGGCGGCAATCCGCCGTCGCCGAAAAGGACGAGGCTCGCCGCACCGACGAGGCCGGCGCGGCCGCCGAGGGCGGCGGCGACCACGGGGACGTCGCGATAGGGCGCCATCGCCCGGGCGCGGATGCCGGCCTCGATGCCCGGGCGCAGCAGGTCTAGCGCGGCGCCGAGGCCGCCGCCGACGACGATCACCGCCGGCGAATAGAGATGCAGCAGGTTGGTGAAGCCGATGCCGAGCCAGCGCGCCTCCTCGGCGAGGAGGGCGAGCGCGGCCGGATCGCCGGCCCGCGCCGCGTCGACGACGTGGCGGGCCGCCACCGGGGCGCC
>CALCDT010000036.1 GCA_937900425.1 uncultured Alphaproteobacteria bacterium | reverse complement strand
CGTGACGGAGCCCGCCGGCAGCGGGGCCGCCGTACCGGGCACGCCGGTGCCGGCCACCGGCGCGACGCCGGGCGACGCGGCCGCGGGAGAAGGCCCCGCGGGCGATGCCGAAGCCGGCGAAACGATGGACGCGGATCTGCCGGCTGCCGCCGCACCCGCGGCCCTGCTGCCGCACGACCTGTCGCCGATGGGCATGTTCATGGCCGCCGACATCATCGTGAAGGCGGTGATGATCGGCCTCGCCTTCGCGTCGGTGATCACCTGGACGGTGTTCGTCGCCAAGTCCCTCGAACTCGCCGTCGCCAAGCGCCGCGCCCGGCGGTATCTCGCCAGCCTGCTCGAGGTGAAGAGCCTCGCGGAAGGCGGCGAGACCATCGGCTTCGAGCGCGGCACGGTGCCGTCGCTGGTGCGTGCGGCGCTCGCCGAGATGCGGTTGTCCCAGAGCGGCCCCGCCGCCGGCATCAAGGAACGAGTGGCGACGCGGCTCGACCGGATCGAGGTCGGAGCCGGACGGTCGATGATGCGCGGCACCGGCGTCCTCGCGACGATCGGCTCGACCGCCCCCTTCGTCGGCCTGTTCGGCACGGTCTGGGGCATCATGAACTCGTTCATCGGCATCTCGCAGGCCCAGACCACCAATCTCGCGGTGGTGGCGCCCGGCATCGCCGAGGCGCTGCTCGCCACCGCCATCGGCCTCGTCGCGGCCATCCCCGCGGTCGTGATCTACAACGTCTTCGCCCGCGCGATCTCCGGCTATCGCCAGCTGCTGGCCGACGCTTCGGCCGAGGTGCGCCGGCTGGTCTCGCGCGATCTCGACTTCGAGGCTTTTCGCACCCGCGCCCACCGCGCGGCCGAGTGAGGAGGATCCGCAATGGCCGCCCGCCTCGACGACGGTGACGACCTCTCCGAGACCCACGAGATCAACGTCACCCCGTTCATCGACGTCATCCTCGTGCTGCTGATCATCTTCATGGTGGCGGCACCGCTGGCGACGGTCGACGTCAACGTCGACCTGCCCGGCTCGACCGCGGCCCAGCAGCCCCGTCCCGACAAGCCGCTCTATCTCAGCGTCAAGGAAGACCTCTCGCTGGCCCTCGGCAACGATCCGGTGGCGCGTGAGCGCCTGGGCGGTGCGCTCGATGCCTTCACCGGCGGCGACAAGGAAGCCCGCGTCTTCCTGCGGGCCGACAAGTCGGTCGCCTACGGCGACCTCACCGAAGTGATGAACGCGCTGCGGGCGGCGGGCTATCTCAAGATCGCCCTCGTCGGCCTCGAAACCGCTCCGGGGGTGCCGACGGAGCCGCTGCCATGACGCTGGCCTATGACAGCCGGGATCTTCCCGGCCGCATCTCTGGCGCATTCGGCGGCGAGGCCGGCCGCGGGGCGATGTGGTCCGCCGCCTTCCTCGTGGTGCTCACGCTCCACGTCGCGGCGGTCGTCCGCTTCGCCGAGGAGCCGGCGGAGCCGGACGGCGATCCGATGCCGCCTGCGGCGGTGATGATCGACCTGCCGCCGGAACTCGCCCTGCCCCCGGCCGACAGCGTCCTCACCGTCGCGGCCGACGAAGTGGTCGCCGAGGCGCCGATGGACGCCGCGGCCGCGATCGATCCGGTGGAGTTTCCCCCCGACACGCCCGTCGAAACGGTGACGGCGGCAGACATTCCCGACGCGGTCGAAAGCCACGAGGTGACCGACGTCGCCCGCCTCGACACACCGGCCGAACTCGCCGACACGCCGCCCGACGCCGTGACCGCCGATCCGGCGGACGTCGCCGAAACGCTTCCCGAAACCGTCGAGATCGCCGAGACCCTCCCACTCGACACCGTCGAGACGATCCCCTCCGAGGTCGCCCTCGCGACGACGCCGACCGTCACCGCCGAGGCGAGCGAGATCCTGACGGTGACGCCGCGCGTGAAGCCGCCGCCGCCCGTGGTGAGGACGCCGGTCAAGGTCGCCGAGACCCGCGCAGCGCCGAAGAAGCAGGCGCCCGCGACCAAGCCGAGGAAAGTCGCCTCGTCGGAGCGGCAGGAGACCTCGACGCCGGCGGCCTCCGGTGCGACGACGCAGGCGGCGAAGGATGCCGCGAAAAGCTACCAGAGCCGGGTCAGGGAGGCCGTGGCCCGTGCCCTCAACCGCGCGTCCAGCGAACGCCTCGGCACCGTTCGGATCCAGTTCGTCGTCAATGCCGACGGCAGCCTCTCGCGCGTCGCCATCGTGGCCTTCAGCGGCTCGGCGGAAGTCGGTGAGAAGCTCCGCGCCGCCGTCGCCCGCACGTCCGTGCCGCCGATCCCCGAAGAGGTCGGCAAGCGCTCCATGGTGATGATCGTGCCGGTCAGGGTCGGGCGCAGTTAGCATGTCGGCGGGCCGCGAGGTGGTTTCCCCTGCGGGGCTTGTCGATCGCGGCCGGCTCGATTGTTCCGGTCGTGCGCCACGTCGCGGAATCTATGGCGCCCCATCCTCCATCGTCCCGCGAGCAGCCCGTCCGATGCTATCCGCAGCGTGCCGCCTCCTTTCGCCATGGGATCGGCAGGCGATTCCGAGAAGTCGGCCGGCGCCGGAAGTAAATCGTTTCACACCCTGAATTTAATCAGCCTTTCTTAAGTGCCCGCTTGGTAAGCCTTCGTGACCTATCTTCCGAGGGCCGCTGAATGAGGCGCAACGGGGCGCGCATCCGCGATCTGATCGTCGGCTTCCTGACGTTCTTCGTGCTTGGAGCCGCCGGCATCCTGCTGTCGCGGGAGGCCGGGGCCGTCGCCGTGTTCTGGCCGGCCAACGGCGTGGTGGTCGCCCTCGTCGTCATTCGCGGCTTCCGAAGCCTCGTGCCGATGTCGGCCGGCGCGATCGTCGCCAACCTCATGCTGCAGGCAGCCTACGGCGACCCGGTCCTCGTCAGTCTCGCCTTCGCGCTCGCGAATGCGGCGGAGATCATGGTCGCCTCGACCGTCATCCTTCGTCTCGGCCGGGAAGGCCGGCTCGGCAGCGACGTCCGGCGCATGAGCGCTCTGCTCGTCGGCATCGGCGCCGGCGCCGTGCCGGCCGCCATCATCGGCGGCGGCAGCCTCGCCCTCGTTCACGGCCTTCCGGCGATCGACGCGATCGTCGGCTGGCTGACGGCAGACATCGTCAGCGCGCTGATCGTCACGCCGCCCCTCGTCACCGCATGCTGGCCGAGCGGACGCGCCTTTCTCGAGTCGCTCCGCACGGCCGGCCGAGCCATGGCAGGCGACCTCGCCGTTCTCGCGGCGCTGCTGTTGGCCGCAGCCGGTGTCGTGGCATCCTCGGATCTGCCGATGATCGCCGTCTTCGCCCTGCCACTGCTCTGGTCGGCCACGCGCCTCGGCCTGTTCGCGACCGCGGCGACCGCGGCGGTCGTCGGCGTCTGTCTGACGGCGCTGGTCAACGTCGACCTGATCCGGATGGTCGAAGCCGCATCGCTCGGCGATCACATCCGTCACCTCCAGGTCTCGCTGGTCCTGATCGCCCTGCCCCCGTTGTTCGTCGCTGCGGCGCTCGACGACGCCCGGGCGGCGAACCGCCTGCTCGCGGCGCGGGAACGCACTCTCGCCTTCGCCCTCGACAGCACCGACGTCGGCCTCTGGGACTGGAACATCGCCACCGGCGAGGTCTGGTTCTCCGATCGCTGGCTCGACATCGTCGGCTATGCGCCCGGCGAACTGGCGAACCACGTCTCGACCTGGAAGCGCCTCGCCGATCCGGACGACCAGGAGAAGGTGCGGGGCCTTCTCGCCCGGCATTTCGAAGGGCGCAGCGCGGTCTATTCCTGCGAGCAGCGCCTGCGCCACAAGGATGGCCACTGGGTGTGGGTGCTCGATCGCGGCGCCGTCGTCGAGCGCGACGGCGCCGGGCGCCCGCTGCGGGCGGTCGGCACCCTGGCCGACATCCGGCGCAGCAAGGATCGCGAGGCGGAGTTGTACCACCGGGCGTCCCGCGACCCTCTCACCGGCGTCGGCAACCGCATCTTCATCGAGGAAACCGCCGCCGAGTGGATCGCCGCCGGGCAGACGACCTTCGCCCTGCTGCTGATCGATCTCGACAATTTCAAGCCGGTCAACGACACCTACGGCCACACCGCCGGCGACGACGTCCTGCGGATCACGGCCGAGCGCATCGCCTCCTGCCTGCGGCGCGGCGACATCGTCGCCCGGATCGGCGGCGACGAGTTCGCGGCGCTGATCGACACCGGGACGCCGGAGACGCTGTCGCTGCTCGCGAGCCGGCTGGCGATCGCCATCGGCACCGACATCCGCCGCGACGGCCGGACGCTGAAGATCGGCGCCAGCATCGGCTATGCCGCCGCGCCGGTCGACGGCACCACCTATCAGGACCTTTTCGAAGTCGCCGACGACCGTCTCTACGTCGTCAAGCGCGGCAACGGCATCGTCAGCCGCCGGCCGACCGGTGCGGAGCGGGTGGCGGGCGCCGCCTGAGTGCGGCCAGTCGCTTCCCTCGCCCGCCCCGGACGGCGACGCGGCCCACGGAATGCCGGGTCCCTCTTCTCACTGCCGCTTGCCGAAGTCCGGCGTCGCCGCCGTCTCGAAATCGATCAGGCCCCGGAACAAATCGAGCACGCGCCGGGCGACCGGCGTCTCCTCGGGCAGATCGACACCGTCGATCGATGTCACCGGCTGGACCAGGCGGACGGAGTTGGTGAGGAATATTTCCCCGGCGCGAGCGAGATCGAGCGGACGCAGCGGCCGTTCGGTGACGACGAGCCCTGCGCGGTCGGCGACCGAGATCAGCCGCCCGCGCATCACACCCGGCAGCACGCCCTCGGCGACCGGCGGGGTCACCAGTTCGGTGCCGTGGACCACGAAGACGTTGGCCGCGCTGGCGCAGACCGGGCGGCCGGCGGTGTTGAGGATCAGCGCTTCGTCGGCGCCGGCCTCGCGCGCCTCGGCGATCGCCAGCACGTTGTCCATGTAGGCGAGCGACTTCACCCGCGACAGCGGCGAGTGTTCGTTGCGGCGGGTGCCGACGGTCACGAGACGGGTCGGCTGGAACACGAGCGCGGGATCGAACGGCGCCGACGTCACCATCACGGTCGGCGCGGGATCGGCCGGCGGGCGCAGGCCGCGGGGGCCGACGCCGCGGGTCACCGTCGCCCGGATCACCACCGGGGCGCCGGCGGCGAGGCGGGCGAGCGCGAGGGCGCCCTGCTCGACCCGCGCCAGCGGCGCCTCGAAGCCGAGCAGGCGGGCGCCTCCGCCCAGGCGGGCGAGATGTTCGGCGAGAGAAAAGATCCGCCCGCCGAAGGCCGGCATCGTCTCGAACAGGCCGTCGGCGAGCAGGAGGCCGCGATCCGCCGCGTTCCACGGCACCGTCGGTCCCTCGTGCAGCACGCCGTCGAGCCAGATCATGGGCCGCCGTGCTCCGCGGTGACCCGAAGGAAATTGGCGAGCATGGCGTGGCCGCTCTCGGTCAGGATCGATTCGGGGTGGAACTGGACGCCGAAGGTCGGGTGGACCCGGTGCTGCAGCGCCATCACCTCGCCGTCCTCCGAACTCGCCGTCACCCGCAGCGGACCGTTCGCTTCGACGTCTTCGACGATGAGAGAATGGTAGCGGCCGACGCGCAGCGGGTTCGGCAGGCCCTCGAACAGGCCGCCGTCATCGTGGGTGACCATCGAGGCGCGGCCGTGCATCGGATGCTTCGCGCGGACGACCTTCGCCCCGAAGGCCTCGCCGATGCACTGGTGGCCGAGACAGATGCCGAGGATCGGAACGGTGCCGGAGAGCTCGGCGAGCAGGTCGAGCGAGACGCCGGCCTCGTGCGGCGTGCAGGGACCGGGCGAGATCACGATCGCCCGCGGCGCCATCGCGGCGATCTCGGCGACGCTCGCCGCGTCGTTGCGCAGGAGACGGGTCTCCTCGCCGAGCTCGCGGAAATAGCGGGCGACGTTGGAGACGAAGGAATCGTAGTTGTCGACGATGACGATCACGGCGCGTCCGCCTCCCTCGTCGCCGGGGCCGGGGTGTCGGCGTCGGGCCGGAAGGCCGCGAAGATGCGAGCCCCCTTGGTCAGCGTCTCCTCGTATTCCGCCGCCGGATCGGACAGCGCCGTGATGCCGCCGCCGACGCCGAAGAAGGCCTCGCCGTCGCGGAAGGTCACGGTTCGGATGGCGATATTGGTGTCGGCACTGCCGTCGAAGCTGAAATAGCCGATCGATCCGCAGTAGAGACCGCGGCCGCGGCCCTCGATCTCGGTGATGATCTCCATCGCCCGGATCTTCGGGGCCCCGGTGATCGATCCACCGGGAAAGGCCGCGCGCATCAGGTCGCAGGCGTCGGCGCCGTCCTCGAGGACGCCGGAGACGACCGAGACGATGTGGTGGAGCCCGGCGTAGCTCTCCAGCCCGCAGAGCGCCGGCACGTGGACCGTGTGCGGCCGGCAGACCCGGGAGAGGTCGTTGCGCAGCAGGTCGACGATCATCACGTTCTCGGCGCGGTCCTTCTCCGAGGCGAGCAGCGCCTCGGCGATCCGCGCGTCCTCCACCGGGTCGGCGACGCGACGCGCCGTGCCCTTTATCGGCCGGGTCTCGACGCGGCCGTCGTAGATCTGGACGAAGCGTTCGGGCGAAGCGGAGGCGACGACGAGATCGCCGTAGTCGAGATAGGCGGCGAAGGTCGCGGCGTTGACCTGGCGCAGGCGCTCGTAGAAGGCGACCGTGTCGAAGCCTTCCGGCAACCGGGCGGCGTAGCGCTGGGTGATGTTGGCCTGGAAGATGTCGCCGGCGAGGATGTAGTCGACGGTGCGCGCCACCGCCGCCTCATAGTCGGCCCGGCTGAAATTCGAGTGCCAGTCGAGCTCGGCGACGCCGACGCCGCGCGGCGCCGGCGCGCTCTGGAGCAGGCGGCGGAACTCCTGTGCCCGCTCGATCGCCCGCGACGCCCGCCGCCCGGTCTCGGTCTCCGGCCAGCCGGTCGAGAACAGCCAGGCCCGCTTCTCGCGATGGTCGAAGGCGAGGACGACGTCGTAGAAATGGAGGAGCAGCTCGGGAACGCCGTCCTCCTCGGCAGCCGGGTCGGGCAGCCGTTCGAGCCTGCGGCCGAAATCGTAGGAGATGAAGCCGGCGGCGCCGCCCTGGAACGGCGGCAGGCCGACGCGCTTGGGCTGGCGGTAGAGCGCGAGCTTGTCCTTGAGCACGGTAAGCGGGTCGCCGGCGACCTCTTCCCCGGCCCAGAAGGTGCGTCCGCCCCTCGCCTCGAGGGTGGCGAAGGGATCGGCGGCGAGGAAGGAGAAGCGACCGAGCGTGGCGTGGCTCATGGCGCTGTCGAGGAAGGTCAGGTGCCGCGTCCCGGCGAGGCGGGCGAAGGCGTCGGCCGCGTTCCTGACGTCGAGTTCGCTGACGTGCATCGCGAGGGACCGGTTCGTTCCTGTTGTCTCGTCGCTCCTATCCCACGGCGCGCCGGGGGATGTCGAGGGGACGGTTCCGGCCGATTGCCGCGCCGCACGCGACCTTTCGGCACTGCACTCAAACGGAACGAGTGCTATTCCCGGACGAGCATAGTCGGCGCGGCGAAAAAGGCGCATCTTTTCCTGGTGACGGTCCTCCCGTCATGAAGCCATCCATGGCTTCCTCCCTAAGACTTCAGGACGCCGCCCCGCTCGGGCGGCGTTTTTTTTGACCTCGAGGTTGAGGTTTCGTCGTACCCCGACGTCCGGCTGCGGAGCGGGATCGGCGGGCACCTCTCGCGGGGCGAGCGCCCGAACCGTCGAATTCGCGTAATTTTAACAATCTTCCGGTTACCTTACCGCTTCGAACCCACCGCGCGCCGCGCCGGAGTCGTCATGCCTTCGTTTCACGAAAGACGCGCTCATCCCCGGACCCCCTCGAACTGGCAGGCCTTCGCCTACGATGGATCACGCGGCATCCCCGTCGTGGTGGTCGACTACGCCCCCGGCGGCTGCCGCATCCGCGCCGTGCGCTCGCGGGCCGTGCCGGACGACGTCGAGTTGCACATCGTGGGCCAGACCGCCCTGCGCAAGTCGAAGGTCGTCTGGCGCGCCGGCGACGAGGCCGGGCTGATGTTCGTCCGCGACCAGGTCGAGCCGCAGCCGCGGGTGCCGGTCGAACTGGACTGACGTCCGGCTCGAGAAGGCCCGCATCATTGCGGATTGCCGAGATTTCGAACCGTCCCGCCGACGCCCTTTCGGCCACGCCTTCGCACCTCTGCGGCCGCCGGATTTCATGGCCCTGGTTTCGGCTGCGACATCGCGGCACGGCGAATCGTCGCCCGGCCCGGAACCGACGATCCTTCCCCTTCGTATCCCGCTGCGAGGACGATCGAAGGAGGGAAGCCATGATCCGCGGAACACTCGTCAGCGGCCTGCTGCTGTTGACGCCCACGGCCGCGCAGGCCGACTGCGTGGCGGCATGCATGCGCGATGCACCTCTGGCCAGTCAGGACCATTTCGTCCGAGCCGACGCGGTCCGTCGCTGCCGCGACGGCTGCGAGCGCGAAATGCGCGGGAAGATCGCGTCGAGCGGCCTCGACGAGCGGCTCCGGTCCTGCGAGAGGCGCGATCTCACCCTGCCCGAATTCCGGCAGCTCCGCGGCGCGAACCCGTCCTGGCAGCAGCAGTTCAACATCTTCACCTGGCAGGTCACCAACCGCTTCGAGGATCTCGTTCTGACGGGGCTCGAGGTGACGACCCAGGACCTCAACCTCTCGACGGTGACGCTCTCCGCCGCGGCGCTGATTCCGCCCGGCGAGACCGGCACCTTCGTCATTCCCGATTTCTTCGACGGCTACCCGGCGGTGCGCTACGCCACCAAGGTCGAGCGGGTCACCGCCTGCGCCCTGCCCCCGGCGCCGTGACGCACCGTCACGCGGTCCGCGCAGCGACCGCCGTCGCGGCGCGGCGATCAGACGGGCGGGCGGCAGGAGTCGCGTACGACCAGCGGACAGGGCACCAGCACCGGCTCGCCCGGCGCCAGGGCACGCGCCGCCGGCTCGATCAGGTCCACCGCCACCCGGCCCATTTCGAAATAGGGCAGCCGTACCGTCGTGAGGTTCGGATAGAGCGAGAGGGCGAACATCGCCAGATCGTCGTAGCCGATCACCGACAGGTCGTCCGGGATCGCGAGACCGAGGCGCGCGGCGGCGCAATAGACCTGGATCGCGATCATGTCGTTGCCGCAGATGACGGCGGTCGGCCGATCGGCGCCGGCGAGCATTTCCATCGCGGCGGCGAAGGCGACGAATCGCTCGACCTCAACCGGGCCGACGAAGCCGGGCAGCGTCGGCAGCCCGTCGCCGGAGACACCCGCCTCGGCGAAGGCGCGGGCCGCACCGGCCGCGCGCAGGCCGGTCGCCCGGATCGCCGGATTGAGCGAGATGGTCCCGATGCGGCGGTGACCGAGTTCGAGGAGATGGCGGGCCTGCCAATAGCCACCGTCCTCGTCGTCGGGCAGGATGGTCGGGCGAGCACCGTCGGCGGCGAAGCAGTTGACGAGGACGACGGGCTTGGTGAAGCCCTGCGGCGCCACCGTGCATTCGCGGTGGAACATCGTCGCGTAGATCGTGCCGGCGACGTTGTGGGACCGGAACACCCGCCAGTAATCGCTTTCGATCCGCGCCTGACCCTCCGTGTTGGCGATGAGGAGGGTGCGTCCGGAGGCGAGCAGTCCCGACTGGACGCCGCGGACGATGTCGACGGAATAGGGGGTCGTGGCGACGACGTCGGTCATCAGTCCGACGACGGGCGAGGTGGCCGTGCGCATCATCCGCGCGGCCTGGTTGGGGACGTAGTTGAGCCGCTCGATCTCCTCGAGAACGAGCTTTCTGGTTTCCGGCGTCACCGCCGGATCTTCGTTGACGACGCGCGACACCGTCTTCGGCGAAACCCCGACACGGCGCGCCACGTCGCGCAAGGTAACCACTCGACACCCTCCCCGCCGCCGGCTGGCCGTGCGATCCGGCCGACGCCGGCCCCTCGACGGCGCCGGCACGTCCGTTCACCCCCGGAATGGCGGCTGATGTGATTTTTTGTTTAGGTGTGGTCGCCCGAGACCGCAATTACGATACAAGGCATGCGCGGCACCTGTCCAGAAGCAGGGCCTCGATCCTTTCGGAGGAAAGTTCATGACCATGAAGCGCCTCGCTCCGCTCGCCCTCGCCCTCGGTTTCTCGGCGACGGCGACCCTCGCCGGCGCCGAGGAGGTGGTGCGCGTCGGCGTGCTCAAGTTCGGCACCGTCAACTGGGAGATGGACGTCATCAAGACCCACGGGCTCGACCAGAAGCACGGCTTCAGGCTCGAACTCGTCGAGGTCGCCAACAACGAGGCGACCAAGATCGGCCTGCAGGGTGG
This sequence comes from uncultured Alphaproteobacteria bacterium, assembly GCA_937900425.1. Classification (GTDB taxonomy): domain Bacteria; phylum Pseudomonadota; class Alphaproteobacteria; order Rhizobiales; family Pleomorphomonadaceae; genus CALCDT01. The sequence continues at coordinate 12,964 of CALCDT010000036.1, read as the reverse complement.
CAGCATGGACGTCATCGTCTCGGACTGGCTGTGGGTGTCGCGCCAGCGCACCGAGGGCGACGACCTCACCTTCGTGCCCTTCTCGACCGCCGTCGGCGCGGTGATGGTACCGCAGGGCGCCGGCATCGCCGATCTCGGCGACCTCAAGGGCAAGAAGATCGGCGTCGCCGGCGGACCGCTCGACAAGAACTGGCTGATGATCCAGGCGGTCGCCAAGCGCGACTACGGCATCGACCTTTCGGCCGACGCCGAGCCGCAGTTCGGCGCGCCGCCGCTGCTGACCGAGAAGCTGGTCCAGGGCGAGCTCGACGCCTCGCTCAACTTCTGGAACTACTGCGCGAAGCTGGAATCGAAAGGTTTCGAGCGGCTCTACAGCGGTAACGACGCCGCCGCCGCCCTCGGTGCGGCGGGTGAATCCGCGGCGATCGGCTACGTCTTCCACGACAAGTTCGCCGACGCCCACACCGCGGCGATGAAGGGCTTCGTCGCCGCCTCGCGCGAGGCCAAGCAAATCCTCGCGACCAGCGACGCCGAGTGGGAGCGCCTCGCCCCGGTGATCCGGCCGGACGACGAGAAGGAACTCGCCGCCCTGCGCGACCGCTTCCGCGAGGGCATCCCCTCGCAGCCGCTCGATGCCGAGATCGAGAGTGCCCGCAAGGTCTACGAGATCATGGTCGAACTCGGCGGCGAGAAGCTGGTCGGCTCCGGCAAGGAACTCGCCGAGGGCACCTACTGGCCGGGACAGGCCGAGGCGATGTGATCGGAAAACGCGAAAGGCCCGGTTCGCCGGGCCTTTCCTTTTTGATCGCCGGCACCGCAGCCCGAGGGACACGGTGCGGGAGCGCCCGCCGACGCGTTCAGGTGACCGTCCCGCTCAGGTGATGACGTCGGGTGCCTCGCGCCCGGTCCGCGCCTTGATGCCAGCGAGCGCGTCGGCGGCGGCGATGACATCGGCGAGCGCCTCCTGGGCGTCGACACCGTGCCGGCCCGCGTCGGGCTCGAACTTCTCGAGATAGACCCGGATCGTCGCCCCTTCCGTGCCGGTGCCGGACAGGCGGAAGACGACGCGCTCGCCGCCCTTGAACAGGATGCGCACGCCCTGCCCGGTCGTGACCGAGCCGTCGACCGGATCGGTATAGGCGAAGTCGTCGGCGGTCTCGATCTCGAGCCCGGCGACGGTCGTTCCCGGCAGAACCGACAGCCGGCTGCGCAGATGGGCCATCAGGCCGTTGGCGTCGTCCGAGGCGACCGCCTCGTAGTCGTGGCGTGTGTAGAAGGTGCGCCCGAACTCGGCCCAGTGCGCCGACTGGATCTCGGCGATGGTCTCCTTGCGCACGGCCTGAATGTTGAGCCACATCAGCACCGCCCAGAGGCCGTCCTTCTCGCGGACGTGGTCGGAGCCGGTGCCGGCACTCTCCTCGCCGCAGAGCGTGACCTTGCCGGCGTCGAGCAGGTTGCCGAAGAACTTCCACCCGGTCGGGGTCTCGTAGCAGGCGATGCCGAGCTTCTCGGCGACCCGGTCGACGGCGCCCGACGTCGGCATCGAGCGGGCGACGCCGGCGAGGCCGCGGGTGTAGCCCTTGGCGAGATGGGCGCTCGCGGCGATCATCGCGAGGCTGTCGGAGGGCGTCACCACGGCGCCGCGGCCGATGACGATGTTGCGGTCGCCGTCGCCGTCGGAAGCGGCCCCCATGTCCGGCGCGTCGGGGCCGGCCATCAGGTCGTAGAGGTCCTTGGCGTAGATCGGGTTCGGATCGGGGTGGCCGCCGCCGAAGTCGGGCAGCGGCACGGCGTTGACGACCGTTCCTTCCGGCGCGCCGAGCCGACCCTCGAGGATCGCCTTGGCATAGGGTCCGGTCGCCGCGTGCATGGCGTCGAAGCGCATGGTGAAGCCGGAGCGGAACATCGCCGCGATCGCGTCGAAGTCGAACAGGGATTCCATCAGTTCGGCGTAGTCGGTGACCGGGTCGACGATCTCGATCTTGGTCCCGCCGATCGTCGAGGTGCCGAGGGTCGAGAGATCGACGTCGTCGGCCTCGACGATACGATAGCTCTGGATCGTCCGGGTGCGGGCGAAGATCTCGGACGTCACCGCCTCGCTCGCCGGCCCGCCGTTGGCCATGTTGAACTTGAGGCCGAAGTCGCCGTGAAGGCCGCCCGGGTTGTGGCTCGCCGACAGGATCAGGCCGCCGAAGGCGCCGCGCTTGCGGATCATGTTCGAGGCGGCCGGCGTCGAGAACAGGCCGCCCTGCCCGACGATCAGCCGCGCCGCGCCGGAGGCCGCGGCCATCTTCAGGATGGTCTGGATCGCGGTGTCGTTGAAATATCGGCCGTCGCCGCCGACCACCAGGGTCTTGCCCTCGATACCGCCGACCCCCTCGAAGATCGACTGCACGTAATTCTCGAGATAGCCGGGCGTCATGAAGACGTCGGTCTTCTTGCGCAGGCCGGACGTTCCGGGCTTCTGCCCCTCGATCGGCCGTGTTGCTACGGTCTTGGTCGTCATGTCCGTCCTCGCGTCGCTCGACCCTTGTTGATCCTGATCTTTTCGAAGATCGTCACGCTCCTGCCCTCAGCCACCACGACGCTGGAGCGCTCGTGCCGTGTCCATTCCACGCTCCCAACCGCTTCGGTGGTCGTGAAGATCCGTCGCCAGAACCGGCCGCGGCGCGTCGCCGGCAGGGTGAAGCGCACCGCCTCGCCGGAACCGTTGAACACCGCCAGCACCGGCACCGCGTCGTCCTCCGGCGTCAGCGCCGTCGCGCTGCGCACCAGCAGGCCGAAGCAGCGGAAGTCCGGGTGGCGCCATTCGGCGGCGGTGACGCCGCGCCCGTTCGGGGCGATCCACTGCACCTCGAGCTGGCCGTCGGCGGCGCGGATCTTGGCGTGGACGAAATTGGGCTGGTGCAGCACCTTGTGCGAGCGCCTGAGCCGGACGAGATGGCCGACGAAGGCCGCGAGGTCCGGGTCGCTCGCCGCCGACCAGTCGACCCAGCCGACCGGATTGTCCTGGCAATAGGCGTTGTTGTTGCCGCCCTGGCTGTTGGCCACCTCGTCGCCGCCGGTGATCATCGGCGTGCCCTGCGACAGCATCAACGTCGCGAAGAAATTCCGCATTGCCCGGCGGCGCGCCGCCCTCACGGCCTCGTCGTCGCACGGCCCCTCGCAGCCGTGGTTGTCGCTGAGGTTGTCGTGGTGGCCGTCGCGATTGTCCTCGAGGTTCGCCTCGTTGTGCTTCTCGCGATAGGAGACGAGGTCGGCCATGGTGAAGCCGTCGTGGGCGGTGACGAAGTTGACCGACGCCCACGGACGGCGGCCGCGCCGGTCGAACAGGTCGGCCGAGCCGAGCAGCCGGGTGGCGAAATCGGGGGTCACCGCCTCGTTGCCGCGCCAGAAGCGGCGGACGGTGTCGCGGTACTTGTCGTTCCACTCGGCGAAGCCCGGCGGGAAGTTGCCGACCTGGTAGCCGCCCGGGCCGACGTCCCAAGGCTCGGCGATCAGCTTGACGCGGGAGAGCACCGGATCCTGACGCATCGCCGTCAGCAGCCGGCCGTCCGGATCGAAGCCGTGGGCTTCGCGACCGATGGTCGAGGCGAGGTCGAAGCGGAAGCCGTCGACGCCGATGGTCTCGACCCAGTGGCGCAGCGAATCGAGCACCAGCGCGGCGACCCGCGGATGGCTGGTGTCGAGCGTGTTGCCGGTGCCGGTATCGTTGATGTAGTAGCGCGGATCGTCCGGAAGCAGCCTGTAGTAGCTGACGTTGTCGATGCCGCGGTAGCAGATCGTCGAGCCGAGCTGGTCGACCTCGCCGGTGTGGTTGTAGACGACGTCGAGGATCACCTCGATGCCGGCGGCGTGGAAACGGTCGACCACCTGGCGCAGCCGGCGGACCGTGGCGGCGCCCGGATGGCGGTCGTAGCGCGGCTCGGGGGCGAAATAGGCGATCGGGGCGTAGCCCCAGTAGTTGACGAAGCCGCGGCGGGTGAGAAAGCCCTCGTCGAGGAAGGCCTGGACCGGAAGCAGTTCGATGCTGGTGATGCCGAGCCGCGTCAGATGCTCGAGCATCGGCCCGGAGGCGAGGCCCTCGTAGGTGCCACGCAGTTCGGCCGGAAGATCGTCGCAGAGCCTCGTCAGACCTCGGACGTGGCCCTCGTAGATCACGGTGTCGGGCCAGGGATGGAGCGGGCGGTCGAAGTCGACCGGCGCCTCGTCCGCCATCACGATCGCCTTCGGCACCACCCGGGCGCTGTCGCGGGTGTCGAAGGTGAGGTCGTCGAGGGTGCGGGAGACGTAGCCGGCCATCACCTCGTCGGTCCGCATCCGGGCGCTGAGGGCGCGGGCGTAAGGGTCGATCACCAGCTTGTTCGGATTGAAGCGATGGCCGCGCTCGGGCTCGTAGGGGCCGTGGACGCGGTAGCCGTAGTGCGTGCCGGGCGCGAGCCCCGGCACGTAGCCATGCCAGACCTCGTCCGTGTATTCGGGCAGGCGGATGCGCGCGCTCTCGCGACCGGTCATCGGCTCGAACAGGCAGAGGTCGACGGCGGTGGCGTTGGCGGAGAACAGGGCGAAGTTGACGCCGCCGCCGTCGTAGCGGGCACCGAGCGGAAAGGCCCTGCCCGGCTCGACCGAGCCGTGGGCGATGTCCAGTCTGTCGGGCGGGGCGTTCATCTCACCTTCCCGTCATCGCCTGGCGTCGATCAGGGACCGGTAGAGCGCGGCGTAGCGGCCGGCGGAATCCTGCCAACCGACCGGCTGCGCCATCGCCCGCTTCTGCATCCGCCGCCAGGCGGCCTTGTCGGCGAAGACGTCGAAGGCGCGTTCGATGGCGAAGGCGAGGCCGCTCGCGGTCACCGGCGCGAACTGGAAGCCGGTGGCGACACCCATGTCGAGGGCGGCGGCGTTGGCGTCGATCACGGTGTCGGCGAGGCCGCCGGTGCGCGCGACGACCGGCAGCGTGCCGTAGCGCAGGCCGTAGAGCTGGGTCAGGCCGCAAGGCTCGAAGCGCGAGGGAACGAGAATGGCGTCGCAGCCGCCCTGGACGACGTGCGAGGCCGCTTCGTCATAGCCGATCAGCACGCCGATGCGGCCGGGATACTGGCGGGCGGCTTCGGTGAAGGCCCGCTCCAGGCCGCCGTCGCCGGTGCCGATCAGCGCCAGCTGGCCGCCGCGATGGACGAATTCGCCGAGATAGGGCACCAGCAGGTCGAGGCCCTTCTGGGAGGTGAGCCGGCTGACCACGCAGAACAGCAGCGCCCCGGCGTCGGGCGCGAGGCCGAACATCTTCTGGACCTGCTTCTTGTTGGCCGCCTTCTGGGTGAGCTTTACGGCCGAATAGGGCTTCGCCAGCGCCGTGTCCCGTTCCGGGTCCCAGATGTCGAGGTCGATGCCGTTGAGGATGCCGCTCAGCACGGCGGATCGTTCCGACAGCACGCCCTCCAGACCCATGCCGAATTCCGGCGTGCGCAATTCGCGGGCGTAGGTCGGGCTCACGGTCGAGAGGTGGTCGGAGAAGACGAGACCGGCCTTCAGGAACGAGGTCTGGCCGTAATACTCGAGGCCGGCGGGCGTGAAGAACGTCTGCGGCAGCCCGAAGCCGCCCTCCGACGACAGGCTGCACAGGCCCTGGAAGGCGATGTTGTGGATCGTGAAGAGGCTCGCCGGCACCCTGCCCTCGCGGGCGGCGAGATAGGCCGGGGCGAGGCCGGCCTGCCAGTCGTGGCAGTGCAGAACCTCGGGCACCCAGCCGTCGGCGCCCTCGGCGCCGATCTCGGCGGCGATGCGTCCGAGCGCGGCGTAGCGGCGGGGATTGTCCGGCCAGTCGCGCCCGTCGGGGCCGAGATAGGGATTGCCGGTGCGGTCGTAGAGGTGGGGGGCGTCGATGGCGTAGACGTCGAGGCCGTTGCGGCTGCGTCCGCGGATCACGCTCGCCGGGCCGCCGAAGAGATCGTCGCTGGTCGCCACGCTCTCGCCACCGACGAGGGCCGACAGCACCGCCGGATAGCCGGGAAGCAGGATGCGGACGTCGCAGTCGAGCGCCTTCAGCGCGAGCGGCAGCGCGCCGACGACGTCGGCGAGCCCGCCGGTCTTGATCAGCGGGAAGCACTCGGAGGCGACGAACAGGACACGCAAATGCCGATCTCCCGGAGATGAACCGTCGAGGCCGCGGAGCCCCCCGCGACCGGAGGTGTCGTCGAACCAGACGACCGGTTGCGCGGACGACCGCGGCCGCTCGGACCGACCACCCGGCAACGATTTCGCAGAGAGCCCCTAAATCAACGGCTTGCAGCTTATTCCGAACCGCCGGATCACTTCAATGGCCCGGCGGCCGTCATCGTCCCGTCCTCGGGCCGTCACAGCTCCAGCGCGTCGATCATCGGCTGGGTGATGAGGCAGACGCCGCCCTCGGATCGCCGGAACCGCTTCGCATCGAGTTCGGGCTCCTCGCCGACGACGAGCCCCGCCGGAATTTCGACACCGCGGTCGATCACCACCTTCTTGAGCCGGGCGCCACGGTTAATCGTGACGTAGGGCAGCGCGACCACGTGCTCGACGTCGGCATAGGAATGGGCCCGCACGCCGGTGAACAGCAGCGACTTGTCGATGCGGGCGCCGGAGATGATGCAGTTGCCCGAGACGAGCGAACTGGTGGCGGCCCCGCGCCGGCCGTCCTCGTCGTGGATGAACTTCGCCGGCGGCACGATCTCGCCGTAAGTCCAGATCGGCCACTCGGTGTCGTAGAGGTCGAGCTCGGGCACGAAGTCGGTCAGGTCGATGTTGGCTTCCCAGAAGGCGTCGACTGTGCCGACGTCGCGCCAGTAGGCGGTCGATTCGGAGGAGGAGCGGACGCAGGAGTTGGCGAATCGGTGGGCGACCGCCTTGCCGTCCTTGACGAGCGCAGGGATGATGTCCTTGCCGAAGTCATGGGCGGAGTTCGGATCCTCGGCGTCCTTGCGCAGCAGGTCGAACAGCAGCTTGGTCTCGAAGACGTAGATGCCCATCGACGCGAGGGCCCGGTCGGGATCGTCGGGCATGCCCGGCGGATCGGCGGGCTTCTCGACGAAGTCGACGATGCGGTCGTTGGCGTCGACGTGCATGACGCCGAAAGCGACCGCCTCCATCCGCGGAACGTCGATGCAGCCGACCGTGACGTCGGCACCCGAAGCGACGTGCTCCTCGAGCATCACCTCGTAGTCCATCTTGTAGACGTGGTCGCCGGCGAGGATGACGATGTAGTCGGGCGCGTAGGATTCGACGATGTCGATGTTCTGCGTCACCGCGTCGGCGGTGCCGAGATACCATTTGTCCTCGGACACGCGCTGGGAGGCCGGCAGGATGTCGAAGCTCTCGTTGCGCTCCTCGCGAAAGAAGTTCCAGCCGCGCTGCAGGTGGCGGATGAGGCTGTGGGCCTTGTATTGGGTGGCGACCGAAATGCGCCGAATGCCGGAGTTCATGGCGTTCGACAGCGCGAAGTCGATGATCCGGCTCTTGCCGCCGAAGTAGACCGCGGGCTTGGCGCGCCGGTCGGTCAGCTCCTTGAGGCGCGAGCCCCGGCCGCCGGCGAGCACGAATGCCATGGCGTTGCGCCCGAGGCGGCGCGGCCCTCTTTTTCTTTCGGCCATAGTGTCCTCCCCCTGTCCGTTGGCGATGACGGGTGAACGGACCGCCGCGCAGGTCCCGCTCCCCATTGTCTTCCGCCCAACGCACTATGGCGCGCCCGCGTTCCTTTGTCGCCCCCTCCACCTGCTTGATCGGCTCCGAAATTCCGCTCCGGAGCCGACGCGTGCATGACCCGCCGGCCCTTGACGACAACGGTGTCAGACGAAAGACGTCGAGCCGAGGACGACGACCTTGGTGCCGACCGGAACGCGGTCGTAGAGGTCGATGATGTCCTGGTTGAGCAGGCGGATGCAGCCCGACGACATCGCCCTGCCGATGCTCCAGGGTTCGGCGGTGCCGTGGAGGCGATAGAGCGTGTCGCGGTCGCCCTGATAGAGGTAGAGCGCCCGGGCGCCGAGGGCGTTGGTCGGGCCCGGGGGCTGACCGTTGGCGAAGGGTCGGGCGCGCGGATCGCGGGCCACCATCTCGGCCGGCGGATACCAGGTCGGCCACTTCGACTTGCGCTTGATCGTCGCCTCGCCGGACCAGCCGAAGCCCTCGCGGCCGACGCCGATGCCATAGCGCAGGGCGGTTCCGCCGCCGCGGGTCAGGTAGAGGAACTTGTTGTCGGGATCGACGACGATGGTGCCGGCCGGCCACGGTGAGGAGTAATAGACTTCCTGCCGCCAGTATTTCTTGTCGATCGGCTTCAGGTCGATCGCGGGAAGGGGAAACGGCTCGTCGGTGACCGGCCCGTACATCATCGCATAGGAGGTGTCGACGCCGCTGCGGAGCCGGGGCTGCATCAGCGACGGGCCGCCGGCGCAGGCGGCGAGCGCCAGCGGCAGGCCGGCGACGAAGAACCGGCGGCTCATCTTCGCCGGACCCCGTCCGGCGTTCGCTCGATCGGGGGCAAGATCGGGGTCGGCTACGCAACGCGTGAGGTCGGTCATCTCGTTCGGTCCCTCGTTACTGGACTGCGCGGCGCGCGAGCGGCCACCCGGGAATCACCGGTGGTGATTCCAGCGGCGGCCCGGCCGATCCTGACACCGGAGAGGTATCGTGCCCCTTACCGCGCGCATGCGCAGGTTCAAATCGACGTGAAGCGGAAGGCTTTGCTTTCCCCGTGCCCGGCGTCGCGCCGTCCCGCCCCCTCGACGTCGCGCCATCAACGGCCGAGGCTGTGGCCATGTTCCCCGCATATCCGCACGCCGCCGTCACGGGGCGCTCACGGATGCGGGAGGTGGCCCGGCGCCGTCGCGTTCACGTGCGGCGGGCGCCGGCAAGGCACGCGAAGACGAGAAGCAGCCAGCTTCCGATCAGCACCGAACCGCCGGTCGGCGCCGCCATCGGGAAGAGCGGCTGGCCGAAATGCGATCGCGCGGCGAGATCGCCGGAGAACAGGACGACGCCGGCGAGGAGTCCGAGGGCGCCGAGCCGGCGCAGGGCCGGCCGCAGCGCGGTGGTCCCTGCGAGGAACAGGATCACGCCGGCGTGGGCCAGCGCCATCCATCCCGCCGTGGTGAGATTGCCGGCGGCGTCGACGTGGGCGCCGGCCGCGAGCAGCACGATGCCGGCGGCTCCGGCGAGCGCGCCGAGGGCGCCGAGGAGGCGGTCGAGAAGGTGGATCATGATGGCTTGGAACTCCCGGCGATTGGCCTTCCCGCCTTCGATAGGTTAGGAGCGGGCGAGCTTCAATCCGCGAGGTGCAGCGCCGTGCCGGTCATCGCCGTCGACGATCCCGACGACCCCCGCATCGCCGTCTATCGCAACGTGCGGGACCGCGATCTCGCCGGTCGCGGCGACGGCTTCATCGCCGAGGGCGAGGTGGTGATCCGCCACCTGCTGGACGCCGCCGACTTCGAGGCGCGGAGCCTGCTCGTCGCCGCCCACCGGCTCGAAACCCGCCATGCGCTTCTGGCGGCGGTGCCCGAGGCGGTGCCGGTCTACGCCGCACCGCAGGCGGTGATGGACGGCATCGTCGGCTTTCCGATCCACCGCGGCCTGCTCGCCTTCGGCCGGCGCCGGCGCGACCATGCCGCCACCGACCTGCTGGCACGCCGTCCGGCGCTGGTGCTCGGCCTCGTCGGCATCGCCAACCACGACAACATCGGCGGCCTGTTCCGCAACGCCGCCGCCTTCGGGGCGGGCGCCGTGCTGATCGACGGCACCTGCTGCGACCCGCTCTATCGCAAGGCGCTGCGGGTCTCGGTCGGTGGCGTCCTCACCGTGCCCTTTGCCCGGACCGTCGACGCCGCGGCCATGGTCGAGGCGCTGCTCGCGGCCGGCTACACCCCGGTCGGCCTGTCGCCCGCAGGCGAGGCGCAAATCGGGGCGGTGGCGGAGATCACGCGTCCGGCGCTCCTGCTCGGGGCCGAAGGTCCGGGCCTGCCGAGGGACCTGCTCGCCCGGATCCGCAGCCTGCGGATCGACATGGCCCCGGGCTTCGACAGCCTCAACGTCGCCACCGCCGGGGCGATCGCCCTCCACGAGTTGCGGCGGGCTCTCAGGCCCTGATCGGCTCCGGATGGCTGACGATGCGCAGCACCGCCGGCCACTTCCGCCGCACCGTGCGCTCCAGCCCGTCGAGCGAAGCGTGCACCGCCGCCGTCGGCGTCGCGGCGTCGAAGCGGCAGTGGAAGGCGACGAACAGCCCCTCGCCCAGCGCCCGGACCCGGACGTTGTGGACGTCGGTGACGCCGAAGTCGCCGGCCCGCAGGGTCAGTTCGCCGGCGATCTCCGCGGCCGTCGCGCCGTCGACCGCAGCCCCCGGGATGAGGTCCGGGAACAGCGGCTCCAGATGGGTCTCGACCTCGATGTCGGCGCCGATCTCGGCCCGGATCGCTTCCTCCACCCGGCTGGCGTCGTCGTGGGCTTCGCCCAGCGGCCGGGTGCCGTCGACCTCGATGTCGAGACTGACCGACAGCCGGTCGCCGAGACGGTGGAGGGTGATGTGATGGACCGGGATGCCGACCCGCGCCGCCGCCACCAGCACCTGCTCGCGCGCGGTCTCGTCGTCGACGGCGACCGGGCGGGTCTCGACGACGACGCCGGCCCGGCCGAGATCCTCCGTCACCGCGGCGCGGACCCGCTGCTTCAGCGCCGCGACCTCGTCGACGGTGAAGATGCGCGGCACGCCGATCTCGACATCGACGAAATTGTCGGCCCCGACGGTGCGCACCCGGATCGCGGCGACGTCGACGACGCCGGGGATGTCGTCGACGATGCGGGTGAGACCCTTGACGAGCCCGCGCGGCACCGCGTCGGTGAGCTGGTCGACGGTGCCCTTGAGCAGCTTGAGGGCGAGGATGGCGATCAGCACCGCGACGGCGATGGCGGCGACCGGGTCGCCCCAGTCGTAGCCGGCGAGCGTCGCCATGAAGCCGCCGAGGACGGCGATCGACGAGAGGATGTCCGAGGCGAAATGGAGCGCGTCGGCGGCGAGGGCGTGGCTGCCGGTCTCTTTCGCCACCTTGTGCAGCGCCCGGGCGCGCCAGGCGTTGATGACGATCTCGACCCCGAGGACGGCGAAGGCGATGACGCCGAGCTCGGGCGGCGGTGCGCCGTCGCCGAGCCGGCCGACCGCCTCGGCGGTGACGAAGCCGGCGAGCACGAGCAGCAGCGCCGCCTCGAACAGCGCGGCGACGTTTTCGAACTTGCCGTGGCCGTAGGGATGGGTCTCGTCCGGCGGCCGGTCTGCGTAGCGCACCGCGACGAAGGTGACGGCGGTCGCCAGGAAGTCGGTGCCCGAATGGAAGGCATCGGTGACGAGGGCCAGCGAGCCGATCATCAGGCCGACCGCGAGCTTGGCGCCGGCGAGCGCCAGGCTCGCGACCAGCGAAATCAGCGCGGTGCGCTCCTTGAGGGTCATGGCCGCCTCCGCGGAGATGAATTCGAGCGCCGTCGCTAGTCCGCTCCGGCGGCGCTGGCAAGGCGGAACCGTCCCGGGCGGGTCCTTTCAGCGCCGCCGGCCCGGAGTGTCCACGAAAATCCGGACGCGGTCGGAGCGGCCGCGGCCGTCGACGACGGCGATGGTGACGAAGCCGGCTCCCGCCGGGGCGACGCTGGTTTCGCGGGAGAAGCCGTCGCGCTCGATCGGCGCGCCGTCGACGAACCAGGTGAACGGGGCCTCGCCGGAGCGGACCTTGAGCGGCAGCGGGGCGAGCCCGCCGCCCGGCAGGCCGATCTCGATGTGGGCGCCGTCGGGCGGATAGGCGATGGCGGGTCCTGAGCTCGCCCCCGCACCGCCGGGCCGGCCGTCGCCGCCGAAGCGGCGCAGCGGTGGTGGAAGGGCGCCGGTGGAGGCGGTGATCAGGCCGGCCGGGGCCGGCGGCAGCGGCACCGCGCCCCCTGCCCGCACGAAGGCGTCCTTCAGGATCGGCACCGCGACGTCGACCCCGACGAGGCCGGACACCGGCACGCCGTCCGGCCGGCCGACCCAGACGCCGATGACGCGCCGGCCGTCGTAGCCGATCGCCCAGGCGTCGCGGTAGCCGTAGGAGGTGCCGGTCTTGACGGCGACGCGGGTCTCGGTGGCGACGCTGCCCGAGCGGCCGGCGAGGATGCCGGTGACGTAGGCCGCGGCCAGCGGGCCGAGTACCGGCTTCGTCGTCCCGTCGCTCCCCCTCGCCTCCGGCCGGACGTGGAGCCCGACCGGCTCGCCGCCGCGCGCGAGCGCGGCGTAGAGCGTGACGAGGTCGGTGAGGCTGAGGCCGAGGCCGCCGAGGCCGATGGCGAGGCCGGGCGGCGACAGGTCGGAGAGCATCGGCCGCACGCCGGCCCGCCGCATCCGCGCCATCAGCCGGGCCGGCCCGACCCGCTCCAGCACCTCGACCGCCGGCACGTTGAGCGACATCTGCAGCGCCTGCTCGATGGTCACCGTGCCGTGGAACACCTTGTCGAAATTCTGCGGCGCGTAACCCGCGAATCCGACCGGCCGGTCTTCGATCAGGGTTTGCGGATGGGCGATGCCGGCGTCGAAGGCGAGGCCGTAGATGAAGGGCTTGAGCGTCGAGCCGGGGGAGCGCGGCGCCACCGTCATGTCGACGAAGCCGCGGCGACGGGTCTCGAAAAGGCCGGCCGAGGCGACCGACGCCTCGATCGCGCCGCCGTCGTGGTCGGCGACGACGATGGCAACCGACACGTCCGGGCCGATCGCCCGCGCCCGCTCGCCGGCCAGCGCCTCCAGCCGCTCCTGCAGCGTCCGCTCGAGGGTCAGGCGGATCTCGCCTTCGAGCGGGCTCGCCGCCGCCTCGCGGGCGGTGAGCTGCGGGGCGAGCAGCGGAAAGTCGCGGCGGCGGGTCGGCAGCGGCTCGCGCTCGGCGGCGGCCGCGGCCTCGGCGGTGAGAAGGCCGGCATCGGCGGCGCG
>CALCDT010000035.1 GCA_937900425.1 uncultured Alphaproteobacteria bacterium | reverse complement strand
GCCCGGGCCGAGCGCCGCGCCGCCCGCATCGCCGCGCGCCGGGCCGAGGAGGAAGCGCGCACCACCGCCCAGGCGTCTGGTCCCGGGACTGGTCCCGGTCCCGTGGCGACGGTGAAGCCGTCGACGGGCACCGCGGCCGTCGCCGCGCAGGCGGTCACCACCGGAGAGACCGCCGCCGCGGCCACGGCGAGCGACGAGACACCGCCGGTACGAACCGCCCCGCCGACCCGGCCTGACGACCGCGGCCGATTCCCCTTCCGCATGATGGCGGCCGACGAACAGGACGGCGCCGCGGCGGCGGCGGCGGACCGGACGGACGAGGGAGGCCCGCTCGCCGAAGAGATCGTCGCCGCCTCCGCCACCGTCGTCGCGGTCACCCTCACCGAGACCGGGGCCGTCCGCGACGAGGCGGGCGAACCGGCGGCAACGCCCGGCGGCCCGTCCAACCGGGACACTCCGCCGACCGCCGCTGCTGCGCCCTCGCCCGCACCGGACCGGGACGAGGAGCCGCCGCTGACCCGCGGCGGCGACCCGCGCGAGGCCGAAGCGGAGCAGGATGAAGCCGGCATCGCCCGCTCCGATGCCGATCTCCTCGACGACATCGAGCGGGCGCTCCGCGAGAATGCCGCGGTCGCCGCGACCGTCGAGCACACCGCTGACGTGAAGGCGGTTGATCTCGACACGGACGGCTCGCCTCCGGTCGACGACGATGCCGTCGCCGGAGAAGACGCGACCCAAGCCGAGCCGGCGACAACCGGAGCGCAGCCACCCCGTCCCGCTCCCCAGCCGGCCTCGCAGATCGACACGCTCGAGGACGAGATGAGCCGTCTGCTCGAGGAACTGACCGGCGGCGCCGGACCGAAGGCGAAGTGAGGCGCCGAGCCGCGGCCGACCTGCGACGTCCTCCCGTCACCCGACGGGGCGGCGCCGATCCTCGCCGATGACGATGGCCTCGCCAACGAAGATGGGCGGAATGGTGCGCGAAGACTTCTTCACGCGAGCGGACGTGGCGCACGCCTCCCCCCTCGTCCCTTGCGGGGGCGAGGGGGGTGATTCCGTCCATGGCTCCGCGTCGTCGTCGCCTTCCATCTCCGGGCGGACCGCCCTCTCCGGCCCGGCCGCGTCGAGCCTGCGGTGCTTTGGCCGGGTCGGCCGAGGGTCGAGCGCGCGAGCGCCGCGGCCGGCTCCCGTTTCACCGCCCGCGCAGAAGCCGGCCGGCCGCAAGGTGCTCCGCTTCGTCTCCGCGGCTCTGGCCGCCGTCGGCCTGCTTCTCGGCCTCGCCCTCCTCGCCTCGCCGGCGCTGGCCCAGGACATCTCGATCTCGCTCGGCGAGGGCAACACGCTCACCGAGCGCGCCGTCCAACTGGTCGGCCTCATCACCGTCCTCAGCCTCGCGCCGTCGGTGCTGGTGATGGTCACGTCCTTCACGCGCATCGTCGTCGTGCTGTCGCTGCTGCGCACGGCGATCGGCCTGCAGACCGCCCCGCCCAACGCGGTGATGGTCTCGCTGGCGCTGTTCCTCACCGCCTTCATCATGCAGCCGACCTTCGAGCAGGCCTATACCGAGGGCGTCGAGCCCGTGGTCAACGGTGAACTCGAACTCGCCGAGGGCTTCGACGCCGCGGCGGCGCCGTTCCGCGCCTTCATGCTCCAGCACGTCCGCGACGTCGACCTCCAGCTCTTCGTCGACCTGTCCGACACGCCGCCACCGGACACACCCGACGATCTCAGCCTGCGCATCCTCGTTCCGGCCTTCATGATCTCCGAGCTGCGCCGGGCCTTCGAGATCGGCTTTCTGATCTATCTGCCCTTCGTCATCATCGACATGGTCGTCGCCTCGATCCTGATGGCCATGGGCATGATGATGCTGCCGCCGGTCGTGATCTCGCTGCCCTTCAAGCTGATCTTCTTCGTCCTCGTCGACGGCTGGCAACTGCTCGCCGGAAGCCTGATCCGCAGCTTCGGCTGAAGCCGGGCCTTCCTCCAACACCCCTGCCCTCGTCGGCCCCCGACGGCCCGCTCGCCGTGTCATATGGCTGTCACGTCCCCGACGCTATCCAGACCCCGGACTTCACTCTCCAGGGGGGCATGACCCATGAAACGATCCGTCGGAACGCTGTCGCTGACCGCCGCGCTTCTCGCCGCGACCACTCTCTCCGGCCACGCCGAGATGGTGTTCAATCGCATCGCCACCTTCCCCGTCGTCGCGAACGTGCCGACCGGGACCGAGGAGGCCGAACACGTCGCCGAGATCATCACGGCGTCCGAGGACGGCATGCTGCTCGCCTACACCGACAGCCCCGGCAAGGGCCTCGGCCTCCTCGACATCGCCGATCCGGCCAATCCCAAGCCCGTCGGCTACGTCGACCTCGGCGGCGAGCCGACCTCGGTCAAGATCATCGGCGACAAGGCCTTCGTCGGCGTCGTCACCTCCGAAAGCTTCACGCAGCCGTCGGGCCACCTCGCCGTGGTCGACCTCGCCACGAAGGCCGTCGTCGCCACCTGCGACCTCGGCGGCCAGCCGGACAGCGTCGCCGCCGGCAAGGACGGCGCCTTCATCGCCGTCGCCATCGAGAACGAGCGCGACGAGGAGGTCAACGACGGCGCCATCCCGCAGCTGCCCGCCGGCTTCCTCGCCATCGTCCCGGTCGCGGGCGGCACCGCCGACTGCGCCGGCCTGCGCAGGGTCGAGATGACCGGCCTCGCCGACGTCGCCCCGGAGGATCCCGAGCCCGAGTTCGTCTCGATCAACGCCGACGGCAAGATCGTGATGACGCTGCAGGAGAACAACCACCTCGTCGTCGTCGACGCCGCCAGCGGCACCGTCGAGGCGAGCTTCTCCGCCGGCGCCGTCGACCTTTCCGGTATCGACACCAGGAAGGACGGCGTCATCGACCTCGGCGGCTCGATGGAGGGCGTCGCCCGTGAGCCCGACGGTGTCGCCTGGATCGACGCCGACCGCTTCGTCACCGCCAACGAGGGCGACTGGAAGGGCGGCAGCCGCGGCTTCACCATCTGGAACAAGGACGGCACGGTCGCCTGGGATTCGGGCGCCACGCTCGAGCACGAGGTCGTCTCGCTCGGCCACTATCCGGACAAGCGCAACAAGAAGGGCATCGAGATCGAGGGCGTCGAGACCGGCGTCTTCGGCGACGACACCCTGATCTTCGTCGGCTCCGAGCGCGCCTCGCTGGTCGCGATCTACAAGGACACCGGCGCCGCTCCGGAACTGCTGCAGGTCGTGCCGTCGGGCATCGGCCCGGAAGGCATCCTCGCCATCCCCTCGCGCAACCTGCTGGTCACCGCCAACGAGACCGACCTCGTCGAGGACGGCGGCGTGCGCGCCCACGTCATGGTCTTCGAGCGGGCCGAGGGCACCGCGGCCTATCCGACGATCCGCTCGGTCAACAACGGCACCGACGCCCCGATCGCCTGGGGCGCGCTCTCCGGCCTCGCCGCCGACGCGACCGAAGCCGGCAAACTCTACGCCGTCACCGACAGCTTCTATTCCGCCGCCCCGCGCATCCTGACGATCGACGCGACGACGTCGCCGGCGATCATCACCGGCGAGATGCTCGTCACCCGCGACGGCAAGGCCGCCGAGAAGCTCGACCTCGAGGGCGTCGCCCTCGCCGCCGACGGCGGCTTCTGGCTCGCCTCCGAGGGCGACGCCAAGAAGGAGGTGCCGCACGCGCTGCTGCGCACCGACGCCTCCGGCGCCATCGTCGAGGAGATCGCCCTCCCCGAGGCTCTCGTCGAGGCGCAGGAGCGCTTCGGCTACGAGGGCGTCACCGTGGTCGGATCGGGCGACGACACCACCGTCTGGCTCGCCGTCCAGCGCGAATGGAAGGACGACCCGAAGGGCATGGTCAAGCTGCTGGCCTACAAGCCGGCATCGAAGGAATGGAGCGCGGTTCACTACCCGCTCGAGTCCGCCGAAAAGGGCTGGGTCGGTCTGTCGGAGATCACGTCGGTCGGCGACGGCAAGGTCGTCGTGATCGAGCGTGACAACCAGATCGGCGAGGCGGCGAAGCTGAAGGCGCTCTACAGCGTCGACCTGTCCTCGGTCACGCCCGCCCCGCTCGGCGGCGAACTGCCCGTGGTCGAAAAGACGCTGGTCCGCGACCTGATGCCCAACCTCGCCGCCGGCAACGGCTACATCCTCGACAAGGTCGAGGGCTTCACGGTCGACGCCGCCGGCAACGCCTTCTTCGTCACCGACAACGACGGCGTCGACGACAGCTCTGGCGAGACCGTCTTCGTCGGCCTCGGCCCGCTGACGGCCAGCAACTGAGGATCCGAACGGGGGACGCCGGACGATCCGAAATCCGATCTCCGGCCGATCTCACGGGACCCACGCTACGAACAGGAAGGCCGCCGGAACCCTCGTTCCGGCGGCCTTCCTGTTCGTCTTCATGCCTTCCTGGCGAGGTCCCGGCGGCTGCGGTGACGGGATTGCCGATCGAGCCCCCGCCCGCGAGCCCCCGCTGCCTCGACGACCCGGCCCGGCGAAAGGCCGTCCGGCGCTGACGCGTCCGTATCAGCCCTGTCCGACACCCGGCTGCGGACCGCCGCCGGCATCGGCGGACGGCGAGGTCGCCGCTCCGGCGGCCGGTGCGGCCGGCGCGCCGAGATACTGCTTGCGATAGTCCGTCAGGAAAGCGCGCATCCCGTCGATCGCGGCGATGTTGGCGGCGATGGTGCGGAACTCGTCGCCGTTGCGGTCGATCGGGCCGGTCAGGACGGCGAACAGCGAAGCCCGGGGCGAGGAGGCCATCTTGGCGGTGAACTTCTCGCGCAGCCGGTTGCGGCCGATCTCGTCGTCGGCGAGCACGTAGGCCACCGCCGCCTTCAGCACTTCGTCCTGTTCCTGCTCGTCGAGCGGCACGGCGTCGCTCCAGCGCGTCGCCAGCAGGCGCTCGAACTGTTCGGCGGCTTCCTGGTAGCGGTCGGCCTTCCACAGCGTCGCCGCCTTGGTCCGCTCCGCGTCGACGCCCGACAGCGAGGCCAGCACCTCGAGGGCGAGGTCGGTCTTGCTGGTCTCCGACAGCGCCTGGGCCTCGACCAGCCGGCGCTGGCGCTCGACGCTCGCCGGCAGCTGCGCCTGCCGGGTCCGGGCCAGCATGATCAGCGCCCGGTCAGGCTTGCGGTCGAGCAGATAGATCATCGCAAGGTCGGCGGCGACCTGCGCCCGCGCCACGCCCTTCAAGCGGTTGTCGATCTGGTGTTTCAGCAGCTCCTGCGCCTGGGCCAGCAAGTCGACGTCGACGAGGCGGTCGGCGAGCCGGCGCACCATCTCGTCGCCGCGGGTGCCGATCGGCGTCAGTTCCTTGAAATCGTAGTAGAGCGCGAGCGCCGTCAGCGGCTCGAGTTCGTCGGCCTTGCCGTCGAGGAACAGCGACGAGAAGGCCGCGGACATCTCGCTGTTGAGCAGGCGCGTCGTGTCGGAATCGGGGTTCACGGTGTCGGCCGTGCGCATCACTTCGAAGGCCCGGCGGTAGTTGCCGCTCTCGACCAGGAAGCGGGCGAGCTGGCGCAGCGTTTTCAGTTCCTGCTCGTCACCGCGCCAGGAGGCGGCGAGCCCTTCGAGCCGCTCCACCGCCTGCGGCAGCGTGACGACGCCCTCGCGGCGCTGGATCGTGACGAGGCGCAGCGCGGCCTCGGCGGCCAGCCGGCCCTTGTCGCGTTTGACCACCCGGCTCAGCAGCGCCATCGCGTCGGTGGAGCGCGCCGCGGCGTCGGCGATGCGGGCGTTGAGGATGTCGATGCGGTCGTTGATGGTGGCGTCGGCCTTCGAGCGGCTGATCTGGCGCAGCATCGACATCGCGGTGCCGAAGTCGTTGGCCTCGATCGAGGCGGTCGCCGCGGCGACGAGGAAGGCGTCCTGCAGCGGCCGCGGAAATTCGCCGAGCACCGCCTCGCCGCGCGGCATGTCGCGGCGCGCCCCGATCTGGTCGCCGGCCTCGACATGGGCGATGGTCCGCCAGAAGGCCGCTTCCGGGCTCGTCTCCAGTGCGCTGTCGGACAGCAGCTTCAACGCCTCGTGCGGCCGGTGCATCAGCACGAGGGCGGCGCCGCTCTGCAGAGCCCACGCCGGCTGTGTCGTCTCCTCGGGGCGAATCGAGCCGGTGACGTCGAGGGCCGCCTTGGCTTCGACGCCGAGGCCGTTGGCGAGATAGAAGGCGACGAGCCGCTGCCAGGCGAGCACGCGGCCGGCCTCGTCGGTCGCGGCGGCCAGGCTGCGCTCGAGATCGTGTTTCCGTGCCCAGTAGTTGGCCGGATCGACCACCGAATCGATCAGCGACTCGTCGCTGCCGACCGGAAGGCTCGCCCTCTGGTCGAACACTTCGGCGAAGACGTCGTCGGCCTGCGCTGGAAAGGACAGCGACAGGCTGAGGCCGCCGGGCCGCTCGACGGCGACGCCCTCGCCGGGCCGCACCGTGACGGTGAGATCGTCGAAGCGCGGCAGCAGGGCGACGCCGAATGCCGACGGCAGCACCCGGACGTCGGCGAAATCCTGCGCCTTGACGAGACCCTGCGGATCGCCGTGGCCGGTGACGGCGACGATGCGGTCGCCGACGGCGGGATCGACGATTTCGACGGCACGGCCGACGTCGCGGTAGGCGATGTCGATCGCCGAATTTCCGTTGGTGCGCACCGAGCGCATCAGCGCCAGCGGCCGGGTCGGCCGGCTGATGGCGTCGCCGATCGTGACGACCCAGTAGGTGCCGTCGGGAGAGAGGGTCGCCAGCAACGGGTCGACCATTTCGATACGGAGCGCCTGCGCTCCGTCCGGCTTCATCAGGTCGACGCTTCGCGCGATGCCGGAGAGGCCGGTGCGGATCGCATCGAGTTCGACCGGCATCGGGTCGTCGAACACCAGCCAGATCGCGCCCTCGCGCGAGAACAGCGCCGCGTCGACCGGCTTCTTGTAGGAGAAGGTCAGCCGGTTGATCGTGCCGATCCGCTGCACCTCGACCTTGACCGTCGTATCGACGAAGGGAACGTCGGACTGCTCGACGCCGGAAAACTGCCCCGCGACGACGCCGCCCTCGCCACGCCGATCCGGCGCGCGCTCGACGGCCTCGACGACGGGCGCGTTCGCGGCGGTGGCCGGTGCCGCGACGGCCGGTTCGGCCTGCTGCGACGGCCCTTGCGGGGCGAAGACCGGACCTTGCGAAGCCGCCACAGGCGCACCGCCCGGCGCAGGACGGGCACGGGGAACCGGTATGGTTGCGGCGCCGCCTGCCGCGACCGGCTCGAGGTCCGCGGCGGCCGGAGGCATCGCGGCCGCCTGCCGGGTGACGGTGTCCGCCGCCGCGGGCACGGCCGGAGTGGGAATGGCGAGAGCGGGCACGGCGGGAGCCGGCGCCGCCGGCTCGGCGACCTCGGGCATGGGGGCGAGGGGCATGGGGGCGACGGGCGCCGACAGCGGCGTGCCGGGATCGGCCGGGGCGACCACCATCTCCGTGACGCCCGACGGCGTGACCGGCTCGATCGCCTCACGCAGTGCGGCGGCCTCTGGCGAGGCGGCCTCGCCGCCGAGCCGGCCGGAGACGTCGACCACGTAGGTGTCGTCCTCGCGGAAGCCGCGCACGTCGGCCGCGGGGGGAACGTCGATCAGGATCTTGAGCTTGCCGTCGTCGGTCGCGAGCGCCCGGATGTCGTCGACGAAGGGCGGCAGGTGGGCGCGGATGTCGGAAAGATCGACCTCGTCGACGTGGTTGAACGTCAGCGACACCATCTCCTTCTGCCTCAGGAACAGGGTGTCGAACGGCAGATTCCAGGAGAAGACGAAGCGCGAGAAGGTCGGCGTGTTGCCGACCCGGATCGACAGTTTCGGGGTGATCTTGCGTGGATTGGCGCGCTCGGCGTCGCGCATCGCCTTGAGCGCGGCCTCGGCGCGCCTGGCGAGATCGGCGACGACCTCCGGCGGCAGCGCCGGCGGCAGGCCGGACCACGTCGGCGGCAGCAGGTCGACGAAGAGCTTCTCGCCGGCCTCGATGGTGTGGACCTTGACGCCCTGGGCGAGCGCGAAGCGAAGGCCGCGGCCGTCCGGGTCGGATCGGGCGACCGGCGTATAGGTGGCGAGATCGAGGGAGATGCGCGAGACGTCGGCCTTGATCGGCTCGTCGAACTCGATGACCAGCACGCCGTTGGCGGTGGACACCGAGTACTGCGGCAGCAGTTCCTCGCCGGTGAAGGTCAGGACGAAGCGGCCGTATCCCTCCCCGGTCACCGTCTCGACGCCGACCGGCGCCGCGGCCCGGGCCGGCATCGCGGCGAGGGTGCAGAAGACGAGGCACGCGAGCGCGATGGCGCCGATCCGCGCGCGCAAGCCGCCGCCCCGTCTCGCCCGTAGCATGACGCGCGCCGCCGCCCGCCACGTCCCGTTGTCACCCATACGCCTGGCCCGCCTGAATCGATACGCAGATCCGCAACGGTCAGGCTACCGCCCCGCGCTTAACAGGGGGTTGCAGAAGGCTTGAAAATCCGCCGATTCCGCGGCGTGGCGATCGGGTCAGGGCGTCGCCGCCGGCCCGATCTTCGGCAACTGGTCGATCGAGGGGGCAGCTCCGGCGACCGGCGCCGCGACCGGCGCTCCGCCGGTGAGCGCGTCGCGCTCGGCGATGGCGGCGGTCAGCCGGCCGGCGACCTCCGGCTGCATCGCCGCCAGGATGATCGCCATCTTCTTCGGGTTCATCTGCCGGACCAGCGGCAGCAGCACGGCGAAGTCGAGCTGGTCGAACACCCGTGCCGCATCCTTGGGCTTCATCGTCTCGTACATGGTGACGAGGCCCTTGAGCCTGGCATCGTCCTCCGCCTTCTTCATCTCGGCCGAAACGCCGATCCGGGTCTCGAGCGCCTTCAGTTCCTCCACCCGCTGGCCGAGCCGGGCTTCGGCCGCTTCCAGCAGCTTGGCGCGCATGCGGATCTCCTCCTCGCGCCGGTCGAGTTCGACACGCCGCTCGCCGAGCCGCTGCAGCAGCCTCTCCTCGGCGGTGTCGCCGCTCTCGAAGCGGGTCTCCTCCGGCCGCTCGGTGGTGACGTTGGCGGGAAGCGGCGACGCGGCCGCCTCGCCCTCCCCTTCGCCGGCGGCCGGATCGGCGGCCTCGGCAGCGGCGGGATCGGCCTTGGCCGCCCCCTCCGGCGGAGCGGCGGCCTCGCCCGGATCGGCCGGAGCGTCGGCGGCGGTCGGCGCCGCATCGCCTTCCGCGGCCCGGGCGGTGCCGACGGTGAGCCCGTGCCCGCCGGGCAACACCTCACCGGTGGCGAAGCCGAGCAGCTTCAGCAGCAGCAGCCCCGAGACCGCGACCAGCACGATCGGAATGAGCCGCAGATCCTTCACGCCGCGGCCTCGCGGGGCGAGCGGCGATAGGCGGCGAGACGCTCGGCCGCTTCCGCCGCGGCCTGCTGCAGGGTCCGGGCGCCGTCACGGACCGGCGCGGCCGAGGCGGCCGGCTCTTGCACCGGGGCCGGCTGCGGGGCGAGGGCCGGAGCCGTCGGCTCCTCGCGCCGCGGCTCGAGCCGGGCCGGCACGGCGGTCGCCGCCTGGGTGATCGCGCTGATGCGCTTCAGCACCTCCTCGCCCGAGACGAGACGGCGGTCGAGTTCGGAACAGGTGGTCTCGGCGGCCATCAGCCGGCGGCCGAGGCTCGCCTCGCAGTCCGAGGCGGTCACCTTGAGGCCGCGGATCGCGCGTTCGGCGATCTCGGTGGCGGTGATGAGTTCGCCGATCGTCGCGCGAAGAACGCTCTCGTCGGCGCGCAGCCGCGTGAGCCGCTTGTTGAGGATGAAGCAGTAGACGATCGTGGTGACGAGAAGCCCGGCCACGACGATCTCGATGGCGAGACCCAGGGCGAAATCGGTCATGTCTTTTCGAGCTCCTTCTGGACCGCCTTCTCGAAGGCCGCCAGCGACATCTTCGGTCGCTTGAGCGGCCGGTTGACTTTCACGGAAACGCTTTCGCCGAACCGGCCGATGTTGCCGGAGGTGAGGTGGATGTCGCCGCACTTGATGGCGACCGGATCGGTCGGGGCGACGTCGAAGATCAGCGTCTGGCCGACCTTGAGGTCGAGCACCATCGACAGCGGCAGTTCCTCCTCGACCATCACCGCGTCGATCTCCATCTCGGCGTGGTAGATCTCGGTGGCGAGGTGGCCCTCCCAGATCGGGTCGCGGCCGAACTTCTCGCCCATGAACATCTGCATCAGCAGATCGCGGATCGGCTCGATCGTCGCGTAGGGCAGCATCATCTCGATCTTGCCGCCGCGGTCTTCCATGTCGACGCGGAATTCGACGAGGATGGCCGCGTTGGCCGGGCGCGAGATCGCCGCGAAGCGCGGGTTGGTCTCGAGCCGCTCGAGATTGAACCTGACCTGGGTCAGCGGCGCGAAGGCCTTCTCGGCGTCGGCGAGGATGATCTCCACCATCCGTCGCACGAGGTTGGTCTCGATCGTGGTGTAGGGCCGGCCTTCGACACGGATCGCCGTGGTGCCGCGCCCGCCGCCGAGCAGCACGTCGATGATCGAGTAGATCAGGCTGGAGTCGACGGTGACGAGGCCGAAGTTGTCCCACTGCTCGGCCTTGAACACGGCGAGGATCGCCGGCAGCGGAATCGAGTTGAGATAGTCGCCGAAGCGCACCGAGGTGATCGAATCGAGCGAAACCTCGACGTTGTCGGAGGTGAAGTTGCGCAGGGAGGTCGTCGCCTCGCGCACCAGCCGGTCGAACACGATCTCCAGCATCGGCAGGCGCTCGTAGGAGACGAGCGCCGAGTTGATGAGGGCGCGGATGCCGCTCTGCTCGGCCGAGATGTGTTCGTCGAGATTGAAGCCGAGGAGGTTGTCGATCTCCTCCTGGTTGAGCACGCGGTCGGCGCCGCGGGTCTGGTCCTGGAGGTCGTCCTCGCCGTCGTCGATCATCGCGGCCCACTGCGCCGCCATCTCCTCGCCGCCCTCGACGCCCTGCTCGCTCAGAGCCGCGCCCCAGTCGGCCGCGAGGTCGTCGTCGCCGGCACCCTGCTCGGCGAGGGCCGCGCCCCAGTCGGCCTCGAGATCGTCGTCACCCGCCATCGCCGCGCCTCACTGGATGATGATGTTGCGGAACAGCACGTCGTCGACGCGCGCCGGATAGACCGCGAGATTGACCCGCCGCAGCAGTTCCTCCTTCATCCGGAACATGCCGGCGGAGCCCTGCAGGTCGGTGACGCGCAACTCGCGCAGGTAGACCTGGAAGGCGTCGAGGACGCGCGGCATGTTCGGCTCGATCTGGGCGAACATCGCCTTGTCGGGCACTTCCAGCGACACCTGGATCTTGATGAAGGACGAGCGTCCGCTGACGCTGGCGAGGTTCACCACCATTTCGGGCAGCTCGTAATAGAAGGCGGGCTTCACCACCTCCTGCTCGGCCGGCGCCGAGGCGTCGGCGGGCGGATCGCCGCCCATCAGGAAGAACCAGGCGCCGCCGCCGATCGCCGCCAGCGCGACGAGGCCGCCGGCGCCGATGATGATCAGCTTCTTCTTGCCGCCCCCTGCCGCGCCGGCTTCCTCGCCGCCGGCCCCGGCTTCCGCCGCAGATGCCATCTCGATCCCGATCCCTGTCCTCGCCGGGTTCGCACCACCGCGATCCGCACACGTCGCGACGCGGATCCGCCGACCCGATTCCGCCGCTGCCCGATTTCACGCCGCAATGGTTAACGAAGGGTTTACCGACCCCGCCCGAGGGGCAAATATTGCCGACCCGAATTGCCGGGTGCGCCATCCCTGCCGGGCCCGCGGAGGGCGCTTCTTTCCTTAATTTTTTGTTATTATTAGATTTTCTTTGTTGGCACGCGTCCTGCTCATGAAATCCCGACTGTCACGCTGGGGAGCGATGGCAATCACGGAATGGGGAATGGATCGCGATGGAGAACGCTTCTCTCGTCGCCTTGTCGCGCCAGCTGGCGCTGCGGCGAAAACTCGACGTGATCGCCGACAACATGGCGAACATCACCACCGACGGCTTCAAGCGCCAGTCGCTGCGCTTCGAGGAATTCATGATGCCGAAGGCGCGCGAGAACGCCTTCGTCCACGGCGACCGCATCAACGCCTTCGTCTCCGACTGGACGACGACGACCGACTTCTCCTCCGGCAGCATCGAGCAGACCGGCGGGGCGCTCGACGTCGCCATCGAGGGTGACGCCTTCTTCACGGTGCAGACGCCCCAGGGCGAACGCTACACCCGCGCCGGCAACTTCCAGATCGACGCCACCGGCCGCCTCGTCACCCCCGCCGGTTTCCCGGTGATGGGCCAGAACGGCGAGATCCGCTTCGAGCCCCAGGAGGCCGGCATCGAGATCGGCGTCGACGGCTCGATCGCCACCACCGAGGGCCTCAAGGACCGGCTGCGGCTGTCGAGCTTCGCCGACAACCGCCTGCTCAAGAAGACCGGCGAGAACCTGTTCGACGCCGGGACCACGGCGGCACAGCCGGCCACCACCGCCCGCGTGATGCAGGGCGCGCTCGAGCGCTCCAACGTCTCCGGCGTCGTCGAGATCACCAACATGATCGACGTCTCGCGCTCCTACCAGCAGGTGTCGAGCATCATGAAGGCCCAGGAAGATCTGCGCTCGCGCGCCATCGATCGCCTCGGCTCCCTGCAGGCCTGACGGAAAGGAGCCGGACGATGAAAGCCCTCAACGTCGCCGCCACGGGAATGATGGCGCAGGAAACCAACGTCAACGTCATCGCCAACAACATCGCGAACATGCGCACGACCGGCTACAAGCGCCAGCGTGCCGACTTCCAGGACCTGTTCTACCAAGACCTGCGCCGCCAGGGCTCGCAGACCTCGGAGGCGGGCACGATCGTGCCGGCCGGCGTCCAGGTCGGCTCGGGCGTGCGCGTCGTGGCGACGCCCCGGATCATGAGCCAGGGCGACGTCGAAATGACGGACAAGGAGACCGACGTCGCCGTCCGCGGCGAGGGCTTCTTCGTCATCGACATGCCGGACGGGCGCACAGCCTACACCCGCGACGGCAGCTTCGAACTCGACGCCACCGGAACCCTCGTCACCGAGGACGGCTACACCGTCGCGCCCGGCATCGTCATCCCGGCGAACGCCACCGGCCTCACCATCAGCCAGGTCGGCGTCGTCCAGGCCACCATCGGCAACGACACCGCGCCGACGGTGCTCGGCCAGATCCAGCTGTCCCGCTTCATCAACAAGTCGGGCCTGCAGGCGATCGGCGACAACCTGTTCCTCGAGACCGCCGCCAGCGGCGCGCCGCAGACCGCCAATCCCGGCGACGAGGGCTACGGCACCCTGCTCCAGAACCATCTCGAGACGGCCAACGTCGTCTCGGTCACCGAACTCTCCAATCTCATCGCCGCCCAGCGCGCCTACGAGATGAATTCCCGCATCATCAAGGCCGCCGACGAGATGCTCTCGTCCACGGCGCAGATGAGCTGACGGGAGAACCGCCATGACCCTCTCCAGAACCACGGTGCTGATCGCCCGCCTCGCCGGCGCCACCGCCATCGCCGGTGCCCTCGCCGTCTTCTTCTCCCATCCGGCCGAGGCCGGCCCCCGCCTCAAGGCCGAGGTGCGGGTCGCCGAGGCGGTCGTCACCGTCGGCGACCTTTTCGAGGAGGCCGGCGACCTCGCCGCCCGTCCGCTGTTCCGTGCCCCCGACCCCGGCGTCGCCGGCGTGCTCGAGGCGCGCGACGCGATCGCCGCGGCGCTCGCCGCCGGCGTGTCCGGGATCGAGCCCACCACCCTCGTCACCATTTCGGTGGAGCGCGAGGCCGTGGTCGTCGGCGCCGAGGCGCTCGCCGACCTCGTCCGCCTCGCCATCGCCCGCCGCACCGGCGCCCGGGTCGAGGATCTCGACGTCGCCTTCGACGTCACGCCACAGCCGATCGCCCTCGCCGCCGACGTCGTCGAGGGACCGGGCGTCGCCAGCCTCTCCTACCTGCCGTCCTCCGGCCGCTTCACCGCCGAGATCGCCGTTCCAGGCCGCGGCCGCGTCGGTCTCGCCGGCTCCGTCACCGAGACCGTGGCGCTCGCCGTGCTGCGCTCCGGCATCGAGCGCGGCGAGATCGTCAGGGCCAGCGACATCGAACTGGTCCGGCTCGCCCGCCGCCGCGCCCCGCGCGGGGCGGTGGCCGAGCCTGCCC
>CALCDT010000034.1 GCA_937900425.1 uncultured Alphaproteobacteria bacterium | reverse complement strand
CGGCGCGGGGATCATCGTCGCGTCGGTCGCGCTGGTCGTCCGCGTCGAGGCGCGCCCGAAGCGCTGAACCGCCTAGTCTTTGTCCGCACGCGGACAAGGACGCTCGGTGCATCGGTACGGAACGCGACGCTCGCTCGGCGACTACGAGATCTATGGCGGCGAGGGCGACGACCGGCTGTTCGGCAACAATGGAGTGGATCTCCTCGTCGGTGGCGACGGCGCCGACACGTTCGTCGGAGGCGAGGGAGCGGACACGATCGACGGCGGTTCAGGTGGCGACGTCGCCGATTATGGCTACGACCGGGTTCCCGTGTTCGTCGATCTCGCGCTGGGGACCGGGCGTGGCGGTCATGCCGAGGGCGACGTCCTGACCGGCATCGAGAACCTCATCGGCAGCCATGGCGACGACGTCCTTCTCGGCGACGAGGGGAACAACACGATCCGGGGCGGCTCAGGCGCCGACAAGATCGACGGCCGCGGCGGCAGGGACACCCTGTCGTACCAGGCCTCCGGCTGGAGTGGTCTCGTCGTCGACCTTGCGGCGGGTTCCGGCGGCACGCCCGGGGAGGTCGATACCATCGCCAACATCGAGAACGTCACCGGTACCAGCTACGACGACGTCATCCGTGGCGACGCGGCCAACAACCTGCTCCGCGGCGGCTACGGCTCCGATCGGTTGACCGGTCGCGCGGGCGCCGACACCATCGACGGTGGTACCGGTCTCGGCATGGACATCGCCGACTACGAGGGCTCGTTCTGGGGGGTGAACATCGATCTCGCCCTCGGCACCGCCGCCGGCGGCGACGCGGAGGGCGACGTCCTGCTGAACATCGAGGGCCTCTCCGGTACCGGTAATCTCGACCAGCTCCTCGGTGACGACGGCGACAACGTCCTTTCCGGCCGGGGCAGTCAGGACTCCCTGCACGGCCGCGACGGTGACGATATCCTCGAGGGTGGCGCCGGGCCCGACCTCCTCGACGGCGGCGAGGGTGCCGACTGGGCCGTCTATGCCGCCTCCGGCGCGAGGGGCGCGGGCCGGGTGTACGTCGATCTGCTCGTGCGAACCGGTGGCGGCAACGACGCGACCGGCGACCGCCTTGTCAGCATAGAGAACGTCCGCGGCACAGGCTTCGCCGACACTCTGCTCGGCAGTGAGGGGGACAACGTCCTCGACGGCAACGGCGGTGCCGACCAGATCGCCGGCTACGGCGGCGAGGACACCATCATCGTCGACGAAAGAGCCCGGACCGACGGCGGCACCGGCGAGGACCGCCTGCAGATCGAGCTCTCGCAGGCGGGTAGCGTCGATGCCGTCACAGGCGAGGCCTCCGCCGGCGGGCGCTTCTGGAACTTCGAGGCCGTCACGGTGATCGGCTCGGAAGGCGACGACGTCGCCATCGGGGCCGACGGCGAGGACGATTTTCGCGGCAACGGCGGCAGCGACCTCCTCCTCGGCGGGCTCGGCGACGACCGGCTCGACGGCGGCGACGGG
Organism: uncultured Alphaproteobacteria bacterium; assembly: GCA_937900425.1. Lineage (GTDB taxonomy): Bacteria > Pseudomonadota > Alphaproteobacteria > Rhizobiales > Pleomorphomonadaceae > CALCDT01. The sequence goes on along the minus strand of CALCDT010000034.1, from coordinate 2,887 downwards.
CGGGACTATCTGCGCGGCGGTGAGGGCGACGACGTCCTCCGCGGCGGCCGGTTCCACGACTCGCTCCGGGGCGGCGACGGCGACGACCTCCTCGCCGGCGGCCACGGCAACGACTGGCTCGTCGGGGGTGCCGGTTCGGACGAGTTCCTGCTCGCTGCCGAGGCCTCCAGCCGCGACCGCATCCTCGACTTCGAGGTCGGCGAGAGCGGGGACGTGCTGCACCTCGACTACTATCTCAGCGACCGGGCCGGCATCCGCTCGCTCGACGAGCTCGTCGACCACGCGACCGAGACCGAGGAGGGCCTCTACATCGACCTCTCCGGTGAGAGCGCGTGGCCCCTCGGCGTCCTGATCGAGGGCATCAGGGCCGTCGATCTCACCGACGACAACGTGATGTTCGGATAGCCGTCGGCATAGCCGCCGGCGCGTCGGTCGCGCCCCTCATCCGACGCTTCCACTCTCGTCAGGCGCTTCCACTCTCGTCAGACGCTTCCACTCTCGTCAGCGAGAGCTTCGACCAGGCGGTCGAAGCCCTCGTTGGTGCCATCGATGCGCTGCTCGCGGTCGCCGCCGGAGACGAAGGCGGCCTGCTCCGTGAACCTCATCCGGGTGCCGCCGTCGCGCGCACTCAGCTCGACGGTGACGAGGGAAGCCGACAGGAGAGCGCCGTCGAGACGCATCTCGTACGCGTAGACGATCCGCGCCTCCGGCACGACGTCGAGGTAGACGGCGCCGAAACCCAGCTCCCGTCCTTCGGGAGTCCGCCACCGCTTCCTCTCCCGTCCGCCGGCCCGAAAGTCGAAGGCGTCCTCCAGCACCGTCCAGTCGGCGTGGCAGCCGCTCCAGCGCTGTTTCAGGCTCGGGTCGCTCCAGAAGCGGAAGGCGTGCCGGACGGACCCCGGCAGATCCCGTTCAATCACGAAGTTCGTGTGTTCAACCGGTTCGGTCACCGCTCGCCCTCCTCTTCCATCGCGTCCAGCATCGCGGCCTCGAGCCGATCGAAGGCGCTCCTCCACGCCCCCTCACGGCGGCGCGCCCACTCACCGATCGTCCGCATTGCCTCTGGGTTGAGGTGGAATGTGCGCGTCCGCCCCACCTTTCGGGACGCAACGATCCCCCCCGCCTCCAGCACTTGCAGATGCTTCACTGCCGAGGGCAGCCGCATTCCCGAAACCCCCGCCAACTGCTTCACGGTCGCGGGCCCGGCGCTGAGATGTTCCACCATGCCGCGCCGCTGCGGCTCGGCCAGTGCGGCGAACATCCGGTCGAGAGGATCAGACAGCATCACGGCGACCATTCAGTTTCCATATGAGGAAACTATCCGACGGCGATCGCGGCGTCAAGACAGTTTCCTCATAGGGAAACTATGAGTAGCGATGCCTCGGCCTCTAGGCGCTTTCCGACCGGATGGAATCATCCGGTCGATCGGAAAGCGCTCCAGTTTCAAAAACTTGAGCATATTCTTGTCGCTCGGATCGTTTCGATCTGAGCGGAATATGCTCTAGCGACCCGTCGCCGATGACGGCGAGGACGGGGCGGTTGCGGCCGCTGTCGCGCTCGGCGAGCGCGATGCCCACACGCGCCGGCAGGTTCCAGCCGAGGCTGCCGCTCGCGAAGGTGTAGAAGGAATCGGGCCGCTCGACCGGCCACGCCTTGTGCAGTTCGCCGAGATTGGACGGCGATTCCTCGACGCGGACGGTCTCGGGCGGCGGCGCGCAGCGCCGCGAAGACCTCGTCCAGTGACGAGGCTACGCGGCCCCGCCTTGCAGGAACATCGGCGTGACGTCGGCCGCGCCGCCGCTGAGTCGCTTGAGCGGCACCACCCGCGGGGTCGTGACGTCGGCGAGCGCCCGCAGATCGATGCGGGAATAGCCGAGGCTCGCATAGTCGCGGATGAAGAACAGGCCGCGGTCGAGGTCCGAGAGGCTGGTCCACGAGGTGAACTCGGTGGCGTAGGCGGCGCCCTTCTCCGCCTGAAGCCCGGCGACCTCGAGATGGCCGCCGCCCTCGTGCGGATAGTCGATGGTGACGCCGCGCGGCCGGTCGAAATTGTTGAGGATGTGGGCGAGCGTCAGCACCGCCGCGTCGGGCGTCGCCGCCTTCTCGGTGAACTGCGCGTAGTAGACGGCGCGCACGAAGCGCCCGACGGAGGTGTTGGACGACGGCAGTCCGGCCGTCGCGATGCCGGAATCCGGCTGCACCGCCTCATACGAGCCGAAGCGGGCCGCGGGCACGTCGACGTTGCTGAGGAAGGTGTAGTTGTCGAGGTTGGTGAGATGCCAGGGGAAGGCGGGCCCGTTGGTCATCACGCCGACCGGATTGTCGTAGACCGACATCTCCCCCTTGTCGAACTCGATGACGAGCGCCGCGTTCGAGGCGTCGTGGACGACGTAGTGGAACGGCGATTCCACCCCGCCGAGGATCGCCAGCGGCTGCAGCACGACCGGTTGCGTGGCGAGCGCGGCCTTCACCTCGGCGACCGACGTGAACTGCCCGAGGATCCAGGCACCGAGATCGGAGGCACCGAGGACCGCCCGCGTGGTCGCGGCCGAGCGGTGTCCGCCCCCGGCGGAGGGATAGGAGAGCAGGCTGAAGGTCAGGCCGGCCTCGTTGAGGCCCTCGAGGATCTTCAGGTCGGCGACGCCGATGGGATCGTCGGCCGTCGGTACCCGGCAGGGCATCGTCACCGCGACGAGCCCGTGGCGCGCGGTGAAGACCAGTGGATCGTGGCCCTCGACCTGCGAGGTCGTGGTGAACCCCTTGGGGAAGTAGGCGATCTCGTAGGGGAGATCGACCGTCAGCTCCAGCGTCCGGCCGAAATAGACCTTTCCGGCGGCGTCGGTGTAGCCGAGCGAGGTGCACATGGCCCGATGTCCTCTCGTGTTCT
>CALCDT010000033.1 GCA_937900425.1 uncultured Alphaproteobacteria bacterium | reverse complement strand
CGCCGATCTCCACCTTCGCCGTGTTGATGACGGCGCCGATGCCGGTCGTCACGCCGCAGCCGATGTAGCAGATCTTGTCGAAGGGCGCGTCCGGATGGACCTTGGCGACCGCGATCTCCGGCAGCACCGTGTAGTTGGCGAAGGTCGAGCAGCCCATGTAGTGGAAGATCTTGTCCTTGCCGATCGAGAAGCGCGAGGTGCCGTCGGGCATCAGGCCCTGGCCCTGCGTGGCGCGGATCGCGGTGCAGAGGTTGGTCTTGCGCGACAGGCAGGACGGGCAGGCGCGGCATTCCGGCGTATAGAGCGGGATGACGTGGTCGCCCTTCTTCACCGAGGTCACGCCCGGGCCGACATCGACGACGATTCCCGCGCCCTCGTGGCCGAGAATGGCCGGGAATATGCCTTCGGGATCCGCCCCCGACAACGTGAACTCGTCGGTGTGGCAGACGCCGGTGGCCTTGATCTCGACGAGCACCTCGCCGGCGCGCGGGCCCTCCAGGTTGACGGTCATGATCTCGAGCGGTTTGCCGGCGGCGACGGCGACGGCTGCACGGACGTCCATGGATTTCCTCCTGATTTGGTTTTTCGACAGACTGTCAGAGCCTTTCCCGCGGCTCAAGCCGCGATCTGAAAAACTCCTGCCACGGGGCAGGGCCGATGTCCGCCTTTTGCCTGCCGCTCTCCGCATGGAACCAAGCGGCGATTTCGTCGTTTGGCAGGTCCGAAGCCGTCGTGGTCCCGTTCGGGCCACGCTTCACATGACCACCTTTACGAGGAATGGAGAAAAGCATGGGCGAACTGCGCCTGTCCTACCCTGCCTGCATGCTCGTCGAAAAATCGAGGATCACCCGCGAGGACGTCGACATTCTCGTCGCCCGCGCCCTTCACGGCGCCGCCGGCCGCGACGAGGTGGCGACGCTCCTCGCCATCGAGCACGGCCGCGCCGCGAAATGCGCGGATTGGGACCGCTTCCTCGTCGAGCGGCTGACGCGCCATTTCGTCGACGAGGTTGAGCCTGTCCGCGGCATGAACCCGTGCAAGGTCGCCATGATCCGGCGCGCGCTGGCGCGCGGCGACGTCGTCGGCAGCCGCAACGAGTTCGAGGTTCTGGTCCGCATCGTCGAGGAACTGGGCGAGGAGGCGGCCGAGCTTGCCGCTTTCGCGCTCAAGCAGATCCATCTCGCCGTGGTCGAGGGCGAGGGGCCGCTCGCCAACCGCCGCAAGGGCCTGTGGGCGGCGCTCGACATGGCGCATCTGACCGCCATCAATCGCATCCTGAAGGCGCTCGGACAGGACGAGCCTCTCTCGCTCACCGACGCCGAGGCACTGTTCGATCCGGCTGAGAATCTTCTCAACGACCCCGAGGCCTCGGCCTGGGGCGAATTCGTGGCGATGCTGACGCGCCGCCCGCAGCGGGCGCTGGCGTCGCGGCACGAGGCGGCGCTTCGGGCCGCCTGACCGCGAGCGGGGCGGGCGCTCAGCCCGCCCTGTCGCTCCGCGTCGGTCCGAACACCTTCTCGAAGCTCCCGCGCAGGCGGATGTCGACCTCGTGCATCTCCACCGGCAGGCCGAGATCGACGAGGCTCGTCACGCCGTAGCCGGTGATGCCGCAGGGGACGATGCCGGAAAAATGCTCGAGGTCGGGATCGACGTTGAGCGCCACGCCGTGAAAGCTCACCCATTTTCTCAGCCGGACGCCGATCGCCGCGATCTTGTCCTCGGCGACCGAGCCGTCGGTGAGCCGCGGCTTTTCCGGCCGGCGCACCCAGACGCCGACGCGGTCCTCGCGCCGTTCGCCGGTGACGTTCATCTCGGCGAGCGTGTCGATGACGAAGGCCTCGATCGCCGACACGAAGTCGCGCACGTCGCGGCGGCGACGGGTGAGGTCGAGCATCAGGTAGACGACGCGCTGGCCGGGGCCGTGATAGGTGTATTCGCCGCCGCGCCCGGTCCGGTAGACGGGGAAACGGTTTGGTGCGAGCAGGTCCTTCGGGTCGGCCGAGGTGCCGGCCGTGTAGAGCGGCGGGTGCTCGACCAGCCAGGCGACCTCGTCGGAGCGTCCGGCGGCGATGTCGGCGGCGATCCGTTCCATCGTCGCCACCGCCTCGTCGTAGGGAACCGGCTCCGGCGCGATGCGCCAGATGACGGGCGGACTGCCCTCTACGGGAAAAAACCGTGTGTCGAGATGATTGCGCTCCAGCATCCGGCCTCTCTACGCCCGGCGCGGAATGAAGACAATGCCATGGCAGGCATGGTCGGGACGCTCGGGCATCCCTCATTTAGGTGCCGGCGCCGGGCGATCCAGTCCGGCCGGATCGCGGATGGGCGAACGGCCCCGCCAGGGGCAGGGCCGTTGCCGATGATGCGGGGATGGTCTTACCGGCCGGCGATGATGCCGGCGATCACGCCCGAGGCGATGCTGATCAGCAGATAGTCGTTGTCGACCTTGATCCACTGCTGGCCGCGCGGGGGCTTCCTGAGACCGTGGCGGTGGTAGTCGCGCACAGGAGCCCGGCGCTTCCAGTCGGTGACGCGCTCGCCCTTCGACCAGTGATGGCGCGCATGGCCCTTGTAGGCGGGCGCCTTGCGGTCGAAACCGTGCGGCTTCTTCTGGACGAAATGCGGCGCCGGGCGGCGGTCGTCATGGCGCGGCTGGGCGTTGGCCATCGGCGCCATCACGAAGGAGGCGGCGACGGCGGCGAGGAGGATGCGGGTCAGGTTCTTCATTTCTTGGTCTCCTGTCTTGAGGATGCGACGAGGAATACCGGCCCGCGGGTGAACCGTAGATGAACAGGCGCATTACAAATCTGTAAGAAAGACAGATGTTTGTCTGCGCATCCTCAAGTTCCGCTCATGCGGTGCTCCCCGGCGGAGCAGCGCGCAGCCCTCGCCGACCGCCCCGGCGCCCCATGTCCGCGATGTCGCAGGGGCCGCGCACCGCTTGCCCTTTCCCGCCGCCTGCGCCACGCTTCCTTTCAGGCGGAGAGCGGATCGCCCCGCCTCAGAGCAGGAGCGTCATCATGTACGGACACATTCTGATCGCCACCGATGGATCCGACGTCGCCACGCGCGGGGTCGATCATGGCCTGTCGCTTGCCAAGGCGCTCGGCGCCAGGGTCACCGTCGTCTTCGCCACCGAGCCGTTTCCCTTCCCCTCGCGTGCCATCGGTGCGGGCTGGAGCGCGACGGCGACCGACATGGAGCGCTACGAGGCCTCGCAGAAGGACTACGCCGAAGGCGTGCTGAAGGCGGTCAGGGACAGGGCCGACGCCATGGGGGTCAAGGCCGAGACCGTCCATGTCCCCGACGCGCATCCGGCGACGGCGATCATCGATACCGCCAAGGCGCGCGACTGCAGCCTGATCGTCATGGCCTCCCACGGCCGCCGCGGCATCGGCCGCCTGATTCTCGGCAGCCAGACGGCCGAAGTCCTCTCCCACAGCCCGGTTCCGGTCCACGTGGTGCGCTGAGGCGGCGTGGATGGGCAAGGGCCCAAGGGCCGTCGCGCGCGGCGATAGGGCCGCGCGAGCGGTGGAATTGCCTGTCCGTATGAAGGGGAAAGCTAGTCCCGCCTGAGCGGGAATGGTGCGGTCGAGAAGACTCGAACTTCCACGGGTTGCCCCACAGCGACCTCAA
>CALCDT010000032.1 GCA_937900425.1 uncultured Alphaproteobacteria bacterium | reverse complement strand
CCGGCGCCGAGGCGCTGATCGGCCTCGCGAGCGACGGCTCCGCCGCCGCCCGCGCCGTGCTCGACGGCTGGGCCGGCCCCTTGCGCGCCGCGATCGACACCGCCGTCGCCGCCCTCGACCCCGACCTCGTGCTGCTCGGCGGCGGCCTCGGCCACGCCGCAGCCAGGGCGCTCGACCGCTTTCCCGCGCTCTCGCCCTGGTACCAGTGCCCGGTGCGGCCGGCCTCGCTCGGCGACGACGCCGGCGTCATCGGCGCGGCGATCTGCGGCCTGCTGGAGGATCTGGAACTGCGCACCGGCGCCGCGGTGCCGCTCGACGCCGTCGTCGGCGGCCTCGCCGGGGTCCCCGGAGGACGGGGCGGCCGATGAAGCGGGCGATCCTCGTCAACGGCGTGCCGGCGAGCGGGAAGACCACGGTGGCGAGGGCGATCGCCGCCCGGCTCGGCGTGCTGCGCTTCGCCCTCGACAGCGTCAAGGAGCCCTTCTTCGACGAACTTGGCCTCGGCGACCGGGAGTTCAACCGCGCCCTCGGCCGGGCGAGTTACCACGCCATCTTCCGGGTGCTGGCCGACGCCCCGGACGGCGTCACCGTGGTGATCGACGCTTGGTTCGGCTTCCAGCCGCGCGCGGTGCTCGACCGCCACCTCGCCATGGCCGGGATCGACCGGCTCGCCGAGGTCTGGTGCCACGCGCCGCCGAACGTGCTGGTGGAGCGCTACCGGGCCCGGCTCGGCGAGCGTCACCCCGGCCATCCGGGCGAAGCTTTCCTGCCCGAACTCGACGCCCTCGCCCGCCGCGCCGCCCCGCTCGGCCTCTCCCCCTTCCTCTCGATCGATACCACGGAGCTGCTGGACGAGGCCGCGCTGGCAGCGTTTCTCGCCGGCCTTTGCTGACGCCGGACGTCTGCGGGCGAGGCGAAAAATTTGCCGCGGAACTTGCGCAAGTTGCCGCGGAGCAAATTCGTTTTGATTTTGCGTAAGAGCCGTTCTAAGGACGGCGGATCGGGGCGCGCGCACGGACGGCGGGGCAGGATGGGCGGAGAGACGCATCGCACCATGGACGACTTCGCCCGCGCCTGCGGGGTCTCGCGTCCGACGCTGGCGAAATTCTTCGACGATCCGGCGAGCGTGCGCCCCTCGACGCGGGCCCGGATCGAGGCGGTGCTGGCCGCCTCCGACTACCAGCCCAACCTCTTCGCCCGCAATCTCAACCGCAAGCGCACCCGCAACATCGGCCTCCTGGTGCCGACCAGCACCGATCCGTTCTACGCCGAGATGGTGAGCCGGATCGAGCTTTCCTGCCGCGACGCCGGCTACTGGCCGATCGCCCTGTCGGCCCACGGCTCGCTCGACCTCGAGCAGGAGGCGCTGAAGACGCTGCAGGCGCTCAAGGTCGCCGGCGCCATCGTCGCCCCGCTCGGCGCCGCCTCCGACGCCGGCCTGTTCCGCCGCATCGCCCGCCAGGTGCCGCTCGTCTATTTCGACACCTTCCTCGAGGGCGACGTGCCCTTCGTCGGCACCGACAACCGCCAGAGCGTCGCCACCATCGTCGACTACCTCTGCCGCTCCGGCGAGCCGCCGATCTACGTCGACATCCCCCACGTCAACCACAACTCCGGCGAACGACTCGCCGCCTACGAGGCGGCGATGACCGCGCTCGGCCACCGGCCCTCGGTGCTCGTCACCGCCGCGACCTACACCTGGGACTTCGAGCGCGCCGGCTTCGATTTCATGCACCGCCACGTCGAGGCCGGCCTGCCCGGCGGGCGCACCCTGCTCTGCGCCAACGACCGCGTCGCTTTCGGCGTGATGGCGGCGGCCTGCGCCCGCGGCCTCACCGTCGGCCGCCGGGCGGGCGCCGACCTGCGCGTCGCCGGCCACGACGACCATCCGCTCAGCCGCTACACCTGCCCGGCGCTGACCACCATGGCCCAGGACTTCGCGGCCATGGCGAGCCGGGCGGTGGAAACCCTGCTCGCGATCCTCGACGCCGCCGACGCCGACGCCGATACTTCGGCCGCGCCGCCCGCCGCGATCCGCCTGCCCGGCACGCTGATGATGCGGGAATCGGCCTGACGGCGACAATGGCGACCCGGCGCCGTCATCCGGGCTTTTTCCTCGTCCTTCGAGACGGCCCGTTCCGGGCCTCCTCAGGATGAGGAAAAAGGTCAAGGACATGCGAGAAAACAACGAACTCTCGAAGGCCTCATCCTGAGGAAGCCGCGCTAGCGGCTGTCTCGAAGGACGAGGCCAGGTGCTCCGAGGCTGATTGCCTTGAACCGTACGGCATCGGTCCGGGCTCGTCCTCTTGCCTCGCCCGGACCATGTGTCATCCGCGCTCGATGGGCAGGGCGAACCCCCCGGGGGACACTTTCTTGACGTCACCCTCTGGATAGTTTGCGCATGCAAAGTTATAACGGAGCCCATAGAAACAATCCGGCGGCTCCGAACCGGCCTGCGCATCCGCGCGTCGCCTCCGGAGCCCGGAAAGGGAGGCGATGAAGAAGGACGCGCGCCGGCTGAAGGTCGGCATCCTCGGCTGCGGCCCGATCGCGCAATTCGCGCATCTCCAGTCCTGCGTGAAGGCCCGCAACGCCGAACTCCACGCCATCTGCGACGCCGCACCGGACCTCCTCGCCCGCATGGCGGCGACATGGGAGCCGACGAAGAGCTTTTCCGACTACGACGCGATGCTCGCCGACGACGACCTCGACGCCGTCATCGTCGCTACCTCCGACGCCTTCCACGTCCCGGCCGCGATCCGGGCGCTCGAGGCCGGCAAGCACGTGCTCTGCGAGAAGCCGATCGGCACCTCGGTCGAGGAGGGCGAGGCGCTGGCCGCGGCGGTGGCGGCGAGCGGCAAGGTGCTGCAAGTCGGCCACATGAAGCGTTTCGATCCGGCGCTCGAAGCCGCCCGCGACTTCGTGCGCGACGACATCGGCGAGGTGCTGGCCCTCAAGGCCTGGTATTGCGACAGCACCCACCGCTACACCAACACCGACGCCGTCCAGCCGCTGCCGGTGACGAGCCGCTTCGCCAGAAAGCCGGAGGGCGACCCCAAGGCCGACAAGCGTCGCTATTTCATGCTGGCTCACGGCTCCCATCTCGTCGACACCGCCCGCTTCCTCTGCGGCGACATCGTCGCCGTCCGTGCCCGTCTCGCCGAATGCTTCGGCGCCTGGTGCTGGTTCGTCGAGACCGAGTTCGCCAGCGGCGCCCTCGGCCATCTCGACCTCACCGTCGCGGTGCGGATGGACTGGCACGAGGGCTTCCAGCTCTACGGCGAGAACGGCTCGGTGATCGCGAAGACCTTCAATCCCTGGTATTTCCGCTCGAGCGAGGTCGACATCTTCCACGAGAAGGACGCCACCTCGCGCCGCCCGCTCGGCGCCGACGGCCATTTCTTCCGCCGTCAGCTCGAAGGCTTCGCCGACACCATCCTCGACGGCGCGCCGATGCGCGGCGCCGACGTCGCCGACGGCATCGCCTCGATCCGCGCGATGGTCGCCATCGCCCGCTCGGTGGAGAGCGGCGAGCGGGTCGCCCTCGCCTCCGTGACGGGGCCGGTGTGATGGAGATCGGCATCTTCGCCAGGACCTTCCCGGGCAATGATCCCGCCGCCGTCCTCGCCGCCGTCCGCGACGCCGGCTACGGCACCGCCCAGTTCAACCTCGCCTGCGCCGGTCTCGCCTCGATGCCCGACGCGGTGCCGGACGACGCGATCGCCGCGATCGCCGCGGCGCGGGCGTCCACCGGCGTCACGCTCTGCGCCCTCTCCGGCACCTACAACATGGCCCACCCCGACGCCGCCGTCCGCGCCGCCGGGCTCGAACGGCTCGCCGTGGTGATCGCCGCCGCCGCCCGGCTGAAGATCCCCCTCGTCACCCTCTGCACCGGCAGCCGCGATCCGCTCGACCAGTGGGCGCACCACCCGGACAACGCCGACCCCTCCGCCTGGTCCGACATGGCGGCGGAGATGGAAAAGGCGCTGGTTCTCGCCGAAAGCGCCGGGGTCGATCTCGGCATCGAGCCGGAGCAGGCCAACGTCGTCACCTCGGCCGACGACGCCGTCCGCCTGATCGGCGACATGGGCTCGCAGCGGCTGAGAATCGTGCTCGACCCGGCCAACCTGTTCGAACGGGCGAGCCCGGACGAGGCGCGCGACATCGTCGCCCGGGCTGTCGACACCACCGCCGGCCAAGTCGCCCTCGCCCACGCCAAGGACCGCGACGCCGCCGGCCGCTTCGTCGCCGCCGGCCGCGGCGTCGTCGATTTTCCGCAGTTCTGCACCCGCCTCGCCGCAACCGGCTTTTCCGGCGCCCTCGTCACCCACGGGCTGGAGGCGGCGGAGGCCGCCAGCGTCGCCGCCTTCCTGCGCTCGGTGGCGCCGTGAGCGCGCCCCCGGTCTCCGCCTCCTCCGTGTTCGTCCCCTCCGTGGTGTCGCCCGCGGCCGGATCGTCCCCCGCCGCCGCCCGGCGGAGACCGGAGGGCCTGTCGGTGGTCGACACCGGCAGCGACATCGCGGCCGGCACCGGCACGTCCGCCGCCCGCGCCACCCTGCCTGTGCTGTTCCAGCACGGCCTCGGCGGTGACGCGGCCCAGGTCGCCGAGGTGTTTCCTGACGGCGCCGCCCGGCGCCTCACGGTGGAATGCCGCGGTCACGGCGGCTCGGCCTTCGGCACGGAGCGGCCCTTCTCCTTCGCCCTGTTCGAGGCCGACCTGCTCGCGGCGCTCGACGCGGCCGGCGTCGGGCGCTTCGTCGCCGGCGGCATCTCCATGGGCGCCGGCCTCGCGCTGCGCCTCGCCGTCCGCCATCCGGACCGGGTCGCCGGCCTCGTCCTCGTCCGCCCGGCCTGGGCCTTCGCCGCCTCGCCGGCCAATATGGCGCCGTTCCTCGAGGTGGCGGACCTCGTCCGCCGCCACGGCGCCGCCGGGCGCGACCTCTTCCTCGCCTCGCCGACCGGCCGCCGCCTCGGCGAGGAAGCCCCCGACAACCTCGCCTCGCTCGCCGGCTTCTTCACCCGACCGCAGGCCGCCGACTTCGCCGAGGTGATGGCCGGCATCGCCGCCGACGGGCTGGGTGTCACCCGGGCCGAGGCGGCGCGGCTCGCCGTGCCGACGCTCGTCGTCGGCAACGCCGTCGACGCCGTCCATCCGCTGGCGCTCGCCGAAGAACTCGCCGCAGCGATCCGCGGCGCCGGCCTCCTCACCGTGACGGCGAAGGCGCGCGATCGCGCCGCCCACGCCGCCGAGGTCCGGGCCGCGATCGCCGGCTTCCTCGCCGGGGCCGCCTTCGCGGCCTCGCGTCCGCCGGCGGCATCCCGGAACCGCGGCGCGGCCTCGCCCCCGCCCGCCGGCTGACGCGCCCGCCCGAAGACCTGCCGATCCCGATTCCACGATCCCGAGAGAAGACCGACGAGCCGCCGATGACCGATCCCGCCACCGCCCGCCCGCGCGGCCCCGCCGCCGTCGCCGCCCTGCCGAAGGACCGCCTCCTCGGCGAATTCTCGATGTGGTCGGCCGATCTCGTCGACCTCGCCCGCGATCTCGACCGCGTCGCGCCCCACGCCGATCTCCTCCACATCGACGTCGCCGACGGCCGCTTCGCCCCGGCCTTCCTGTTCTTCCCCGATCTCGTCGCCGCCATCGCCCGCAAGACCACCGTGCCGATCCACGTCCATCTGATGGTCGAGGACGATGTCGTCGAGGCCCAGGCCCGCCAGTTCGTCGAGGCCGGGGCCGATCTCGTCAGCGTCCACGCCGAGAACGGCGCCGCCGGCCACGCCGCGATCCGCACGATCCGCGCCCTCGGCGCCGAGGCCGGCGTCGTGCTGCGGCTGGAGACACCGGTCGAGACGGCGCGGCCCTTCGTCGGCGACGTCGCCATGCTGACGCTGCTCGGCACCGCCATCGGCATCAAGGGCCAAGGCCTCTCCGACACCGCCTGTCCGAGGCTCGGCGAAGCGCGGGCGATGCTGCGGCGGGAGGGGCGCGAGGCCGTGATCCTCGCCGCCGACGGCGGCATCCGCCACGACACCGTGCCGCGGCTGCGCGCCGCCGGGGCCGACACCGTGGTGCTCGGCTCGCTCGCCTTCGGCGACCCCGATCTCGCCGGGCGCGTCGCCTGGCTCCGCGCCCTGCCGTGCGATCCGCGATGAGCCGCATCGCCCTCGCCATCGACCTCGGCGGCACCGAACTGCGCGCCGGCCTCGTCGGCGAGGACGGCGCCGTGGCTGCGCTCGAGGCCGAGCCGACGCGGGCGACGGCCGGCCCCGACGTCGTGATCGCCCAGATGCTGGCGCTCGGCCGGCGGGTGATGGCGGCGCGGCCGGATCTTCCGCCCCTCGGCGTCGGCGTCGGCGCGCCGGG
>CALCDT010000031.1 GCA_937900425.1 uncultured Alphaproteobacteria bacterium | reverse complement strand
GCCGCGCCCGGCGACCAAGATCCTCGCGCCGCCGCCCGCCGCGCAGCCTCGCCGGCGCTTTTGGTGGGCCGCCCCGATCGCCGCCTGCGTCGGCCTGCTCGCCGGAGTCGTCGTCGACCGCCAGCTCGGCCGCCCCGAACCGGTGGTGATCGCGGTTCTCGTCGACGAGGCCGGCGTGCCGCAGGCGGTAATCGAGGATTTCGGCGACGACACCGCGGCGCTGCGCTTCGTCGCCGACGTCGCTGTGCCGGAAGGACGGACGATGCAGGTCTGGACGCTGCCGACGGCGGAGACCGGTCCGGTCTCGCTCGGCGTCGTCGACGACGTCGCCGACACGCGGCTCGTCGCGCCGCCGCTGCCGCGGCCCGCCGCCCTCCAGCTCTACGAGATCACGATCGAGCCGGCCGGCGGCTCGCCGACGGGCCGCCCGACCGGGCCGATCCTCGGCAAGGGCCTCGCGGTGGCGCAGGCCGGCTGAGCGAAACGGTCGCCGCGTCTATTCGAAGCGCTCGCCCGGATAGACGCCCCAGAGCATGCCCTGCTCGATCCAGCCGTCGAACTCGGCACCCTCGAGGTGGCACCAGTTGCCGTCGCAACTGTCGACCTTGCCCTGGACCCCGGGCTCGAGCCGGGTCGAGACCGGCGAATCGGCGCGGGCGTTGCGGTAGAGCGGCACCGGGGTCTTCGAACCGTCCCAGGGCGCGACGAGGGCGGTGCGCACGCCGGAGAGCAGGCTGTGGAACACCCAGCCCTCGGCGCCCTCGAAGTCGCGGATCCGGCGCCAGTTGTCGAATTCCTGGGTGATCTCGACCGGCATGCCGACGCGCACGTAGCGCCAGACCACGGCGTGCTGGCGGCTCGGTCCGACCCGGACGTTGACGTTGTCGGACTTGAGGCTGACGAAACGGGGCACCCTGAGGCCGGTCTTGGCGCCCGTGCGCTGGCCGAGCGAGGGCGGCTGCCCGCCGGCGCCCGCCTCCTGCGCCGCCGCCGGCCCGGCGAGACCGACGAGCGCCGCGAGGGTGAGGACGAGAAGGAAGATCGCGGGTCGCGTCATCACTGGGACCTGTCGTGGTTATCCGAGCGACACTGTGTCGCCTCGACCGGCGGAAGCGGCGGGCGGCTCTGCGCACGGCCGGCATCCGGCCCGGCCACGCTCGTCGCCCCCCCCGCAAAATTCCGCCGAATTCCGCGGTTTTCTGCATCGCGGACGGCGGATCGGCTCCGAAGGCGTCCGGCTATCGGGCCGTCCCTCGACCTTGCGACAACACGGTTAAGGAGCCGTCAATGGCGGCCGCGTCCTCTTCTGTCGTTGAAGCCCCGCCGCGCCAGCGGCTATAGCTTGCGACAGGCGTGGGGGCCGGCCGCGAGCCGACCGGACGGTACGCGCGAGGCGGCCGACAGCGGACCGCCCGGCGGTGATCGCGGGTGGCGGGCCGCCCCGCAGGCGGCACCGTCGACCCTGCGCCCGCCGACCGGCACCGGTCGGCGCCCCCTCGACGCGATCGCAAGGCCACGGTCAGGAGCCGGACGAGATGCCCCGCAAGAAACCCGTCGTTTTCGTCACGCGGAAGCTGCCGGACGTGGTCGAAACCCGCATGCGCGAATTGTTCGACACCCGCCTCAACGCCGAGGACCGGCCGCTGACGGCGGCCGAGCTCGCGAGCGCGGTGCGAGAGGCCGACGTGCTGGTGCCGACGGTGACCGACCGAATTGACGCCGCGCTGCTGTCCCAGGCCGGGCCGAACCTCAAGCTCGTCGCCAACTTCGGCAACGGCGTCGACAACATCGACGTCGAGACCGCCACCAACCGCGGCATCGCCGTCACCAACACCCCCGGCGTCCTCACCGATGACACCGCCGACATGACCATGGCGCTGATCCTCGCCGTGCCGCGGCGCATCGCCGACGGCATGCGGGTGATGGAGAGCGGCGAGTGGACCGGCTGGTCGCCGACCTGGATGCTCGGCCGGCGGATCTGGGGCAAGCGCCTCGGCATCATCGGCATGGGCCGGATCGGCCAGGCCGTCGCCCGCCGGGCGCTCGCCTTCGGCATGTCGATCCACTACCACAACCGCCGCCGTGTCTCCGCCGAGATCGAGGACCGGCTGGAGGCGACCTACTGGGAGAGCCTCGACCAGATGCTGGCGCGGATGGACGTGGTCTCGGTCCACTGCCCGCACACGCCCGGCACCTATCACCTGCTCTCGGCCCGCCGCCTCAAGCTGATGAAGAAGGACGCCTATCTCGTCAACACCGCCCGCGGCGAGGTGGTCGACGAGAACACGCTCGCCCGGATGCTGGAAGCGGGCGACCTCGCCGGCGCCGGCCTCGACGTCTTCGAGCACGAGCCGGCGGTGAACCCGAAGCTCGTCAAGTCCGACCGCGTCGTATTGCTGCCCCACATGGGCTCGGCGACGATCGAGGGCCGCATCGACATGGGCGAGAAGGTCATCATCAACATCAAGACCTTCATGGACGGCCACCGCCCGCCGGACCGCGTGCTGCCCTCGATGCTGTGACGGCCGACGCCGCGGCGGACGATCAGACGGGATAGTCCCGCGCACCGAACAGGGCGCTGCCGACGCGCACGTGGGTGGCGCCCTGGTTGACGGCGGTCTCGAAGTCGCCGGACATGCCCATCGAGCGCCAGGCGAGGCCGGTCTCGCCGGCGATCTTGTCGAGCAGGGCGAAATGCGGCGCCGGGTTCTCCTCCGCCGGCGGGATGCACATCAGCCCCGACAGGTCGAGGCCGTGGACCGTGCGGCAGCGTTCGACGAAGGCCGCGGCCTCGCCCGGCGCGACCCCGGCCTTCTGCTCCTCCTCGCCGGTGTTGACCTGGACCAGCAGCTTCGGGAACCGCCGCTGGCTTTCCATCTCCTTCGCCAGCGCGGCGGCGATCCGGTCGCGGTCCACCGTGTGAATCACGTCGAACAGCGCCACCGCCTCCTTCGCCTTGTTGGACTGAAGCGGTCCGATCAGATGCAGCTCGACCCCGGGAAATTCCTCCTTGAGCGCCGGCCATTTCGACGCTGCCTCCTGCACCCGGTTCTCGCCGAACACCCGCTGGCCGGCCTCGAGCAACGGGCGGACGTCGTCGGCGCCGAAGGTCTTCGAGACGGCGACGAGGGTGACCGAGGCGGGGTCGCGGCCGGCCTCGCGGGCGGCCTTTTCGAGGCGGGCGCGGATCCCGGCGAGGCGGGCGGCGGGGTCAGAACTCACGGGCTGGGTTTCCTTCACGAGGGGCGGGCCTGGCGGCGGCCGGCCGGAACGGCGACCACGCCCGAAAAGCGCGGGGCGGGCGCGGCGGCGGACCGACGTCCGCGATGCCTGCGACCTCGCAGAGCCGCTGTCAAGCCGGTGGAGCGCCCCCCGATCAAGGGTCGATGAACGAGGGCCGATGAACGGGAGAACGACGGGCGCGGGGCGGCCGGGAACCCGGCCGTCTCAAGTCTGTTGACCCGATTGGCCATTTCTGGTGAAGGTCGCAGCAACCCTGCGGCCGCCCCACGGCCGCCCGCGGCGCCCGTTCGCGCGCGCCTTCCCTAAGACGACATGACCGGCAGAACATTCATGGCTTCCGAGCGCTACAATGCCCGCGTGACCGAAACCCGGTGGCAGAAGGCCTGGGACGAGGCGGCGGTCTTCACGACGGCGAACGACGATCCGCGGCCGAAATACTACGTGCTCGAGATGTTCCCCTACCCTTCCGGCCGCATCCACATGGGCCACGTCCGCAACTACGCCATGGGCGACGTGGTGGCGCGCTACAAGCGGGCGAAGGGCTTCAACGTGCTCCACCCGATGGGCTGGGACGCCTTCGGCATGCCGGCCGAGAACGCGGCGATGCAGAACAAGGTCCACCCCAAGGGCTGGACCTATTCCAACATCGCGACCATGCGCGACCAGCTGAAATCGATGGGCCTGTCGCTCGACTGGTCGCGCGAGTTCGCCACCTGTGACGTCGCCTACTATTCGCGCCAGCAGCGCCTCTTCCTCGACTTCCTCGAGAAGGGCCTCGTCACCCGCAAGAAGTCGAAGGTCAACTGGGATCCGGTCGACATGACCGTGCTCGCCAACGAGCAGGTCATCG
>CALCDT010000030.1 GCA_937900425.1 uncultured Alphaproteobacteria bacterium | reverse complement strand
TGCAAGCCCCGCCGATTCTCAACCTGTTTTGATAATCTTTTCCGCCGCTTGCGGCGACTCTTCGATTATTCTCAGTAGCATTCTTGCAGACCCCTCAGGCTTCCGGCGGCCTTGCTCCCAATTTTGGACAGTCGCGAGAGGAAAGCCGAAGGCGGCTGCAAACTGCTTCTGACTCATTTTCAGAGTGCTGCGGATCGACTTTACATCGACACTATCGGGAACGGTCAGGCGCCTGACACGTGCCTTTGTCGTATCGCCTTTTGCATATTCGACCGCCTCTCTAAGCCCGTCAAGTATCTTCACACCCGACATAGCGATCACCTCTCACCCAATTCTGCTTGAACCTTTCAAGCCCTCCCATTTAACTCGATATTGGGATTTGAGTTCCCTTACGAATTCGGTCATTTGGCGCTCCTCCCTCTTTGATAGTCTCAGGATTTCTCCCTTCGTGTAGACTGCAAGCACGAAAAGAGGCATATTAAGGTCATGGTAATAGTAGCAAATGCGAAGTCCTTTGCTCTTACCTTTTCCTTGAGCCTTCCACCTGAGTTTTCTCACGCCACCTGTTTCCGGAATAACGTCACCGCTTTCCGGGTTCATCGCCAAGAACTCGAACAAACGATCTAATTCCTCTTCACTGAGGATATTTTCTAGATCGCGTTGTGCGTTTTTTAGTTCTGCAATTGTAATTGGATACGCAGTATCACCGCGTTCCAATTTCACAATATTGAACACCACACCTCTCTCCTCTTGGCAGAGAATACGATGGCTGTATGGCGCTCTAAGTACGCCATTGGCGTACTTTAGTCAATATCCATGCTCCCAATTTCCTAACAAATCGTTTCATTTGCCGGCCTTTTTTTAAGGGCACTGCCAGCAGAGGTATGAGAGCGCTCGCCGGAGCGTGCTTGGCAACAACTCGGTTCCAGTCACTCCGCGCCAATCCTCCCCCTCACGGCATCCTCAGCAGCCCCGATCCCACCGCCAGCCATACCAGATGGGCGTCGGTGCGGGCGCCGAGTTTCGATTTGATCTGGTAGTGGTAGTTCTGGACGGTCTTGAGGCTGAGGTTCAAGGCGCGGGCGATGTCTTCGGCGGGCATGCCGGAGGCGAACATGCGCAGGATTTCGGTTTCGCGGGGGCCGAGGTCGTCGAGGCCGGAGCCCTTGCCGGCGAGGCGTTCGGCGGCGATCTCGCGGGCGATGTCGTCGCTGAGCGCCCGGCCGCCGCGCCCCACCGTCTCCACCGCGCGCACCAGTTCCTCCGGCGCGCTCGACTTCGTGACGTAGCCGCAGGCCCCGGCCTCGAAGGCCTTCAGCGCGAAGGTCGCGCCCTCGTGCATGGTGAAGACGAGGATGCGGGCGGCCTTGTCCCACTGGCGGATGTGGCGCACGGCCTCGAGGCCGCCGGCGCCGGGCAGCGTCAGGTCCATCACGACGACGTCGGGGTCGGTGTCGCGGTAGAGCCGATAGGCCTCGGCCGCCGTCTCGGCCTCGGCGACGACGTGGAAGCCGGCGTGGCGTTCGAGCAGGCGGCGGTAGCCCTCGCGCACGATCGGATGGTCGTCGACCAGCATGATGGCGAGGCCGATCATGCCGGCGCCTCCTCGGACGGGGCCCCGTGGCGGGCGGAGTTCGAGGTCGCGCGGCGGGCAGTGGCCGGGACCGGGTGACGGGCGGAGGCCAGCACGACGGTCTCGGACCGGGCGGCGCCGAGCGGAAGGCCGCCGAGGGCGAAGGCGGCCGGGGCGGCGGCGGGATCGTCGAGCGCCGGGATCGAGGCGGTGACGCGCACGCCCGCGCCGGCCTTCTCGATCGTCAGGCTGCCGCCGATCACGGCGAGGCGCTCGCGGATGCCGAGGATGCCGAAGCCCGAGCCGGTGCCGAAGCCGGCGCCTTCGCGCGAGGGTGAGCCGGCGGCGAAGCGGTCCGGGTCGCCGCCGCCGTCGTCGGCGACGACGAGGTCGACCCGCCCGCCGGGGCCGGCGACGAGCGAGAGGTCGACCCGGCGCCGGCCCGGCGCGCCGTGGCGGGCGGCGTTGGTGATGCCCTCCTGGGCGATGCGGTAGACGTGGAGCGCGGTCTCGCCGGAGATCGCCGAGGTGTCGCCGGCGACCGTGAGGTGGACGGTGGCCCGCGCGCCGGCGAAGGCGTTCCAGCGGCCGACGAGGTCGACGAGGCAGCCTTCGAGGCCGAGGTCGTCGAGGTCGGGCGGGCGCAGGCGCGAGAGCGCGTCGCGCAGGCCGCCCATCATCTGCTTGCCGATGCGGGCGATGGCGCGGGCGTCCTCGGCGAGGTCGGGCCGGTCCGGCCCGGCGCCGGCGACGATCGAGGCGGCGAGCGCGCCCGAGGCGGTGAGGCACTGGCCGAACTCGTCGTGGAGTTCGCGCGCGATCAGCCGGCGCTCCTCCTCCTGCACCGCGAAGAGGCGGCGGGTGAGGGCGGCGCGCTCGGCGTCGGTGGCGGCGAGGCGGCCGGCGAGGTCGTTGAAGGCGCCGGCGACGCGGTCGAACTCGGCGTTGCGGAAGGCGGGCAGGCGGCTTTCGAGGTCGCCGCCTTCCAGCCGGCGCAGGCCCGCGAGGATGCGGCGCGCCGGCAGCAGGGCGTGGCCGACGGTGAGGACGGAAAGCAGCCACATCGCGCTCGCCATCGCCGCGGCGAGGCCGGTCAGCACCTTGACCTGGTTCCAGGCCCGGGTGGCGGCGGCGACCGGGTCGGCGGTGGCGACGATCTGGCCGAAGCCGCCGCTGCCGAGCGGAGTTTCGCGCCGGACGGGCGGCCCGAGGTCGAACAGCCGGCCGAACAGGGTGGAGAACCAGGCCGGTGCGGTCTTGCCGAGCCCGTCCCAGCCGCTGCAGGCCCGGCGCAGCGGCCGGCCGTCCTGGGAGAACTCGACGCAGACGCCGGGGCCGACGACGCTGCTCAGCCACGAGGTCTGCCGCGCCGAATCGAGCAGTTCGTAGGTCTGGCTCATCGCGCCGGAGCCGAGGCGGGTGGAGAGGGCGTATTGCCGGGCGACGCGGTTGGCCGAGCCGACGGTCTCCTGGCGCAGCATGGCGTTGGTGTCCCAGACCACCCAGGCGACCGCCGCGGCGAGGCAGAGCATCGCGGCGAGGGCGAGCTTGAGCGACAGGCTTACGACGAGGCGCATCGATCCGGTCTCCCTTCGCCGGCGGCGGCGTGGCCCCGCTCGTTCCGGCCATCGCCGGCGGCCGGTGTGGCTTTCCCGGCGGCGCGGCTTGCCGGGCGGTGCGGCTTTCCTGGCGGTGCAGGGGGCGCCGTCGAGGCGCGGGTTCACGGCCTCGCGCCCGCACGCGCCGCCCTGCGGCGGAAAGGCGCGGGATCCGGCGGCGGGTCTCGCGCGTAACGTCGCGGGGAACCGCGTCGGGACGGCCCGCGCCATCATCCGCTCTCTCGTCCATCCTTGGAAGCCTGCGAACGGGCTGGCAAGGGGGATCGGCGAAGGTCGGGAAGATTGCCCGATCCGGTTCGGGCAATCCGCCGTCGTGCGGGGACGTGGGGGGCGCTAGGGTCCGGGGAAAAGCAGGGAGAGACGCCGTGAAGAGAATGTCCGGTACGGGAACCACCGCGGGGCGGCCACGGGAAGAGGGGCCGACGTCCGGCCGAGGCCGATGGTTCGGCGGGCGCGCATCGCTCGCCCGCTCACGGGTCGCGGCCGGCGTTCTCGCCGCGGTTCTTCTCTCTCCAAGCGTCGTTTGCGCGGCGGCCGGCGACAGCGTCGTCTTCATGCCGGTCAAGCTGCTCGACACCTCGGGCGAGGCCGGCGACCAGAGCGCCGTGCACGCGGCGCGCCTCGAGACGGTGCGCAAGATCCTCGACGAGGCGCTGGTCGCCAGGGGCTATGCCGTGCACGACATTTCGGAGGAGGCGCTCGACGCCCGCTGCCCGAACCCGACCCCGGCCTGCCTCGTCGCCTACGCCGGCGAGGAGGGCGGGCGCTACGCGCTCACCGTCAGTGTGCAGAAGATGAGCACGCTGATCCTCTACATGGCCGCCAACATCGTCGACGTGCCGGCGCAGAAGGTGGTCTATGCCCGGCAGATGACCTTCCGCGGCGACAACGACCTCGCTTGGGCGAGCGCCGCGGACTTCCTCGCGCGCCGGCTCGGCGGCTTCGACGCGGAAGCGGCGACGCCGGCGCCCTGAGGCGGGCGGGGAACGTCGAGGCGAATGGGGAGGGCGAGGCCGGGCGCGGCGGGAGCGGCCGGTTCGCGAACCGGAAAAAGACGAGATCGACGGGAGGCGGGGAACGATGGACGAAGGCATGGCCGCGATGCGGCGCAGCGACGACGTGCAGGCGCGGGTGGCCGGACTGGTCGCCGATCTGGAAGCTGGCCTGATCGGACGCAATCCGCTGGTCGAACGGTTGGTGATGGCGCTCGCCACCGGCGGCCACGTGCTGATCGAGGGCGCACCGGGCCTCGCCAAGACACGGGCGGTGAAGCGGCTCGCCGAGGGACTGGAGGCGAGCTTCGCCCGGATCCAGTGCACGCCGGACCTGATGCCGGCCGATCTCACCGGCACCCCGGTGTGGCGGCCGGACCGCGGCGTCTTCGAATTCGTCGCCGGACCGCTGTTCCACGGCCTCGTCCTCGTCGACGAGGTCAACCGCGCCCCGCCCAAGGTGCAGTCGGCGCTGCTGGAGGCGATGGCCGAGGGCCAGGTGACGGCGGGCGGCACCACCCACGCGCTGCCCGATCCCTTCATGGTGGTGGCGACCCAGAACCCGATCGAGCACGAGGGCACCTTCCCGCTGCCCGAGGCCCAGCTCGACCGCTTCCTGTTCCACGTCTCCGTCGAGATGCCGGACGCCGTCACCGAGCGGGCGATCCTCGACCTCGTCGAGGCCGAGGCGGCCTCCGAGGGCCGCGTCATGGCCGCGCCGCTGGACGTTTCGACCATCCACCGGATGCGGGCCGAGGTGCGCGGGGTCCATCTCTCCCCGGCGCTCAAGGACTACATCGTCCGCCTCGTCATGGCGACGCGCGACGGCAGCGCCGGGGCCGACGTCGCCGAGGCGATCGAGCACGCGGTCTCGCCGCGCGGCACGCTGGCGCTCGCCGCCACGTCGCGGGCGCGGGCCTATCTCAGGGGCCGCGACTTCGCGACGCCGGACGACGTCCGCGACCTCGCCCCCGACATCCTCGCCCACCGCATGGGCCTGACCTGGCGGGCGAGCGCCGACGGCGTCACCGCCCGCGCGGTCGTCGCCCGCATCCTCGACAGGGTGGCGCCGCTGTGAGCGGGGCCGACGTGCCGGGAACGGTGGTCGACGCCGACGCGCTGCTGAGGCTTCGCCACACCACGGCCGACCTCGGCGGGCGGCGGGCGACGCGCGCCGCCGGCCTTCCCGGCCCGCTGCCGATGCGCCGGCGCGGGCGCGGCAGCGAGATCGACGACGTGCGGGTCTGGAGCCACGGCGACGACATCCGCCATGTCGACCGCAACGCGACGGCGCGCAGCGGCGTGCCGCACGTGCGCACCTTCCGCGACGAGCGCGAGCGCACGACGCTGCTCGTCGCCGACTTCCGCCGGCCGATGCGCTTC
>CALCDT010000029.1 GCA_937900425.1 uncultured Alphaproteobacteria bacterium | reverse complement strand
GGGCGGAAGCCCCTCCACATGAAAAAAAGTTTCTTTGCAGTAGACGATGGCTCCGGAAGCTGCTAGGTCTTGCCCTAAGCGGAACAACGGAGTTACGGCCATGTGCGGCATCGTCGGCCTCTTTCTGAAGGACAAGTCCCTCGCGCCCCAGCTCGGGGCTCTGCTCTCGGACATGCTGGTGACGATGACCGAGCGCGGGCCCGACAGCGCCGGCATCGCCATCTACACCCCCGAGGAGCCGGGCCGCGCCAAGATCACGGTGCAGTCGGCCGATCCGGCGGCGGATTTCGCCGGTCTTCGCGAGGCGCTGTCGGCGGCGATCGGCACGGATGTCTCGGTGACCGAGAAGACCAGCCACGCCGTGCTCGGCCTCGCCTCGGACAAGGTCGAGGCGGCCCGCGCCGCCTTGAAGTCGCTGCGCCCGAACCTGCGCGTCATGGGCAGCGGCGAAAGCGTCGAGATCTACAAGGAGGTCGGCCTGCCGAAGGACGTGGTGCGCCGCTTCTCGGTCGCCCAGATGACCGGCACCCACGGCATCGGCCACACCCGCATGGCGACGGAATCGGCGGTGACGACCCTCGGCGCCCACCCCTTCTCGACCGGCCCGGACCAGTGCCTCGTCCACAACGGCTCGCTCTCGAACCACAACAACCTGCGCCGTGAGCTCAAGCGCGACGGCGTCACCTTCGAGACCGAGAACGACAGCGAGGTCGCCGCCGCCTATCTCAGCCACGAGATGGCGGGCGGCAAGAACCTCGGCGAGGCGCTCGAGAGCGGCCTCTCCGACCTCGACGGCTTCTTCACCTTCGTCGTCGGCACCCGCACCGGCTTCGGCGTCGTCCGCGACCCGATCGCCTGCAAGCCGGCGGTGATGGCCGAGACCGACCAGTATGTCGCCTTCGGCTCCGAATACCGCGCCCTCGCCGGCCTGCCCGGCATCGAGAAGGCCCGGGTCTGGGAGCCGGAGCCGGCCACCGTCTATTTCTGGGAGCACTGACGATGACGCCGACCCCGGCCGCCGCCCGCATTCCGGAGACCCGCATCCCGGACCAGGCCGAAATCCCGGAAGAGGAAAGGACCGCCGTGACCACTTTCGACCTCGCGACGACGCCGCTGCGTGACGTCAACGCCGCCCTCCAGGGCGTCGCGGACGGCTCCAACGAGACCGCCTTCGAGATCCTCAATCCGCGCGGCGCCCACGCGGTCGCCGTCGGCCTCGACAAGCCGGTCGCCGTCGCGATCCACGGCTCGGTCGGCTACTACTGCGGCGGCATGAACAGCGAGGCCGAGATCACGGTCCACGGCTCGGCCGGCCCCGGCGTCGCCGAGAACATGATGTCCGGCGTCGTCCACGTCACCGGCGACGCCAGCCAGTATGCCGGGGCCACCGGCCGCGGCGGCCTCCTCGTCATCGACGGCAACGCCGCCTCGCGCTGCGGCATCTCGATGAAGGGTATCGACATCGTCGTGCGCGGCTCGATCGGCCACATGTCGGCCTTCATGGCCCAGTCCGGCAATCTCGTGGTGCTGGGCGACGCCGGCGACGCCCTCGGCGATTCGCTCTACGAGGCCCGCCTTTTCGTGCGGGGGACGGTGAAGAGCCTCGGCGCCGACTGCATCGAGAAGGAGATGCGGCCCGAGCACCTCGAGATCCTCGCCGGCCTGCTGGAGCGCGCCGGCGTCACCGACGTCGCGCCGGAGGAGTTCCGCCGCTACGGCTCGGCCCGCAAGCTCTACAATTTCAACATCGACAACGCCGACGCCTACTGAGGCGGCACCGGGCCAACGCCCGCGCCCCGATCAGACGTCCGCCGCCCCGAGAACGACACGGCCGAGGCCAGACCCATGAGCTACCAGAACCCGCCGACCGTCCCGCGCAAGTCCGCCACCTTCGACGACTACACGCTTTCGGAGATCCGCCGCGCCGCGGCGACCGGCATCTACGACATCCGCGGCGGCGGCGCCAAGCGCAAGGTCCCGCATTTCGACGACCTCCTGTTCCTCGGCGCCTCGATGTCGCGCTATCCGCTCGAGGGCTACCGCGAGCGCTGCGACACCTCGGTGACGCTGGGCACCCGCTTCGCCAAGAAGCCGATCACGCTGAAGATCCCGATCACCGTCGCCGGCATGAGCTTCGGCTCGCTGTCGGGTCAGGCCAAGGAGGCGCTCGGCCGCGGCGCGACGCTGGCCGGCACCTCGACCACCACCGGCGACGGCGGCATGACCGAGGAGGAGCGCGGCCATTCGCAGATCCTCGTCTACCAGTATCTGCCCTCGCGCTACGGCATGAACCCGCGCGACCTGCGCCGCGCCGACGCGATCGAGATCGTCATCGGCCAGGGCGCCAAGCCCGGCGGCGGCGGCATGCTGCTCGGCCAGAAGATCTCCGACCGCGTCGCCGAGATGCGCACCCTGCCCAAGGGCATCGACCAGCGCTCGGCCTGCCGCCACCCCGACTGGACCGGCCCGGACGACCTCGAGATCAAGATCCACGAACTGCGCGAGATCACCGGCTGGGAGAAGCCGATCTACATCAAGGTCGGCGGCGCGCGGCCCTATTACGACACCGCCCTCGCCGTGAAGGCCGGCGCCGACGTCGTCGTGCTCGACGGCATGCAGGGCGGCACCGCGGCGACCCAGGAGGTGTTCATCGAGCACGTCGGCCAGCCGACGCTCGCCTGCATCCGCCCCGCCGTGAAGGCGCTGCAGGACCTCGGCATGCACCGCAAGGTCCAGCTCATCGTCTCCGGCGGCATCCGCAACGGCGCCGACGTCGCCAAGGCGCTGGCGCTCGGCGCCGACGCCGTCTCGATCGGCACCGCCGCCCTCGTCGCCCTCGGCGACAACGACCCGCGCTGGGAGGCCGACTACGAGGCGCTGCACACCACCGCCGGCGCCTACGACGACTGGCACGAGGGCCGCGACCCCGCCGGCATCACCACCCAGGACCCGGCGCTGGCGAGCCGCCTCGACCCGGTGCTCGCCGGCCGCCGCCTCGCCAACTATCTCAAGGTGATGACGCTGGAAGCCCAGACCATCGCCCGGGCCTGCGGCCACAACCACGTCCACAATCTCGAGCCGGAGGACCTCTGCGCCCTCACCGTGGAGGCCGCGGCCATGGCCGGCGTGCCGCTCGCCGGCACCAGCTGGATCCCCGGCCAGACCGGCGGTTTCTGAGGAGCGGGGCGGCGGACGCATCGCCGGGGCGATACGGACGGACGGGCCGACGGGGGGCGACCAGAACCCCTCGCGGCCGACACGGGAACAGTTCGACATTCAAGGGGAAGTCAGAGACATGGCGCGCGATCTGTCGCAGTTCGCCGGGGAAACCGGCGTCAGGTATTTCATGATCAGCTACACCGACCTGTTCGGTGCCCAGCGCGCCAAGCTGGTGCCGGCGGCGGCGATCGCGGACATGCAGAAGGACGGCGCCGGCTTCGCCGGTTTCGCCACCTGGCTCGACATGACCCCGGCCCACCCCGACCTCTTCGCCGTGCCGGACGGCGACAGCGTGATCCAGCTGCCGTGGAAGCCGGAGGTCGCCTGGGTCGCCGCCGATCTCTACATGGACGGTGCTCTCGTCGGCCAGGCCCCGCGCGTGACGCTGAAGCGCCTCGTCGGCGAGGCCGCCGAGATGGGTCTTTCGGTCAAGACCGGTGTCGAGGCCGAGTTCTTCCTGATCACCCGCGACGGCAAGGTGATCTCCGACGAATACGACACCGCCGAGAAGCCTTGCTACGACCAGCAGGCGCTGATGCGCCGCTACGACGTCATCGCGGAAATCTGCGACGCGATGCTCGAACTCGGCTGGAAGCCCTACCAGAACGACCACGAGGACGCCAACGGCCAGTTCGAGATGAACTGGGAGTTCGACGACACCCTGAAGACGGCGGACAAGCACTCCTTCTTCAAGTTCATGGTCAAGTCGATCGCCGAGAAGCATGGCCTGCGTGCCACCTTCATGCCCAAGCCCTTCAAGGGCCTCACCGGCAACGGCTGCCACTGCCACATCTCGGTGTGGAACACCGACGGGTCGGTCAACGCCTTCGCCGACAAGTCGATGGAGCTCGGCCTCTCCGCCGACGGCCGCCACTTCCTCGGCGGCATCATGAAGCACGCCTCGGCGCTGGCCGCGATCACCAATCCGACCGTCAACTCCTACAAGCGCATCAACGCCCCGCGCACCATCTCCGGCGCCACCTGGGCCCCGAACACCGTGACCTGGACCGGCAACAACCGCACCCACATGGTCCGAGTGCCCGGTCCCGGCCGCTTCGAGCTGCGGCTGCCCGACGGCGCCGTGAACCCCTATCTGCTGCAGTCGGTGATCATCGCCGCCGGCCTCGACGGCCTGCGCTCGAAGGCCGATCCCGGCAAGCGCCACGACATCGACATGTACAAGGAAGGCCACCTCGTCACCGACGCTCCGCGCCTGCCGCTGAACCTGCTCGACGCCCTGCGCGAATACGACAAGGACGCCGGCCTCAAGGCGGCGATGGGCGAGGAGTTCTCCGCCGCCTATCTCAAGGTCAAGCAGGACGAGTGGAACGCCTACGTCTCCCATTTCACCGAATGGGAACGCCAGACGACGCTCGACATCTGAACCGGGCCGCCGGTCGCTTGCCGGCCGGCGGAGGAACCGACGCCCGGCCGGCGATCCGTCGCCGGATCCCGCGTCCGGTCCCGCGCAAGGCCGCCTGATCGAAACACCTCAGATTTCTCCGTCATCCGGGCACGCCGCCCGGGTGACGGCTTCGTCACGCTTCGATATTCAACGTTTCGGAACAGGATCTCCTCCCCCGCGGCGAGGATGCCGCCCGGCGCCTCCTTTCCGCGGGATCCTCGCCCGATCACCCGGCGCCGGCCCCACCGGCCGCCGAACGCGCCGGCGTGTCCGTGCCGTCCCGCTGCCGCGGGGCGGTGCGCCGCGCCGGACCCTCCCTCGCGAAAAGGCCTCCGATGATCGCAACTTCTCCGCCCGCCGCCTACGTCCTCACGGTCTCCTGCGCCTCCACCCGCGGCATCGTCGCCGCGATCTCCGGCTATCTCGCCGAACGGGGCTGCAACATCACCGACAGCGCCCAGTTCGACGACCAGGACAGCGGCCGCTTCTTCATGCGCGTCAGCTTCGCCAGCGAGGAGGGCGTCGGCCCCGACGCGCTCGCCGACGGCTTCGCCCCGATCGCCGAGCGCTTCGCCATGACCTTCGCCTTCCACGATCCGGCCCGGCCGATGAAGCTGCTTCTGATGGTCTCGCGCTTCGGCCACTGCCTCAACGACCTGCTCTACCGCTGGAAGATCGGGGCGCTGCCGGTGGAGATCGTCGGCGTCGTCTCCAACCACTTCGATTACCAGAAGGTGGTCGTCAACCACGACATCCCCTTCCACCACGTCGTCGTCACCAAGGCCAACAAGCCGCAGGCCGAGGCCCGGCTGATGGAGGTGGTCGAGGGATCGGGCGCCGACCTCATCGTCCTCGCCCGCTACATGCAGGTGTTGTCCGACGAGGTCTGCAGGAAGATGTCGGGCCGGATCATCAACATCCACCACTCCTTCCTGCCGAGCTTCAAGGGCGCCAACCCCTACAAGCAGGCCTATGGCCGCGGCGTGAAGCTGATCGGCGCCACCGCCCATTACGTCACCGAGGATCTCGACGAGGGTCCGATCATCGAGCAGGACACGGTGCGCGTCACCCACGCCCAGAGCGCCGCCGACTACGTTTCGATCGGCCGCGACGTCGAGAGCCAGGTGCTGGCCCGCGCCGTCCACGCCCACATCCACCACCGGGTCTTCCTCAACGGCGACCGCACCGTGGTCTTCCCGGCGAGCCCGGGCGGCTACGCCTCCGAGCGGATGGGCTGAGCTACGCCCCTTCCCGCGGCGGGCGCGGCGGGTTCCCTCGTGCGCGCGAAATATCTTTCGCGAAATCTTGAAAGCCGGTCATTCCGGGGCCACGTGATGATCTGTCGTGTCGTGGAAGAGGATACAAAGATGAACCAGACGTGCATGCTGAAGCCCGGCTGGCATCCGATGTCGATCGGCCTGATGGTCCTCGGCTTCGTGGTGTTCTGGCCTCTGGGTCTGGCGATGCTCGCCTACATACTCTGGGGAGACCGCATGAGAGGCACACTCGAAAACGTTCGCGGACAGGCCAAAAGCATGGCTCGCGACTTCGATTTCGGCCGCGGTCCCGCGCGCACCGGCAACGTCGCCTTCGACGATTACCGTGAGCGCGAACTCGCCCGCCTCGAGGAAGAGCGTCGCAAGCTCGACACCATGCGGGCGGAATTCGACGAGTTCCTTCGCGAGCTGCGGCGCGCGAAGGATCAGGAAGAATTCGACCGGTTCATGGCGCGCCGCAACGGCGGCTGAGGCGACGGCCGCCGGCTCGAAAGAGCCGGCGGCCTACTCGGCCCCCTGCGGCGGCACCCCCGCCTGAGGCGGCGCTTCCTGACCTCCGGAAGGCCGGCGATCCTGAACGGATCGCCGGCCTTCTTTTTCGGTCGGCCTTGCGCTTCCTTGCGAGCGCCGCACCGCCCCCTCCATCCCCGTCGCGACGATCATCGCTGCATTCCCCGCCGGGCCGGGCTACCATCCCGCCATGCGATTCCGTCTGCCCGGCTTCCTCACCCGCACGGCGCCCGCCGCGGCCGCGCCGGCAGGCGCGACCGAGCGGCTCGCCGTCGACGTCGGCGGCGAGGCCGTCGCCGTGGTTCTCCGCCGCAATCCCCGCGCCCGGCGCTACACCCTGCGCCTGTCGCCCGACCGGTCCGGCGCCGTGCTGACCCTGCCGGCCGGCGGCAGCCTGCGCACCGCCCGCGCCTTCCTCGACCGCCACCGCGGCTGGCTCGCCGAGCATCTGGCGCGGCGGCCGCAGGCCGTCGCCTTCGCCGACGGGGCGGTGATCCCGATCCGCGGCATGCCGCATCGCCTCTGCGCCGTCCCGGGCCTGCGCGGCACCGTCCGCGTCCGGCCGCTCGTCGCGGGGGCGGCGCCGGGGTCCGGGCCGGAGTTTGGGCCTGGGGCTGGGCCGGGCTGCGGGGGCGACGCCGGCTCGTCCGCCGACCCCGGGAGGCGGTACGACGCCGACGCGGACGGCGCCGTCGCCGAACTGCTGGTGCCCGGCGATCCGGCCGCCTTCTCGCGCCGTGTCGGCGATCATCTGAAAGCCCTCGCGCGAGCCGACCTTCTCGCCGCCGTCGAGCGTCACGCCGCCGCCCTCGGTCGCCGCCCTGCCCGGGTGGTGCTGCGCGACACCACCTCGCGATGGGGCTCCTGCTCCTCCCGCGGCACGCTGTCCTTCTCCTGGCGGCTGGTGCTGGCCCCGCCCTTCGTGCTCGACTATCTCGCCGCCCACGAGGTCGCCCATCTCGCCGAGATGAACCACGGCCCGGTCTTCTGGGACCATTGCCGCCGGCTCTGCCCGCGCAGCGACGAGGCCCGGGCCTGGCTCAAGGCCAACGGCGCCGGGCTCCACGCGATCGGCTGACGGCTGTGCCGGGGAGAGGGCCGGGAAGGCTACCTGCGGATCGGCCGCCGAGGGTCGAGGTCCTTCGCCAAGCACCGAACACCGTGGAAATCCGCACATTCATGTTGCATTCTGTTGTTTTGCGTCGATTTTCCTTGACAGTCGCCACGGCGGATGCGGTGATCACCACATATTGCGATGCTTGCCGAGACCTGCCGCCATTGCCTTGCGCCCGTATCGTCCCGTCTCCGGTCGACCCTTCCTGCGCCCGCCCC
Source organism: uncultured Alphaproteobacteria bacterium (assembly GCA_937900425.1). Taxonomy (GTDB): domain Bacteria; phylum Pseudomonadota; class Alphaproteobacteria; order Rhizobiales; family Pleomorphomonadaceae; genus CALCDT01. The sequence goes on along the minus strand of CALCDT010000029.1, from coordinate 9,646 downwards.
GGCGCGGTGCCCGGACATCGGCACGGGCGTGGGCACCGGCACGCCGCCGGATCGCGAGGCCGGCCATGAGCGATGCCGACCGGATCCGGGCGCTGCCGCTCTGGCAGGGGCCGATCGAGATCGTCCCCCTCGGCGGTGGCCTTTCCAATCGCAACTACAAGGTGACCGGCGCCTCCGGCGCCTGTGTCGTGCGCCTCGGCGAGGACCTGCCGTTCCACCACGTCTTCCGCGACCGCGAGGCCGCCGCCGCCCGCGCCGCCCACGCCGCCGGCCTGTCGCCGGCGCTGCGCCACGCCGAAGGCGGGGTGATGGTGTTCGATTTCCTCGCCGGCCGCAGCCTCGGCGCCGACGACGTCCGCGCCCGCATTTCCGAGCTCGCCGGCCTGCTCGCCCGCGTCCACCGCGACGTCGCCGGCCATCTGCGCGGCGCCGCATCGGCCTTCTGGGTGTTCCACGTGTTGCGCGACTACGCCGCCCGCCTCGCCGCCGCCGGGGCCGACCCGGCGGTGCTCGGTCGCTTTCTCGCCGTCGCCGCGGATCTGGAGGCGGCGCAGGTGCCGCTGCCCGTGGTCTTCGGCCACCACGACCTGCTTCCCGCCAACATCCTCGACGTCGGCGGCCGGCTCCAGCTGATCGACTGGGAATACGGCGGCTTCGGCACAGCGATGTTCGACCTCGCCAACCTCGCCGCCAACGCCGGCTTCGAGGCCGAGGACGACGAGGCCCTGCTCGCCGCCTATTTCGGCGGCGCCCCGGATCCTGCGACCCGCCGCGCCTTCGCCGCCATGAAGGTCGCCTCGGCCCTGCGCGAGACGATGTGGAGCATGGTCGGCGAACACGAGATGACGACGCCCGGCGTCGATTTTTCCGCCTACACCGAAGACACCCGCGCGCGGTTCGAGGCCGTCCTCGCCGCCTTCGAGAAAGACCACCGATGACCGAGACCGCCCTGCCGCAAGCCGCCGAGATCGTCGTGATCGGTGGCGGCATCGTCGGCTGCTCCACCGCCTACCACCTCGCCCGCGACCACCGGGCCGACGTCGTCGTCCTGGAGCAGGGCCGCCTGACCGGCGGCTCGACCTGGCACGCCGCCGGCCTCGTCGGCCAGCTGCGCACCTCGGCGGCGATCACCGAGCTGCTGAAATACTCCGTCGAGCTCTACGACCGGCTCGAGGCCGAGACCGGCCTCGCCACCGGCTGGAAGCGCAACGGCGGCCTGCGCCTCGCCGCCACCGACGATCGCTGGATCGAACTGAAGCGCCAGGCCACCACCGCCCGCAGCTTCGGCCTCGAGATGCACCTGCTCTCGCCCCAGGAGGCGAAGTCGCTGTGGCCGCCGATGGACGCCTCCGACCTCGTCGGCGCCGCCTTCCTGCCGACCGATGGCCAGGCCAGCCCCTCCGACATCACCCAGTCGCTGGCGAAGGGCGCCCGCATGCACGGCGCCCGCTTCCACGAGGGCGTCCGCGTCACCGGCTTCGAGTTCGAGGACGAGCGCGTCGTCGCCGTCCTCACCTCGGCGGGGCGGATCGCCTGCCGCTCGGTCGTGATCTGCGCCGGCATGTGGTCGCGCCAGCTCGGCCGGCTCGCCGGGGTGCGGGTGCCGCTGCTGCCGATCCAGCACCAATACGTGGTGACCGAGCGGATCGAGGGCGTCACCTCCGACCTGCCGACCCTGCGCGACCCCGACCGCCGCATCTATTTCAAGGAGGAGGTCGGCGGCCTCGTCATGGGCGGCTACGAGCCCGACCCGATCCCGTGGGCCGAAATGGGCGTGCCGACGCCCTTCGAGTTCCAGCTGCTCGGCGAGAACTGGGATCATTTCGAGCAGCACATGGTCGAGGCCATCGCCCGGGTGCCCGCGCTCCAGACCGCCGGCGTCAAGCAGATGATCAACGGCCCGGAGAGCTTCACGCCGGACGGAAACTTCATCCTCGGCAAGGCGCCCGAACGCGCCAACGTCTTCCTCGGCTGCGGCTTCAACGCCTTCGGCATCGCCAGCGGCGGCGGCGCCGGCTGGGCGCTGGCCGACTGGGTGATGAAGGGCGCCGCCCCGCTCGACCTCTGGCCGGTCGACCCCTGCCGCTTCTCCGCGGCCGCCGACGACGCCTTCACGAGAGCCCGCACGCTGGAGGCCTACGGCCGCCACTATTCCGTCGCCTACCCGCACGAGGAATACGAGAGCGCGCGCGGCAAGCTGGTCTCCCCGCTCTACGGCCGGCTCAAGGAGCGCGGCGCCGTCTTCGGATCGAAGCTCGGCTGGGAGCGCGCCAACTGGTTCGCGCCGAAGGGCCTTGCCGCCGAGGACCAGCCGTCCCAGGGCCGGGCCAACTGGTTCCTGCCGGTCGGCCAGGAGCATCGCGCCTGCCGCGAGGGCGTCGTGCTGTTCGACCAGAGCTCCTTCGCCAAGTTCGAGATCTGGGGCGCCGGGGCGGCCGAGGCAGTCGACCGGCTCGCGGCCGGCGACCTGACGCGCCCGGTCGGCCGCCTCGCCTACACCCAGTTTCTCAACGAGCGCGGCGGCGTCGAATGCGACGTCACCGTCGCCCGCCTCGCCGCCGACAGTTTCTTCGTGATCAGCGGCACCGGCTTCCGCACCCGCGACGCCGCCTGGATCGCGGCCAACCTGCCGCGCGACGGCGTCGCCTTCGAGGATGTCACCGAGGCCTTCGGCACGCTGGCGATCATGGGGCCGAAGGCGCGCCAGGTGCTCGCCGCCGTCACCACCGCCGACCTCACCACCTTCGCCTTTCCCTTCGGCCACGTCCGCCAGATCGCCGTCGCCGGTCGGGCGGTACGGGCGCTCAGGGTCAGCTACGTCGGCGAACTCGGCTGGGAACTGCACGTGCCGGTCGCCGGGCTTCCCGCGGTCTACGACGCGCTGATGGAGGCGGGTGCCGCCTTCGGCATCCGCCCGGCCGGCTACCGCGCCATCGAATCGCTGCGGCTGGAGAAGGCTTTCCTCGCGTGGGGCGCCGAGCTGTCGCCCTCGGTCAACCCCTACGAGGCCGGCCTCGGCCGCCTCGTCAAGCTGGAAAGCGGCCGCCCCTTCATCGGCCGGCAGGCCTGCGAGGCGGCCGCCGCGGTCGCGGTCAAGCGGATGCTGACCGGCTTCGCCGTCGACGGCGAGGACGTCGTCCTCACCGGCCGCGAGACCATCCTGCGCGACGGCGAGGCGGTCGGATACCTGTCGAGCGGCGGCTGGGGCTACACCGCGCGCACCAACATCGGCCTCGGCTACGTCCGCCGCGAGGCCGGCGTCAGCAAGGGCTGGCTCGCCCAGGGCCGCTACGAACTGGTGGTCGCCGGCAAGGTCGTCCCCGCCCGCCTCGCCCTCGCCCCGCTCTACGATCCGCGCGGCGAACGCATGCGGAGCTGAAGGCGGCGCCGGTCGGACCGGTTCGCAGCCGCCCCACCCGCCGGCGGAATGGGCCGAGCGGACAGGCCGGCGGACGGAAAATCCGCCGCCCGGCTCAGCTCGCCAGCGGCACCGCGTCGACCTCGCGGATCGCCGCGGCGAGGGCGAGGGTCTTCGTCGCCATCTCGGCGTGCAGCCGCTCGACCATGCGGCCCTCGACCTTGACCGCCGACTTGTCGGCGTTCTCGGGCTGCTCGAACACGGCGACGATCTTCTCGGCCCAGGCCACCTCCTCGAGCGTCGGCACGAAGGAGGCGTTGGCCACCGCGATCTGGCGCGGATGGATCAGCGTCTTGCCGTCGAGGCCGAACTCGCGGCCCTGCCGGCATTCGGCGGCGTAGCCCTCGTCGTCGTAGATGTCGTTGTAGACGCCGTCGAGGACCGCGAGGCCGAAGGCACGGGCGGCGGCCAGCGCCGTCGAGATCCACGGCACCATCGGCACCCGGCCGTCGACGAACTGGGCGCCGGTCTCCTTGGCGAGGTCGTTGAGGCCGAGCACGAAGCCGGCGAGCCGGCTCCCGGGGGCGCGGGCGTGGGCGGCGATGTCGCGGATCGACAGGATGGCGAGCGGCGTCTCGATCATCGCCCAGACCGCCATCTCCTCCGGGGCGCCGAGCGCGGCCATCGCCGCCTCGACCGCCTCGAGATCCTGCGGGCTCGACACCTTGGGCACGAGGATGGCGTCGGGGCCGGCCTCGACGGCGGCGGCGAGGTCGTCGCGGCCCCAGGGGGTGGAGAGGCCGTTGATGCGCACGAAGACCTCGCGCCGGCCATAGCCGCCCTCGGCGAGCTGGGCCTTGATCGTCGCGCGGGCCTCGGCCTTGGCCTCCGGCGCCACCGCGTCCTCCATGTCGAAGATCAGCCCGTCGGCCGGCAGGGTGCGGGCCTTGTCGAGGGCGCGGGCGTTGGAGCCGGGCATGTAGAGGACGCTGCGGCGGGGGCGGACGGCGATCATGAACACTCTCTCGGGCGGTTCTTCTCGGGGCGCAGTCTTCGGCGCCTGTTCTGCGGCGCCGCGTCTCGGCGGCCCGGACCGGACACCCCGGCCATGTTGCACTGCACAGTGTATCGCGGAATCCGCGAGCCGCAAAACCGTTCGTTTCGCCGATGCGGCACTTGGCAGCAGCCGGCGGTCGGGGATCGGGGGAACTTCTTCCCTTTTTCGGCGATCTCGCAGATACTGCGGGCAAAATCCCCATAACGGCCGCCGCCCGCGGAACGGCCGAGCGGAGAGACGCCCATGCTTCCGTTGTCCTTCCGGCGCCGCGCGGCGCTCGTCGTCGCCTTTTGCGCCGGTCTCGCCGCCCCGGTTCCCGCCTTCGCCTGGAGCGAACGGGAAGCCGCCGAGATCTGGAGCGAGTTGTCCGACCTCGCCTTCGAAGGCCGGCCGATCGTCGAGGATTCCGGCGTGGTCGGCCTCGAGGCGCCGACCCGGGCACAGGATCCCGGCAGCGTGCCGGTGACGGTCTCGACCCGGCTGTCGCCGCTCGACGGCCGCCGCATCGAGAAGATCTCGCTCTTCGTCGACGAGAACCCGGCGCCGCTGGTCGCCGTCTTCGAACTGGGCGAGACGGCCAACATCGCGAAGATCTCGACAAACGTCCGCGTCAACCGCTACTCGCTGGTCCACGCCGTCGCCGAACTCGACGACGGCAGCCTGCACGCCGCCTCGGCCTTCGTGAAGGCGTCCGGCGGCTGCTCCGCCCGCCCGGTCGAGCGGCCGGAGGTCGCCGCCGCCCGCCTCGGCGAACTCGACTTCGAGCAGGGCGCCGTCGCCGGCGCCGCGGGCAGCGCGATGCGCGAGGACGAGATCCGGGTGATGCACCCCAACTACACCGGGATGCAGCTCCACTACGTCACGCTCAACTACATCCCCGCCCGCTACGTCGACACGCTGACGGTGACGCTCGGCTCCGACCCGTTGCTGAAGGTCACCGGCGGCATCTCGCTGTCGGAGAACCCGGCGGTGCGCTTGTCCTACCGGCCGGCCGGCGAGGGCGACACCTTCGTCGCCGAGATGCGCGACACCTCCGGCACCGTCACCACCGCCCGCTGGCCGCTGATGGCCGGCGGCAGCTGACGGACGGCGACGAGTTGCGACGGCCGCCCGCGCCAAGCGGAGCGGCCGTGAGCGGCGGGGGTCAGAAGGTCGCCTTCATCGGGTCCGGCCCGATCCGGCCCTCCGGATCGTCCATGCCCTCGATGCGGGCACGGTCCTCGAGTTCGAGCGAAAAATCGAAGACGTCGAAATTCTCCGCGATGCGCGAGGCGCGCACCGATTTGGGGATCACGATCAGCCCATTGTCGAGATGCCAGCGGATGATCACCTGCGCCGGGGTCTTGCGATATTTCTCCGCGATCCTGGCGATCATCGGATCGGTCAGCAGGCCGCCCTGGCCGAGCGGGCTCCACGATTCGGTGAGCAGTCCGTTCTCGAGGTGGACGGTGCGCAGACCCGACTGCTGGAACCGCGGATGCAGCTCGATCTGGTTGAGCACCGGGGCGACGCCGGTCTCGCCGATCAGCCGGGTCAGATGGTCGGCGTTGAAGTTGGAGACGCCGATCGAGCGGACCCGGCCCTCCTCGCGCAGCCGGATCATCGCCTTCCAGGTCTCGACATAGCGATCCTTGGCCGGCGCCGGCCAGTGGATGAGATAGAGGTCGACATAGCCGAGGCCGAGCCTCTCGTTGCTGGCCTCGAAGGCGCGCAGCGTCGCGTCATAGCCCTGGTCGTCGTTCCAGACCTTGGTGGTGACGAAGATGTCGCCGCGCGGAACGTCGCTGCGCCGGACGCCGTCGCCGACGCCCTCCTCGTTGCCGTAGATCGCGGCGGTGTCGATGTGGCGGTAGCCACAGGCGAGCGCGGCTTCGACCGCATCGGCGACTTCGCTGGCCGGCGTCTGCCAGACGCCGAGGCCGAGCTGGGGAATGCTGCGGCCGTCGTTGAGGGTGAGAAGGGGGGCGGCGGTCATGTGGACGTCCTTGTCGCAGGCGTGAGGCGAAGGGGCGGGGCCGGAAGCGGCGGGCGTGTCCCGGAGTGGATCCACCGGCCACATAGGATATCGAACGCGGCGCCGCCAGCCCCGGTTCCGGGACGGGCGGGCGCGCGCCGGCCTTGCCATCGCGGAAGCTTCGACGCACAGTCGGCCCCGCGACCACGGGTGCCGCCGTCGCCGCGCCGCGCTCCGCCGGCTTCGTCGTGACGAAGGGGCGGGACGGACGGCACGAAGGCCGGTTCGGAAGGGCGGTTCGGGAGGGCGGAGCCAGGCCCTCGCCGCGACCGTGCCGCCAGGACGTCGCGCCGTGAAGACACGGCGCGGTGAGGACAAAGGATGCGGTTCCCCGCCGGGGAGCCCTGCGGAGGAGAGCGACGAGATGACCTTGATGCGTACGGGGACGCCTGCGGCGACGGCCGGGATCCGGTCGGCCGGGTTTCGTGCGGCCGGCCTGGTGATGGTGCTCGGCCTCGCGGCCTGCGGCGGCTTCCGCAGCGCGGCGCCCTCGGGCCCGGCGCCGTTGCAGCCCGCCCCGACCACCCCGGTGCAGACGCTCGACCTGCCGCCGCCCGCGGAGAGCCTGCCGCCTCCGGCCGAGACCCCGGTCGACCAGGCCGCCGCCGCCGCCGAGATGCAGCAGACCCAGCAGGCGGCGATCGAGGTCAAGAAGACCGATCTCTCCGGCGCCTGGACCGTGACGTCCGGCGGCGAGACCTGCAAGCTCTTCACCACCCTCACCACCTGGTCCGGCGGCTACCGGGCGCTGACCCGCGGCTGCTCCTCGGCCGAACTGCAGGCGATCGGCGCCTGGGACCTCTCCGGCAAGGAAGTGACGCTGAAGGACGCCTCCGGTTCGCCGGTCGCGCGGCTCTACGCCACGGCACCGCTGCGCTACGCCGGCCAGCTCGAGGTTTCCAAGCGCGGCGTCCAGTTCTTCCGCTGACGGCGCGGGAGTCCCGCCGCCGCGCGCGCCGGTCCCGGGCGCCGCGGTGGCCGGAACCCTTTGGCTTGCCGCCGGGTTGTGCTAGGCGTTGCCGCGGTGCAGCGTGAATGCTGCATCGCGAAAGTGTCGGCGGGCTCCGCCGGCGGCGAGCGGACGGGGCGGGGCGATGACGGCGAGTGGCGACGGGACGAAGGTCGAGGCGGCCGCGGGCCGCAAGAGCGTGTCCGCCGCCTACGACGCCCTCGTCGCCGCCGGCACGATCTCGGCGGACCTCGCCCAGAAGAAGGTGGCGCTGCGGCTCGACGCCCTGCTCAAGGACCTCAAGGAAACCCGCCTCGCCTCCAAGAAGAGCCCGATCGGCTGGATGTTCGGCCGGCGAAAGGCGGCCCCGGCCACCGCCGTTCGCGGCGTCTACGTCTGGGGCTCGGTCGGCCGCGGCAAGACCATGCTGATGGACCTGTTCTTCGCGCTCGCCGACGAGCCGAACAAGCGCCGCGTCCATTTCCTCGACTTCATGGCCGACACCCACGCCCGCATCGCCGCCGCCCGCAAGGCCGAGGCGAAGGACCCGGTCGACGCGGTCGCCCGCGACCTCGCCCGCGAGATCCGTCTGCTCTGCTTCGACGAGTTCGCCGTCACCGACGTCGCCGACGCCATGATCCTCGGACGGCTGTTCACCAAGCTGTTCGAGATGGGCCTCGTCGTCGTCGCCACCTCCAACGTCGAGCCGGACGGCCTCTACCGCGACGGCCTCAACCGCGACTATTTCCTCGGCTTCGTCGCCCTGCTGCGGCAGCGCGCCGACGTGATGCGGCTCGATTCGCCGACCGACTACCGGCTCGAGAAGGCCGCCAAGGACGATCTCTACGTCACCCCGCTCGGCTCCGACGCCCGCCGCCGGATCGCCGACCTCTGGGAGCGCGCGACCACCGGGCGCGAGGCGGCGCCGGCCTTCGTCACCGTCCACGGCCGCCGCGTCCGGGTGCCGCTCGCCGCCGGCGGCTTCGCCCGCTTCGGTTTTTCCGACCTCTGCGAGGCGCCGCTCGGGGCCGAGGATTTCCAGGCGCTGGTGCGGACCTACCACACGCTGTTCCTCGAGAACGTCCCGGTGCTGGACCGTTCCCGCCGCAACGAGGCCAAGCGCTTCATCATCCTGATCGACACGCTCTACGACACCGGCACCAAGCTGGTGGTCTCGGCCGCCGCCGAGCCGGACGAGCTTTATGTCGACAGCGTCGGCACCGAGGCCTTCGAGTTCGCGCGCTGCGCCTCCCGTCTCGTCGAGATGCGCTCCGACGCCTATCTCTCCGCGCCGCGACGGATCGACTGAGCCGGCTGCCACCCCTGCGGCCGATCGTCATCGAGAGGTGACGCAAACGTAATATCGTCCGGCCGCCGCGCGCTCATTCGTGCGCCGGCCGGCAGATCAAGGCCGAGATGTGCGGTTTTTTGCGCCGTTGCCTTGTCGTGTCGCTTGCGCTTGATGGGCATTCGGGTTAGTTCAAGCGAAGTAACGCGAAGCTATTTTCCCTTTACGTAAACGGAAGGTACTTGGAATGGCGCGGAACAAGATCGCCCTCGTCGGGGCGGGACAGATCGGGGGAACGCTCGCCCACCTCGTCGGCCTCAAGGAGCTCGGCGACGTCGTGCTCTTCGACATCGCGGAGGGGATCCCGCAGGGCAAGGCGCTCGATCTCGCCGAATCCGCCCCGGTCGAGGGCTTCAACGCCAGGCTCTCCGGCACGCAAGGCTACGAGGCGATCGCCGGAGCCGACGTCGTCATCGTCACGGCCGGCGTTCCGCGCAAGCCGGGCATGAGCCGCGACGATCTGCTCGGCATCAACCTCAAGGTGATGGAATCGGTCGGCAAGGGCATCGCCGAGCACGCGCCGGACGCCTTCGTGATCTGCATCACCAACCCGCTCGACGCCATGGTCTGGGCGCTGCAGAAATTCTCCGGCCTGCCGGCGAACAAGGTCGTCGGCATGGCCGGCGTGCTCGACTCGTCGCGCTTCCGCTACTTCCTCTCCGAGGAATTCGGCGTGTCGGTCGAGGACGTCACCGCCTTCGTGCTCGGTGGCCACGGCGACACCATGGTGCCGCTCGCCCGCTATTCGACGGTTGCCGGCATCCCGCTGCCCGACCTCGTCAAGATGGGCTGGACCACGCAGGAGCGGCTCGACCAGATCGTCCAGCGCACCCGCGACGGCGGCGCCGAGATCGTCGGCCTGCTCAAGACCGGCTCGGCCTTCTATGCCCCGGCCTCCTCGGCGATCGCCATGGCCGAGA